>CAJTSM010000007.1:0-52207 GCA_910578935.1 uncultured Oscillibacter sp. | reverse complement strand
CCATGTTCTCAAAGGGATCGTCCAGTTCGATTTCCTTGGCGATGGTCACGCCGTCATTGGTGATGAGGGGAGCGCCGTATTTCTTATCCAGAACCACGTTCCGGCCCTTGGGGCCCAGGGTGATCTTGACGGTATCGGCCAGGGTGTTGACGCCGGTTTCCAGCGCCTTGCGGGCGTCTTCGCCGCGCTTGATAAGCTTAGACATAATAAATCGTTACCTCCCGATTTTTCAAATCAATTAATGTTGTGTGCTTATTCCACAATTGCCAAAATGTCGTTTTGGCGGACGACGGTGTACTCCACATCTTCCAATTTTACTTTCGTGCCGGCGTACTGGCTGGTAATCACCTTGTCGCCGGGCTTCACGGTCATAGTGACTTCCTTGCCTTCCACAGTGCCGCCGGGGCCCACAGAAATGACTTCGGCCACAGACGGTTTCTCCTTAGCGGAGCCGGTGAGGATGATACCGCCCTTGGTGGTTTCCTCGGTTTCCACCATTTTCAGGATCACGCGGTCTGCAAGCGGGGTGAGTTTCATAGTTGGTTCCTCCTTAAAATATAAAAATTTTAAAAACGTAATCACTGTTAGCACTCAAATAGTAGGAGTGCTAACAGTGATTATCATAGTACAGCCGTCCCCATTTGTAAAGGGGATTTTTCTCAAAAGTTATGAAGAATTTGTAAATGTTACAAGGACTTTCTATTTTTGGAAAAGTTCTCTATTCCAGCAGCCAATCGTCCACTACGTCCCGCAGGGTCACCGGCGTCACGGCTCCCTTGGCCAAAGTCTCTGCCAGGGCCTGCACCTTTTCCCGGGAGGGGCTGAGATTCCGAACCGCCGCCGTTTCCCCTTCCAGCTCGACCTGAACACCATAGGACCCAGGCTCCTCCAAATCTTCTTCCAGCAGATAATAACGGGCTTGGGCAGCCCGGCATTGGGCCTCCCCTACAAACAGCTTGCGCAATCCGCCCCCTCCTTATTTGCCCCGCTGCCTCTTGAAAGCTGCGGGTATGTTCTGTCGCCAGCATAGCACGGGCCGTCCAATAAAGTCTGTCGAATTTTGTCGAAGGTCTACATTTCCGCCAGCACTGCCTCCAGTTCCTCCCGGCTGAAGAGGAGATTCAGCGCTTCCAGCATGCCGTTGGCGGTGAGGTGCTCCGGTAAACCCAGGCGCTTCAGGAGTGTGCGGCGTTTTTCGGCGCTTCCCTTTCCGCCGCTGAGGCCCAGAGCGAAGAGGTCCGCTTTGGTAAGGTTTTCCCGCCGCTCCGGCGGGGCCTCACCCTCAAAGGTGGCACCGCAGCGGCGGAGGGCCTCCATCAGCACGGCGGGGGACATGCCTTCCACGCCCAGTTTGCCCTCTTTTCCGCCTTTACGCTTCCGGCGCTCTTTTCCTTTCACGTCGGGGATATACGCTTGCTTGACGTTGTCCTTGGGCAAGGCCCCTTTCAGATAATTCCGGAGGAGGAATCCTGCTCCGTCGCTGTCCGTCAGGAGAATCAGGCCCCGTTTCTCCGCCAGGCGGCGGAGAAAGGCCAGCTTCTCCCTGTCATTGAACACAGCGAAGCCTCCCAGCGTGACCACGGTGGCGTCCACCACCTGGGAAACTGTGTTCTTATCATAGCGGCCCTCCACTACGATCACTTCTCGGATGCGCTCCATGTTCAGCTCCTCTCCGCGGCCAATTGCACCAGCAGCAGCTTCAATTCTCCGGCGCTGTCCACTCCCCGTTCGCTCTTCATCCGGCGGTCCAGCGTCTGACAGCGCCGCACCGCCTGCCCGCACCACTCCGCCGTGGTCCGCCGGGCGGCGTTCAGCAGGAGCTTGGCGGGATAATCGGACTTCATGCCCCAAAGCTCCATCAGCCAGTACCGGTCCCTCCCGCTGTCTAAGGCCAACCGCGCAGTCCAGATCCGGCGGAGCTGGCTTCCCAAGGCCGCCAGGATCATGATGGGCTCCGTCTGCATTTTCAGCAGGTCCCCCAGGATTGACGCCGCCTGGTCGTAATGACCTTGGAGCACCGCGTCCGAGAGGCGGAACACCTCCGCCGACAGTACCGGGTCCGCCACAGCGTCAATGTCCGCCTGGGTGACGGTCTTGCCTTTGGCATAGGCGGCAATCTTCTCAATCTCTGGCACCAGGCCCGTCATCAGCCCGCCGCAGGTAAACACCAGATACTCCGCCGTCTGCCGGTCGACGTCCTTCCCTAAAGCCTTGAAGCGCCGGGCGATCCAGGGCAGCAAGTCCGTATTTGACGCCGCCGGAAACTCCACTGCCTCTGCGCAGGTTTCCAGTGTTTTGCAAAGCTTCTTCATCGTCTTATTGGGCTTGTATTCCAGGGTATCGTAAATAAAGACGGCGCAGCAGTAGGGGGGCAGGTCTTCCAGCAAAGCGATGAGCTTTTCCCGCTGGTCCTCTCCCAGCTTGAAGAGGTCCCAATCCGTAATGGAAACCAGCGTTCGTTCCGTCATCATGGGCATGGCTTCCACTGTTTCGGCCAAAGCCTGAGCCGTCAGGTCTTTACCCTCCAGGGCGTGGTAGTTAAAGGTTTCAAAACCCTGGGGAATCAATTTTTTTTTCAGTTCTCCCAAGTAATACTCCCGAAGGTAGCTCTCTTCCCCGTAAAAGATGTAAGCGGGGCCGATGGTCCCGGCGGCCAAATCTTCCTTCAGCTTTTGCAGCGCCGCCCCCTTCCGGGGGGCCTTTTTTTTGTCAGCCATGGTAAGCCTCCTGATTCCAGGCAAGATGAATGGTCCCATGTAGGTCTGTCCGGTAAATACCACAGCCCTGACGGGCCAGGCGGAGCAATGTTTCCTCCGTAGGGTGCCCATAGCTGTTGGACCCCACGCTGATACAGACCGTCTCCGGCCTCAGGGCCTCCAGCAGGGCTTGGGATGTGGCGTATTTAGAGCCGTGATGTCCCGCCACCAGGGCCTCAATGTCCGGCAGGTCATAAGTTTCCAGCAGTTTTGTCTCTGTGGCGGCGTCCATATCCCCGGTGATGAGAAAATCATTCTCCGCCGCGGATGCTAGAATCGTCAAACCCCGCTCATTATCCCCCGCGTCTCCCAGGGGCGGAAAGACAGTCAAATCTCCCCGGCCAAAGGCCAGGCGTTCCTCCGCCGTGACAAAACGGACGGTAATTCCATGTTCTCCTGCGGCGGAGAGGATTGCACTTTGAAGCCCCGCGTCGTCTTTTTCCTCCGGCGCCAGCAGCATGTCCACTTCCAGCCGGGACAGCAGGCCCGTTACACCGGAGACGTGGTCTTGATCGTAGTGCGTGAGAACCAAATAGTCCAGCCGCTTGCAGCCCATGGAGGCCAACTGGCGCGCAGCGGTTTCGCCGGGGGACTTCCAGCTGTTGGCGCTGCCGCAGTCCACCAGAGCAAAGACTTCGTCAGAAGACAGGACCACGCTCTGCCCCTGTCCCACGTCCAGAACCAAGGCATCCAGGTCACTGCAATAGCGAGCGGCTCCCAGGCGGACCGTCAAAGCCAGGGTCAGCACCGCTAAAGCGGAAGCCAGCCAGTATTTCCGCCGCCCCGTCCTCCTGGAGAGATATGCGGCGGCGAAAAGAGCGTAGGCGTAAACCAGCCAATATTTCAAATAGGGGTTTGCGGTATAGACAGCATGACCAGGAAATTTCGAAAGGAGCCCGGCGGCAAAGAGAATGTACTCCGCCGCCAGCCGGGCCGGGAGAGCCAGCAGCGCTCCCAAAGGCGGGCAGAGAAAGCTGACGGACACCGACAGCAATCCGAACGTAAAAGCCCATGTGGCCGCCCAGAGGCAGACGGCGCTGCTGATCGGAGCGATCAGCACCAGCGCGCCAAAGTAATGCGCCACCAGCGGCATGGTGAATACCATGGCGCCCATAGATGCGGAGAAGGCGGCGGCCAGAAAATGAAACGCCTTTCCCCGTTTCTGTTCGCCGGTCAGAACTTTGTAAAGCTTCGGCGTCAGCCAAAGAATGCCCGCCATAGCGGCGAAAGACAATTGCAGTCCGGCGGAAGAGGCCGCAAAGGGGTTCGCCAGCAGAATCAAACAGAGGGCTGTCAGCAGGGAAGTGGGCCCGTCGTTCTCCCGCCGGGCCAAAATGGCCAGCAGCGGCAGAGACAGCATAATACAGGCCCGGAGCACGGAAGGACTGCCGCCGGTAAGAGCGGCATAGAACGCCAACAACGGGATTCCCAGCAGGGCCTGAAGCTTCCTGCTTTGCAGCAGAAAACCCGCCAGTGCCATGAGAAAGCCGCAGTGCATGCCGGACACCGCCAGAACATGGTTCAGTCCCGCCTCTGTGAGGGCCGTATAGGCTTCCTCAGAGACTTCACTCCGGTCACCGGTAAGGATTGCCGTCAGAAATCCGGAGGCGTCCCCGGAATAAAGATTCCGGATCTGTTCCGTCATAGCCCGTCCAAGACGGGCAGGCAGCCATCGGAAACTGTACCGCGTCCCTTCGCCTACGGTAAGAGCACCCCGGCCATAGGCCAGAAGAAACGTACCTTTGGAGGTGAAAGTGGTGATTTCTTCATCCCGAATGCGGGCGGCGTCCCGAAAACGGGCCCGGCCGGCAATGATCTGTCCTGGAGCCAGCTCCAGCAGCTCCCGGCCGCCATAGAACATTACCTTGCCGGGAACTCCCTCCAGCCGGAGTTCTACCCGGGCGCCGAAATCGCTTTGGGCAGCATAGCCGCAGAGAGTGGCGGTGAACGGTTCCGTCCGTTCCGCCAAAGACTGAGCGGGCTGCTGAACCTGACGGACGTAAAGCCAGTTCCAGCCAAGGCCTAGGGCCAGCGCCGCACAGAGAACCACGCCCCGCCGCCTCCATTCCCAAGGCAGGAACAACGAAAAGAAGCCTAGAGCCAAGGCCACTCCGGCTCCCAGCAAGACCCAGCCGTCCCGCAGGACGTACTGGGCCAGAAATACCCCCAGGGAAACGCCCCCGGCAAAGACCGCCAGCCGCCTCACATTCTGCCCTCCGGAAGCAAAAGGCCAGCCGCCTCTTTTATCTTCATCTTCATCACCCGCAAACCGTTTCTTTCTCTAACCAAACACTCCCGGAGGGGGTTTCCTCCGGGAGTGTTTTCTTGAACCGCATTCCGTTATTCCGCCAAAATCAGACGGCTCCCCGTCAGCCCGGAGCCGCCCTCCGCCAACTCCGGGACAAACTCTGTCTTTCCGTCCGGGCCCGCCGCCTGGGATACCAAATTGGAGAGGGTTTCCACCTTCTCCGGTGTGGTAACGGCATAAATACGGTCTACCCGGCTTACCAGTCGGTTCAGGTCCAGACCGGCCACAGAATCGGGACCCTCTGTGATGACCGCCTCTGGAATCTCCACGGACAGGAGAATGTCATAGGACTCCAGAGCTGTCCGCAGCTCACTGAGGAGCAGGTCCAGATTATTCGCCAGGGGCACGTCGGTATTGTAGTTGATCTTGTTGATCTTTCCCACGGTGGGGTAGCTGAAGTCTGTAAGCAGCAGCTCATCGAATCCCAGCTCCGCAACTTCCCCTGCCAGGGCACAAACATACTCCCGAGTGGAGGGCTTGGCAGGATCCAGCCAAAGATTGTTGTTTCCGTCGTAGAAAATATAGCCGCCGGTATTTTTCAATCCCCGGCCTTCCACATCGGCATTGGCGGCTTTAAAGTCCTGGAGGCAGGACAGGCTGGCGATGGTGCGCAGATCCTCCTGAGCCATGACGGAGGCCAAAGCAGCGGTAGTGTCCGCCTCCATTTCCACCGCACCTGAGACAGCATTTGCCGCGCTGAAGTAAACCGTTCCATTGGAAGTCTTTAAACGAACGGCCACGGTGTTGGCCTCCGGGGGTTTTGCCGCCAGAGCCTCCTGCCAAAGAGATTGTGTCAGCGCTTGAGCCGGGAGGGAAAAAGCGACGGTTTCTTTCGGCCCTTCATCTGCCGGCGGCTGAACAACAATATCCACGTCCGGCTCGGCCGGCTGGTCCTCCCGGTCCCCAGATGGAGGGTTGTTTTCCCCTTCTCTCTGCCAGGGTAAAACAATCTGGCGGCGGCCATCGCTGCTATAGACGATGTTCTCTCCCAAATAAATGACGCTGACGGCCACCACGATCACCAGTACCAGCAAAAAAGCCATCAGTATTTTCCATCTGGGTCCCCGTCCCCGGTAGCTGCTGTAACCCTTGGCTCCCACCATGCGCGTCACCTCTTTTCAGGAGCGGCGCTCCCGTCGATTTTATGGTTTGAAGAACTCAGCCCTCCAGAGACATCATCTTCTCCACCCGGCGGGCGTGGCGCCCTCCCTCGAACTCCGTGGAGAGGAACACCTCCACCATCCGCTCGGCCATATTGGGACCGGTAAAGCCCGCGCCAATGGCCATCATATTGGCGTCGTTGTGGCGGCGGGTCATCTCCGCCTGGAGGCAGTCGGCGCAGTGGGCGCAGCGGATTCCCTTAATCTTATTGGCCGCAATGGAGATGCCGATCCCGGTGGTGCAGATCACGATGCCCCGGTCACATTTCCCTGCCGCCACAGCCTTGGCGGCGGCGGCGCCGAAGTCGGGATAATCGCAGCTCTCCTTGGAGAGGCAGCCAAAGTCCTCTACTTCGTGGCCCAGACGTTCCAGAACCCGGATGATATGCTGTTTTAAATCGTAACCGCCGTGGTCACAGCCCAAAGCAATCTTCATGGCAGCATTCCCCCATGCAATCAAATTTTGTGGCTTATATTGTACCCCAGATTTTCCAAAAAATCAATATGGTTTTTAGCCGCAGATTTGTCCTTTCCCATCTCTGCCGGCTATAGGCTGTGCCAGACGGGAACCCGTTGGTCAAAGGTACAGAAACGACGGAAACCGCATTCCCGCAAAAGCGCCTGACGCTCCCGGACAGCACATCCCACAAATTTGGCAGAGTGGGCGTCGGTGCCGAGAGTAACAATGGGCTCCGCCGCCAGATCTTTATATAGCCGCAGCCACTTTCCGTCTGGAAGGGGTGTGTTCCCCCGGTTGGTATTCAGCTCGATGCCAATTCCCTTCCGGCTCAAAATGGCGAAAATATTCGTAATTTCTCCGGCGAAACGGTCCATGCTCAGGTTCCAGCCCCGGTTTTCATTGAGGTAGCGCAGGGGCAGGGTCAAATGGCCCAGCACGTCGAATTTCCCCCATTCCGCCATGATCTTCACCTGGCCCAGATAGTCGGCAATCCCGTCATAGGCCTCTTCTTCCGTCTTCGGGTCGAAATAGTAGAGGTCCAGACCGTTGTACCGCTTTGAAAGCATGTGGACGGAGCCGATGATGAAATCAAAGGGAGGAGCGTTCGCCAGCAGCTTTTCTGTGTGGGCAAAGTTCCAGCAGGCGTCTCCCAGTTCTATTCCCAGGCGCAGTTTGATCCGGCCGCCTAGGGCCTCCTGGGCGGCAGTAAACTCCTGCGTCAGGACAGACCAGTCATAAGGGCCCCGCAAATCCGTGCTGGCCCAGACAATCGGCTCCACATGATCGGTAAAACAAATCTCATCCAAACCCGCCGCCGCAGCGGCTTCCGCCAGGGCAATCATGGAATCTCCGGCGTCCGGCGAAACTCGGGAATGGAGATGATAGTCAGCCAGATACATAGGCGTTACCTCTTTTTCTTGCCCTTTCCGAAGAACCCTTTCCGCTCCTCATAGTTCTCGTCACCCATAATTTCAGCGAACTTTTTCAAAGCTTCCTTCTGTTCCTTATTCAAATTTCGGGGCGTTTCAATGTAAACGGTAACATACTGGTCGCCCCGTCCCCGGCCGTTGATAGAGGGAATGCCCTTGCCCTTGAGGCGGAATGTAGAACCGCTTTGCGTCCCCTCGGGGAGGTCATACTTTACTTTGCCGTCGATGGTGGGAATCTCCAGTTCCGCCCCCAACACCGCCTGGGCAAAGGTAATGGGCGCCTCGCAGAGAACAGAGGTGCCCTCCCGGCGGAAGAGCTCATGGGGCCGGACGGTGATGGTGACCAGCAGGTCCCCGGCAGGGCCGCCGTTCTTTCCGGCGTTGCCCTGTCCCCGGATGGAAATGGTTTGCCCATTGTCGATACCCGCAGGAATACTGGCCTGGATCGTTCGGCGCTGCCGCACCGACCCCATCCCCCGGCATTCCTTGCAGGGCTGGTGGATAATCTTCCCCTTGCCGCCGCAGCGGGAGCATGGGGAGGAGGTGGCAAAGACTCCCATGGGCGTCTGCCGCCGGACCTGCACCGTGCCGGTGCCATGGCAGTCGGGACAGACCTCGGGGGCCGTCCCCTCGGCACAGCCGCTGCCCTGGCAACTGGCGCAGGGCTCCAGCCGTTCTACGGTGACGGCCTTCTCACAGCCGAAGGCCGCCTCCTCAAAGCTGAGGATCAGGGACATGCGGATGCTTTCTCCCCGCTGGGGGGCATTGGGATTGGTTCGCCGTCCGCCGCCAAAACCGCCGCCGAAAAAGCTGCCGAAAATATCTCCCAGGTCGCCAAAGTCAAAGCCCCCGTCAAAGCCTCCCCCCGCACCGAAGTTGGGGTCTACACCGGCGTGACCGAACTGATCGTACCGATTCCGCTTTTCCTTGTCCGAGAGAATTTCGTAGGCCTCATTAACTTCCTTGAAACGGGTTTCGGCCTCCTTGTCACCGGGATTCAGATCCGGGTGATTGGCTTTGGCCAGCTTTCGATACGCCCGTTTGATCTCGTCGTCAGAGGCGCCCTTTTGAACTCCTAGCACCTCATAATAATCACGCTTCTGCTCCGCCATATTGCCTCCTGCGAATAACGCCGTTCAATGGGGCGGGAATTTCTCCCCGTCCCATTGAACGAACAAAGCTGTTTTATTTCTTCTGATCGTCGTCATCCACGACTTTGTAGTCTGCGTCGTAGTACTGGCCTTCCTGGGCTCCGCCCGCGTCTCCGCCGGGCTGGGCGCCCTGGGGATTGGCCTGCTGATACAGCTTTTCACTGACGGCGTAGAACGCCTGCTGGAGAGCCTCCGTGTCCGCCTTGATGGCGGCGGTATCCTGACCCTTCAGGGTTTCTTTCAGCTTATCGAGAGCTCCCTGGACCTTGCCCTTGTCATCGGCGGGAATTTTGTCGCCCATGTCCGCCAAGGTCTTCTCGCACTGATAGACCATCTGGTCCGCCTGGTTCCGGGTTTCCACCTCTTCTTTCAGTTTTTTGTCCTGGGCGGCATACTGCTCGGCTTCCTTAACAGCCTTTTCGATGTCCTCCTTGCTCATGTTGGAGGAAGAGGTGATGGTGATGTGCTGCTCCGTCCCGGTACCTAAGTCCTTGGCAGAGACATTGACGATTCCGTTGGCGTCGATGTCAAAGGTGACCTCAATCTGAGGCACGCCCCGCCGGGCGGGAGCAATGCCATCCAGATGGAAGCGGCCTAAAGACTTGTTGGCGGCCGCCATCTCCCGCTCGCCCTGGAGGACATTGACCTCCACACTGGTCTGGTTGTCGGCTGCGGTGGAGAAGACCTGGCTCTTCTTGACGGGAATAGTGGTGTTCCGGTCGATCAGTTTCGTGCACACGCCGCCGTAGGTTTCAATGCCCAAGGACAGCGGAGTCACGTCCAGCAAAAGGAGCCCCTTCACATCGCCGGTGAGGACGCCGGCCTGGAGCGCCGCGCCCATGGCAACGCACTCGTCGGGGTTGATGCCTTTAAAGGGGTCGGAGCCGGTAAAGCTCTTTACCGCGTCCTGAACAGCGGGAATCCGGCTGGAGCCGCCCACAAGCAGAACTTTGGAGAGGTCGGAGGGCTTCAGGCCCGCGTCGCTCATGGCCTGGCGCACGGGGCCCATGGTAGCGTCCACCAGATGGGCGGTGAGCTCGTTGAATTTTGCCCGGCTGAGGGTCACGTCCAGATGCTTGGGGCCGGTAGCGTCGGCGGTAATATAGGGCAGGTTGATATTGCTGGTGGTAACGCCGGAGAGCTCGATCTTGGCCTTTTCAGCGGCCTCTTTCAGGCGCTGCATGGCTACTTTGTCATTGGAGAGATCCACGCCGTCGCTGCGCTTGAACTCGGCCACCAGCCATTTCATGACGCACTCGTCGAAGTCGTCGCCGCCCAGACGGTTGTTGCCCGCCGTGGCCAGAACTTCAATCACGCCGTCGTCAATGTCCAGGATGGACACGTCAAAGGTGCCGCCGCCCAAGTCATAGACCATGATTTTCTGGGTCTGCTCTTTGTCCACGCCGTAGGCCAGGGCGGCTGCGGTGGGTTCGTTGATGATGCGCTTGACATCCAGGCCTGCGATTTTGCCCGCGTCCTTGGTGGCCTGCCGCTGGGAGTCGGTGAAGTAGGCGGGGACGGTGATGACCGCCTCGGTGACCGTGCCGCCCAGATAAGCCTCGGCGTCCGCCTTCAGCTTCTGGAGGATCATAGCGCTGATCTCCTGAGGGGTGTAGTTCTTCCCATCGATGCCCACCCGATGGTCGGAACCCATCTCCCGCTTGATGGAGGAAATGGTCCGGTCAGGGTTGGTGATGGCCTGCCGCTTTGCCACCTGGCCCACCATACGCTCGCCGGTCTTAGAGAAGGCGACGACGGAGGGGGTTGTGCGGTTGCCCTCGGCGTTGGCAATGACGACGGCTTCGCCGCCCTCCATCACCGCCACGCAGGAATTGGTGGTTCCCAAATCGATACCGATTACTTTAGACATAATGATTGCCTCCTGAACTATATGAAAATATTTTTGAACTTGCGTTTCGGCCTTTTTTCAAGCAAGGCCTAATTGGCCACCTGAACCACAGCGTGGCGGATCACCCGGTCCCCCAGGACAAAACCCGCCTGGAACACTTGGGCCACTTCGTTCTCGCCGAAGTTCTCGTCGTCCACGTGCATGACGGCCTCATGCCGCTCCGGGTCAAAGGTCTGTCCTTTTGCCTCAATTTCTGATACACCCAGCTTTTTCAGCAGCTCCTTGTATTGGGTAAAAATCATCTCCAAGCCCTTTTTGTGGGGATCATCCTCCCCGCCGGGGGCCGCCGCCGCCCGCTCCAGATTGTCGTACACCGCCAGGAACTCCTTGATGGTGTCCGCTTTGGCGTCCTGGTAAAGGCTTTCTTTTTCTTTGACTGTGCGCTTGCGATAATTGTCATACTCCGCCGCCAGGCGTGCGAACTGATCCTTAGTGGCTTCCAGCTGGCGTACCGCCAGCTCCATCTGCTCTACCTGTTCCCGGGTGAAGGTAATTCCCTTTTCCTTCTTTTTTTTGCCCTTGGCCGCCTTTTCAGAGGGCTCCTCCGGCTGGGGTTCGGAAACTGTTTCCATCTCCGGGACCTCTTCTTCCAGGGGCTGTTTGTTCTCTTCCGTCATTTCGGTTCCTCCTTGGGGGGTAATTCCTGTTTTCCAAATAATCTCGTCAGACCCTCGGCAAAGCCGGAGAGCCGGGCGGCCACCGCCGCGTAATCCATTCTTGTGGGGCCCACCACGCCGATGAGTCCCCGCATGTCGTCTCCGATGTCATAACTGGCCACCACCACACTGGCATCTTTCAGCGCCTCTTTGACATTTTCCGGGCCAATGAGAATTTCCATGGGCCTTCGTTCCGGCATGGGGAGCTCTTCCTTGCTGTCGGCCAGAAAACTCATCAGCTCATGGGCTTTGTCAGCGTCCCGGAATTCCGGAAGTTTTAAGAGGCGGCTGGCTCCGGCGGTGATAATTTCCCGCTGTCCCGCTTCTTCCAAAGCATCCGCCGCATAGCGCACGGCCTGAGACAACAGCAGGAAGAGCTGCGGGCTCACCTGGTCCGCCACATTCATCAGCCGCTGGCTCATGGCGCCGGGGTCGGTGTTCACAAACCGGCTGTTCAAAAGGTTTGCCGCTGTGGGAAGCTGTTCCGGTTCTACCTTTAACTGCGTCCGTAAAAGCTGGCTCTTCACCCGGTTGTCGCTGGTCATCATCACCAGGATACAGTTCCACTCGTCCACCGCCAGCAATTCAAAACGCCGGACGGTAAGCTCCGTCTTTCGGGAGGCGGCGACATAGGCCGGGTAGCGCACGAGAGCGGAAACCGCCCTGCCCGCCTGAACCAGCAGCCGGTTCAGCTCCTCTATTTTTAACTGGAGGGACTGGTTGATCTTCTCTGTCTCCGCCAGGGAGAGACGCTGTTCCTCCATCAATTCGTTGACGTAGAGGCGGTAGCCTTTGGGGGAAGGCATCCGCCCGGCGGAGGTGTGGGGCTGCTCCAGGTAGCCCATCTCCGTCAGATCGGACAACTCATTTCGGATGGTGGCGGAGCTGACGCTGCCCCCCATTTCAGCGGCGATGGCTTTGGACCCCACCGGTTCGGCGGTGCGAATATAGTCCTCCACCACCACTTTCAATATCTGCCGTTTTCGCTCCGAGAGCTCCACGCCGGCTTCCTCCTATGTCCGCTGACCCTTCGGGCGGGTCGTTTTCAAGGCTTTAGCACTCCTTTTCCTGGAGTGCTAAAGCGAGTTTACCACCGGAGCCATTTGTTGTCAATGGATGGATATAAACAAATTGTAAACAAACCGGGGCAAAACCGTGAATCATTCAGGGCCGCTATTGCGTTTCCCGTCTTTCCGTAAACCGCCGGAACTCTCGGGACATCCGGGATGCGGCCCTTGACCGTATCGGTTCGGTCTTGGATACAGACTTTGCAAAAAGTACCGAAAGTTATATTGAGAGGGCTGAGAGTAAAAAAATGTGCTTTACTTTTTAGGATAAAGCTGGTATGATATTTAATTGTGTGGGATATGCAACAGAAAGGGATGAGCATATGTTTAGTGAGCAGGAGCTGGAAAAAAGTCCGCTGTTTCATGACATCAGTTATCAGGACTATCGGGACATCCTGGGCTGCTTCCAGGCGGTTCAGCGTTCTTTCAGGGCGGATGAGCTGATTTATGATTTTTCCACCGATGCCGTGGGCGTGGTGGAACGGGGCCAGGCGTCTTTGATTCGCATTGATGAGGATGGTGTAGCCACAGTGCTGGAGGACCTGGGCGCCGGGGGCGTTTTTGGGAAAACCTTAGCCTTCGCCGGCTCCACGGGGGACAGCCTGGAAGTGATCTGCCGCCGTCCCTGTGACGTGGTATTCATTGACTATGCCCATATTCTCAGCCGCTGCGGCCACGCCTGCCAGCGTCACAGCATTCTGGTTCAAAACATGTTGCAGCTGATGGCGGACAAAGCCCAGGCCCTTTCCCGCCGGGTGGATGTGCTGTCCCGACGGTCTATCCGAGAAAAGCTGCTGTGCTATTTCCGCCAGCTTTCCCAGCAGGCGGGGAGCAGGACCTTCATACTTCCCTTTTCCCTCAGTACCCTGGCGGACTACATCGCCACGGACCGCAGCGCTATGATGAGGGAGCTGAAGCGCCTCCGGGAGGAAGGCAGCGTCCGTTCCGACGGGCGCCAGTTCACCATCCGGCAGTGACGGCGGACTTTCTATTTTCTCGATATATAAGGAGGCGGTCCCCATGGACTACGAACAGATCCGCGCCTTTCGCAATGACAAAAATATTTTTAGCAAGCGGCTGGGTATCTACGTGGAAGAACTCCGGCCCGGTTATGCCAGGGCCGTCAAAACGGTGGCGGAGGAGGACTTGAATCCGGTTCAGGTTCCCCATGGCGGCGTCTATTTTTCCCTGGCCGACACCGCCTGCGGCTCTGCCGTGGGGGCCTACGGCACCCTGGCCGTCACCATTAACTGCTCTCTCAGTTTTTTAAAAAGCGCTAAGGTAGGCGACAGGCTGACGGCGGAGGCCCGGGAACTCCAGGGTGGCCGAAGGGTTTGCGTGCTGGAGGTTCGGGTCACGGGAGAGGCGGGGGAGCTTTGTGCGGCAGGCACGTTCACCTTCCGGCGGCTGGACAAAAAAATTGAGTTATAACCGGACATGACAAAGAGGCTGTCTCTGACAGCCTCTTTTTTTTGCAGTAGCTCGCCTTAAGAACCTGTATTCACAACCGTTGAACGCCGTCTGAGCAGCCTTTTCCCCGTCATACCGCGTCGCTTTCCCTTGCCATACGTCAGTGTGGCTGCGGATCATCTCCTTGTCTGACGGGAAAAACCTTCGCCCATCCGGCGTTCCCTGATTGTGAATACAGGTTCTAAGCTTATAAGGGCTTTTGCCTGTTTATCCGATGTAAGGCAGAATCATCGAAGCCAGCAGGGCCACGACCAGAACGACCGCCAGGGTCAGCGCGACGGCCCGTTTCAGCTTGCTGTTCATGTCGGTTCCTCCTTTGTCAGTACTTTTCGGATGCTCTTTTCCGCCTTGCTCCGGGGAAGCATCAGTTCGTGTCCGCAGCCCTGGCAGCGAAGCTTGATGTCCATGCCCACCCGCAGGATTTCCCACTGAGTGCTGCCGCAGGGATGGGGCTTTTTCAATTCCACGAGATCGTGCAAACTGAGATCCATCTTGTCCTCCTGTCAACCATTTCCGTTTTCCGCATATATTGATTTATCAACGATAAGGATGCGATATCATGCCGGAAAATAAACTATACCCGCCGGAAGGGCTTCGCCCTTCTGATCCCCTTACCCTCGACCATCTGCGGGAGGCCTTAGAGTCTGGGGCTATCCTGGAGGCCCCTGTCCAGCGCTGCGGCGTGGACCACACCCTTTGCCTGAATCTCGGGGGCGTTCAAGGCCGTATTCCACGGGAGGAGGCCGTGGCCCCCTGGATCAGCGGCGCAGACCGGGACATCGCCGTTCTCTCCCGGGT
This sequence comes from uncultured Oscillibacter sp., assembly GCA_910578935.1. GTDB lineage: Bacteria > Bacillota > Clostridia > Oscillospirales > Oscillospiraceae > Oscillibacter. The sequence goes on along the minus strand of CAJTSM010000007.1, from coordinate 37,543 downwards.
GGGAAAGCCCACCTGTTTTACTGTCACGGCCCTGGAGGCCGACGAAAAGGGCGCGCCGGCGGCACTTCTCTCCCGCAGGGCGGCCCAGGAGCGGGCTATGGACTATTTCCTGGAGTGTCTGGAGCCGGGAACTGTCCTCACCGGCCGGGTGACCCGGCTGGAGAGTTTCGGGGCCTTTGTGGATGTGGGCTGCGGCATTGTGGCCATGCTGCCCATTGAGCATATCTCCGTCTCCCGCATTTCCCACCCCAGAGAGCGCTTCCAGGAGGGGCAGAAAATTCTCACGGCAGTGTGGTCCTTGGATCGGGAAACCCGGCGGATTACCCTCACACACCGGGAGCTGCTGGGCACATGGATGGAGAATGCCAGCCGCTTTTGCCCCGGCGAGACGGTGCGGGGCGTGGTCCGGACGGTGAAGGACTACGGCAGCTTCATCGAACTGTCCCCCAATCTCTCCGGCCTTGCCGACGCGAAAGAGCGCCTGTCCCCCGGAGATGGAGTCAGCGTGTACATCAAAAGCATCCGGCCGGAGCGGATGAAAATCAAACTCCAGGTCATTGAAAAACTGCCCCCAGCCCCGCTGGAACCCATTCATTATCAAGTCACCGACGGGAAACTGGAGCATTGGGTCTACTCTCCGCCGGGCTATGAAAAAGCTCCGGTGGAGACGGTATTCACAGCTCCTTCCCCTTGAGCTTTTCCCAATAGGCTTTTGCCGCCTGCTCGGTCTTGTTCTCCCCCCATTCGTAGTATTTGACGCCCTTCAGTGCATCGGGGAGATACTGCTGGTCCACCCAGTGGCCGGGGAAATTATGGGGATAAAGGTAGTGCTGCTGGTGGTCGAAGCCAGTGGTGTCCGCATGGACGTTTTGGAGCTGCCGGGGCACGTCCCCGGCGCGGCCTGCCCGGACGTCCGCCCGGGCCCGGCCAATACCTTCCACCACGCTGTTGGACTTGGGGGCGGTAGCCAGCAGAATTGCCGCCTGAGCCAGGGGCAGCTGCGCTTCAGGGAGGCCCAGCTGCATGGCCGTGTCCACACAGGCTTTTACGATTGCTACGGCCTGGGGATAGGCCATCCCCACATCTTCGCTGGCGGAGCAGAGAAGCCGGCGGCAGGGGGTCACCAAGTCCCCCGCCTCCAGAAACCGCGCCAGGTAGTGGAGAGCCGCGTCGGGATCGCTGCCCCGGAGGGACTTCATCAGAGCGGAGGCGATGTCGTACATGGCGTCGCCTCCCTTGTCGTAGCGCATGGCGCTGCGCTGGGAAACCTGAGCGGCGTCCTCCTTGGAGATGAAGAGCGTCCCTTTTTTCAGTTGGGCCGCCTGGCTCAGGAGCTCCACGGCGTTGACCGCCTTCCGCACATCCCCGCCGCAGGCGGTGGCGATTTGGAGAGGCAGACCCATCTCCCACTCCAGGGGCAGGGGGGCCCGTTCCCTCTCGATCTCCAGCGCCCGGAGGACGGCGGGCTCCGCCTCCTCCGGCGGCACAGCCTTAAACTCAAAGACGGTACTCCGGCTGAGGAGGGCCCCGTAAACGTAAAAATAGGGGTTCTCCGTCGTGGAGGCGATGAGAGTCAGCTTGCCGTTCTCCATGAATTCCAATAGGCTCTGCTGCTGCTTTTTGTTGAAGTACTGAATCTCATCCAAATAGAGGAGCACCCCGCCGGGGGCCAGCAGAGTCCCCACGTCGGCGATGATGTCTTTTACGTCCTGGAGGGTGGCCGTGGTGGCGTTGAGGCGGTAGAGGGCCTTGTGAGTCCGCTCTGCCACGATGTTGGCAATGGTGGTCTTTCCCGTGCCGGAGGGGCCGTAGAAGACCATATTGGCCTCGGTCCCGCTCTCAATCAGGCGGCGGAGCACTGCGCCGGGGGCCAGGAGGTGCCGCTGGCCCACTACTTCGTCCAGAGTTTTCGGGCGGATCTCATCCGCCAAGGGACGCTGCATGGCGGTCCCTCCTTTTCCCATTTTATGAAAAAATTATACCACACCGGAGGCAAGGTTTCCAGACATAGCGGGAAAATTCTTTCGTCAAAACAACGGAAAAGACGGCCGCCTTCTCTTGACGGCCGCCGCTGCGATGAGGAGTATTACCACCATTTTGAAGGCGGAACGCCCTTATGAGCGATGCTGATGAAACGATGGAGCCGATTGGGAAGCATAGGAGGGGCTTAAATAAAAAGATTTATCAGGCGGCGGGAAATACCTCTATAAAAGAAGTTGGGATAGATGGAACTATTATAACGACCGCTTTTCGGCAAAGGGCCTGAAAAGCGGTCGCTGTTCGCTTTATATAATTTCGCTTTGAAAGGGAGCCTGCAAAAGACGAAGATCGGTACATTCCGGCAGCTCCTGTATCGCCCGTTTCGCTGCTTTGCGATATCCGAAGAGGTCGTCTTCAGAAAACGGCAGATGGCAAATCAACAGGTGACGGGGGCGGATAACCTCCCGAAGAAACGCCCGCCCCTGGGGAAGCGTGAGCCACGGAAAGTTTAAAATGGCCAGGTCTATGATCCGGCTGTTCAAAATTTCTTTTAACTCTGCCGCAGCGATGGTACAGTCTCCGGCTATAAGGATATGAAAGTTATTCTGAGCGGCCAACAGACCGTAATGGGAAATGTGGGCGCGGGCGGTCCCGGCGTGGGGGAGACGGAAAAACTGAAAGTCCACTCCCAGAAAACGCAGGCTTGTAAATGACTGAGTCAAAAGAATCTGACGCTCGAATGCGGGTTCCGGAAGAATCAGTTTGACCTGGGGCCATAATGAAAGGGATTCTTGGACAAGGCCGCGGTCATAATGGTCCGGATGGCAGTGTGTGAAACAGATCATGTGGGGAGGAACGAACGCCGGATGCTCTTTCAGACATGCCCATTGGAAAGGGGATAGGGAGGAGAAGCCCGCGGTTTTTTGATTGTGTAGAACATCAATCCAGACTCGAGTTTGTCCCAGGACTAAAGAGACACCGGCATTGGCGCTGAGTGTTACCATACAATGTGACATGGTTTCCCCCCGATAGGCGTGGGTATCACCCAAGCATTTCTAAACGGAATCAAAGCTCTCCAAAACCGCTTTCGATCAGAGCGGTCAAGGCTTCCACAGCCTGCTGTTCGTCGGGTCCGTCCGCCAGGATTTCTACAGAGCCGCCTTGCCCGACTCCCATGGAGAGCACAATGATGATGGATTTGGCATTGCCGAGGAAATGGTCGTCATTTGGGCGGCGTATGCTGATTTTGGATTGAAACCCTTTGGCCATCGCAACAAATTCAGAAGCCGGACGGGCGTGGAGTCCGGAGGGGTTGCGCACAACGGCACATTTACTATACATTGTTCAAGAACCTCCGATAAAAGAATGTGACAAAGTGACCTTTTCGCGCAGATATTGGTATACTTCACCGGCTGTGGACAGGCCGCAGACGGTTTTCGCCAATTCCTCCGCTTTTTCACAGCTTGTGGAGGAGATCATCTGTTTAACAGCTGCCACAGATGCGGCGCCCACAGATAATTGCCTTATTCCCAGCCCTATGAGAACAGTGGCGGCCAATAGATTGCCGCCCATTTCGCCGCAGACGCCAACCGGCTTGCCTTGAGCCGCGAAATAGCGTGCAACATATCGAATTAAACGGAATACGGCAGGATGATAGGCTTGGTAGTAATCGCTTACAGCGGGATTTCCCCGGTCCGCCGCAGTGAGGTATTGTATCAGGTCGTTGGTTCCAATGCTGGCAAAGTCCGCTTCCTTTGCGGCCTGATCAGCCAGAAGCGCGATAGAGGGAACTTCTATCATCATGCCGGTCTTTAAGTCTTCGCGGAAAGGAACTCTTTCAGAGCGTAGCTCCTCTTTGGCCCTTTCCAGGCAGGCTTTTGCACGGCGAAGGTCTTCCATGCTGGATACCATGGGAAACATCAGCCATAATTGACCGAAGGACGACGCTCGAAGGGCGGCACGCAGCTGAGTGTGAAAAATTTCCGGATGACGGAAACACAGACGCAGGGCCCGCTCCCCCAAGAAGGGATTTTCCTCTTTGGGGAGATCCAAACACGCCAAAGGTTTGTCTCCGCCAATGTCCAGTGTACGAAGAATGACGGGACGGTGGTTATAGGCCATCAGGACTTTGCGGTAGGCTTGAAACTGCTCTTCCTCTGTGGGCGGCGCGCTGCGGCCCATGTATAGAAACTCCGAACGAAAGAGGCCCGCGCCATCTGTGTATTTCACGGCCTCCAATTCCTGAGGAGCCGCGGAAGCGATATTCAATTCTACCAGGATTCGGACATTATCCGGCGTAACGGGCTCCCGGGCGATAAACTGTTTGGTATAAGCCTGCTGCTGGAGGTACTCCTGGCGTTTGGATTCATAAGTGGAACGGGTTTCCAAACTAAAGTTGGTCAGGACCTTTCCGTTTATGGCATCCAGAATCACTTCCTGCCGGTTTTTCAGCGCGGAGACAATGCCTGATACGCCTAGCACGGCCGGGATTTCATATGCCCGGGCGATGATGGCGCTGTGAGAAGTACCGCCGCCTGTCTCTGTTAAAATACCAAGGGTATTTTTGCGGTCCAGGGTCGCTGTGTCGGAGGGAAGCAGATCATGGGCCACAATGATTACCGGCTCCGGAAGTGCGGAGAGATTTTGCTCCGGTAAATCTGCCCAACAGCGCAGAAGGCGCACGCAGATATCTCTCAGGTCCGCGGCCCGCTCCTGAATGATCGGGTCGTCCAACCCTTCAAACATGGCGGCGTACTGTTCAAAGACGCTGTGAATTACCCAAGCGCCGCTGCACTCTCCGGAGGAAATCCCGTTGCGGATTTCCTCATCTATGGTTTCATCCAGAAGAATTTCCAATTGGGCGGCAAAGATCGCGGTTTGTTCTGAATTGCCCGTCTCAGAGAACCGGGTGCGCAGGGCTTCCAGCTCTTTGCGGGCCGCGTTTTGGGCAGTGCGGTAATGGAGCAGTTCGCAGTCCGGAGGTCCGGCGGGTTCCATGGTAATTTCGGGCTGAAAACGCTGGTATAAATAGACCTTTCCAATGGCGATACCGGCAGAGCCGGTGGTTCCTGTGTACTTCATGTTGATTCCTTCCTACTGCTTGCAGTTACAGGAGCATTTTCATGACGGTGTCTCGGAGGCACACGCCGACGCCGAATTCCGTATTGGACGCGGTGACCAGTGACGCGGCTTGGCGGACAGGGTCCTCGGCGTTGGCCACGGCAATCCCTGTCCCTGCCCAGAGAAGCATTTTCAAATCGTTCATGCTGTCGCCGGCGGCGATCACCTGGTTTCGTTGAATGCCAAGCATTTCTGCCAGCTTACGTAAAGCGGTTCCTTTTCCGGTGCCGGGACCGATAATTTCCAGAAAGGTTCCCTCGCTAAGAATAACGGTTGCGAAAGCGGAGGCGTTTGCCCGAATATAATCCGCACAGGGAACCATCTCTTCCGGGGGCCCCGCCAAAACGGCCTTATTCCATGGAAGAGGATTCTCTTCCAGCGGCCTTTCCGGCGCATCGTAACGCTCCCGGTTCCAGGTGATTTCACGGATATAGGTATTGCTGCGGACGGCGCAGGTGACATCGTCATCGCCCCGAAAGATCAATGCGCCCACACTGGGGAATTGGTTTAGCGCGGAACGAAGCAAAGGGACGATGCGCTCCGGCAGCAGCCGGCGGGAGAGAACCTGGGCGTGTTTGAGGTCGTAAATACACGCCCCGTTGTAAGTAATGACAGGAGCATTGATCAGCTTGGTCAGTTCCGGATAGAGCAAAACGCCGCGGGTGGGGCGGCCCGTAGCGACGGTAAAGAGTCCCCCTTGGTCCACATAGGAGCGGATTGCGTCCAGACAGACAGCCGGGACTTGCGCCTGGCTGTCTAAGAGCGTTTGATCCAGATCCGTTACAAATAAGGTTTTCGGCATATCGAGAAACATTCCTTTCCGTGTCCCGGCGGAAGGAATCACCCCGCATAAGCGCCCCGTATGGCAGGGCGCTTATGCGGGGCCCGCTAGGGACAGAAAATAGGGGGAGAGATTTAAGCAAAGATGCTGAAAATCTTGTACAGCAAATCAGGCAGCAGTTCCTGCCCCATAACCAATGCGGAGGTATGGGTGATGCCTTCGGCATACACGTAGCCGGATTGGACGGCCATGACGTCGTGAATGCCGGTCATGGCGGTGGCGATGAGCAGGATCACGATGCCTTGGAGAATGGAGCTGACGATTCCACGGAAGATATTGTCTTTGGCGGCCACGGGGCACCAGCAGAACCAGGAGGTCAGCACAGCCAGATCAGCAATGGGAAGCACCCGGTTTCCAGGAATTACAGCGGCCAGAGCCAGCATGATGGGGATCATAATGACACCCACGACGATGACGCTGGGACGGCCCATCAAGATGCCGCCGTCAATGCCGATGTAGAGTTCTTTGCCCTTTAAAAATTTCATGTTTTGCGCCCAGGTTTGAGTATACTGCGCGATGGTGGACAGACCCTCCATCAGCAAAGAAACCATTTTGGGCAGCAGCAGCAATACGGCGGCGATATTTAAAGAGCTGGCTAAGATTTCAGAAACGCCCTGTCCGGCCAAGATTGACAGTGCGGCGCCGACAATTAAACCGATAAACATGGGATCGCCGAAAAAGCCGATCTTTTCTTTTAAGTGTTCGGGGTCGGCGTCCAGCTTGTTGAAACCAGGAATTTTGTCATAAATTTTATCCATAAATTTCGCGTAGGGCATCCAGAAAATTGAGCAGGTGTGCGGGAAGCTGATGCCCGGATAAATATGCTGTGTCACAGGGGCGGCATAGTCGGCCAGGCGGAAGGTGACGGCGGCCGTGATCAAAGAGGCTAGAACGCCGAAGATCACATTATTGGTAGAATAGTAAACCATGGCGCCGGCCAGCATAAATCCCCAGTAGTTCCAGATGTCCACATCCAGCGTCCGGGTAAAACCGACGACAATCAGCAGGATGTTCAGCGCGAAAACACCGACGAAAATCAAAGGAGCAATGGGCACCGCCCACGCAAAGGAACCCGTAACGGGCCAGCCGACGTCAATGACATCCAGGCTGAGGTTAAATTTTTCAACAAGGCCGGTGGAGATCGGGCCGATGTATTTCGCCAGCAGGTCCATCACCATGAACGTGCCGATAAAACCACAGCCCACCGTGACGGACGCTTTGAGAAGCTGTTTCAGAGGAACCCGTACAACCAAACCGATGATGAAGACGAAAATGGGCATCATACATGCAGCGCCAAGATTTTGCATAAAGGAAATAATGCTTTGGATAGCTTCCATATCGTTTCTCCTCTCTTTTCCGTTTTGTGCGCGAAGGATAGATTACGGTTCCAGGTTTTGAATCATATTGTAGAGCTCATCCAATGTCTTGTCCCGGCCCACGCCGGTAAAGATGCTCATTCCGTCATAGTGAAGACCTTCCCGCATTTGGAACGGGGGTTGTCCCACTGTATAGACGAAATCCGGGTCCCAGGATTTCACTTTGCTTTGCAGCTCATAGAAGGTACATTTTTGAATCTCATAGCTGACCTTTTTCTTGTCCAGAAAGCTGGAGATCATCATTTGCAGCATACTGGACTGAGCAATCGCCGCGCCGCAGGCAACGACGATCTTGACCTTGCGATTGACCATGCGAATTCTCCTTTCTCCGTTATGTAGCTGACGCCGCGCTATTGAATATATTGCTGAAATCTGACGGAGCGCTGGCGCGCAGCAACGCTGTCAACATCGCTTCGTCAGAAATTGCAATCATGAGTTTTTGCAGCAGATGCAGCTGAGCTTGGGAATCTTTCAGAGCTAAAATAAACAGCAGGGATACGTCGATGGCCTCATCTTGCGCCGAACCGCCGCTTTGGGCAAATTTGACGGGCGATGCCAAACGGCAGGCGGCAATCTGTTCATCCACCACGTTGTCCGGTTTCAGCGCGTGGGGAATTGCCACGCCTGCCGGCGTGGTTGGCAGTCCGGTGGCCCACTGCATTTCCCGGGAAATCACATCTTCCGAATATCCGTCTTTCACAAATCCGCCGTCGACTAATGGATGGCAGGCTTTCCGGATGGCATCCTGCCAATCGAGGGCAGAAACATCCAATTGGACACACTGGGTGAGGAGCTTGAACGTATTTTCCTGAGCCATAATTTACACCGCCTAGTCGTTTTATTTAAGGTGAGCCGGAAGAGAGCTCTTCCCGCTGCTGAATTGAGCGTTTGTGAATAATTTGGAGAATATGGTCTTTTGTCCTTGCGTTGAACAGCTGTTCCCTAAAAGAGGGCTCGGAGAGTAGATGGAACAGCTGCATCAATGCGTTCATATGGGTGGAGCCATCCAACACAGACAGCGTGAAAACGATTTGTACGGGGTCATGGGTCCTGCTGCCAAAGGAAACCGGGTGACTTAAGCGCATAAAGCCGAAGCCTAATTTTTTACAGCCGTCTGCCGGAGCGGCATGAGAAATCAATGTTCCGGGGAACATCACCATTCCCGGTCCGAAGTCAATAAGATTTCGAATAATCGCGGATTTGTAGGTATCCGACACATAGCCATATTGTTCCAGCGCCATTGTGCTGGCGGCCACCACTTCCCTCCAATCCCGGCAGGAAACGTCCATCCGAATGAGGTGGGGCTGCAAGAGCTCTTTTAAAGTGGGATTCTTTGTTTGAATTCCCAAGGTATCCCTGCGCCCGGAAGAGTGAATTAAGGTAGACAAAAACTCATACTTAAGCTGGTCAACGTTGCCGGCGCCATATTTTTTGGCAATTTCCACCAAGTTATTGGCCGTTTCCAGATACCGGCTGGCGGAATCTCCGGTTTGCCGGGCATCCATAAACTGCAAAATATTTTTGTAATCTTTATGGGTAAAGATGGGATTCACTTTGATATAAAAACCGTCGGGCAGCCTGGGCAGGTCCACCGTGCTGACAATGTAGTCACAGTGAATATCTTTCCTCTCCATCATCTCTGAGATATCGCGGCCGGAGAGAACGGCGACCACATCCACATCAAAAAGGCGGCTCATCTGAGAGGCCACTACTTGAGCGGTGCCATACCCGGAGCCGCAGGCAACAATTACCTGGGGACGGCGAATGATCTGGGGATGCTGCTGGTTGATCGCGGCCAGGAAATAGAGTGAGATATAGGATACCTCCTGGTCGCTGATCGGACTGTTGCAATATTCCTCCAAAGGCTTGACTGCCTCCGCGGTATATCGAAGGAGTTGGCTGTGCTTGGCCGCCAGTTCGTCATATACCGGATTGACAATGGACCTATGATAGCGAATCCGATAAATGGTTGGAACCAGGTGCGTTTTAAGGTGTTCCACCAGGTCGATGCGGGCGCTGCCAAAATCAATATGGTAAAGCTGTTCCACATTGGAGATGATTTCCTCCGTCACCTGGTCCAGCCGTTTGGAACGGATGGGATCGCGGCCTAATCTGCTTTGACCGTTGACAATGCTTTTTGAGCATAGGAGCTGGGTGGTCAGATAATAGCAGACGCCCGGTGAAAACGTGGAGGAGTATTTTTTGGAAAGCAGGTCCAGCAGCATCGCAGCCGCTTCGTACTCGTTGGTCAGCGGCAGGGTTTTATCCTGCACGGGAACGGAGATTGGACCGGCTACGCCGCTGACCTGCCGCTGTGTCAAAAGCGCCAAGCAGAAAATCAAATTGCCGAAGGATTCGTCGCTGAAGACACAATTCAGTACGCTTTCCGCCTGTTTGGGCAAGTCTCGAAGGAAGTCAATATCCAATCCGTTGAAGAGCTCGTTTAAAATCAACAGGGTGATTTTGCTGTCCAGGGGCTTTTTGCAAAGATAACGGTCATACTCCGCCAGAGAAATATTTTCAGACAGGCGCCGCAGGCATGTTTTCAATAGTTTGGTTTCTGGACCCTGTACACACAGTCCCATTCTGGATTTTTTTACCAATGTTAATTCTCTTTCCGCGAACCACCTCTCCACATTGTCCAAGTCTGCGGCTATGGTGCCGTAAGATACGGTCAGCCGGTCCGCCAGTTCCATCACGGGAATATATTGGCTGCGCCCCATTAAAAGACAGAGCTCCAAATATGCTTCCCGTTCTTCTGTGCTGAATTTATATTGATATGGCGTAGAGTCTGTCAGGAATCCTTTTAGAGTATTTTCCATCTCGGGCGTGTGTTCAAGATAGACGCCGCAGCCAAATTTTCTGGAAAGAAAGGGAAGCTTCTTTCGCTTGAGAAATTCGTCAACCAGATCCAGGCTATATCGGATAGAGCGCTCTGTTTTTTCCATACGCTCCGCCAATGTGCGGATTGGGATATAGTCTCGCTGTTCGTATAAAATTTTTAAAAGTTCCAAACATGTATGGTTCAGTTCCATGAAATCTCTCCCTGTTGTAATGAGTCTAGCACGGCGCTTTGGCGGACTCAAGAAGTCGGATACACAGCTTACGTGAAAATGAAATTGAAAAAGTGTCATAATTGCACATAATATACAAGAGATATGGGGGCGAAAATGTGCGATATAACGATGAGAGATGTTTGCTTTTCTAAATCAAAAAGGGAACAACAGAAATGTCCTTAAGCGAATAACATTTCTATTGTCCCCTTTACGGTGGAACTTAATTCGAGTTTGCCGGGCTGAAAACACGCCGGACAGGCGGGAGATAAAACGTTACGATCATAATAAAGGAAGTGTCGAGTTCCGTACCACCAGCTGCGGAAAACACTCAACTTTAAAGCGCGCGGAAGAGAGCAGCGCAGAATCGACGGAGGGGTCGGCCCGGCGGAGCAAAAGACTGACGGCGGCCTGCGCCAGCAGATCGGTGTGGTGGTCTACTGTGGTCAGGGAAATGCGGGACAGGCCGGTGTAAAGCAGGTTGTCAAAGCCGACAATGGAGTAATCGCGGGGAAAATAAGCGCCTTGAGAGGAGAGCGCGTCAATTGCGCCGATCGCTACCATGTCGTTGATGGCGATAAAAGCGGTGTAATTTCCTGAGAGCAGCTCCGCCCGCTGGCCAATGGCATATCCGATGCGATAGTTTGCATTATTCCCGGGAATACGCTCAATCTCTTTTGGCTCCGGCACGATGACAGAAAGATGTTCGCAGAAGCCGGCGCATTCCATCTGGTGAGTAACTCCTCTGATCCGGTTAGACCTGGCAAGGCTCCGGCCTGGGTCACTGGAGAGCACGGCGATTTTTTGATGTCCGAGATTAAGCAGATGATCTGCGGCAATGCATCCGGCCTGGAAGTTGTTCAATTCAATCAAGTCAATCTCCGAAGCCGCATTTTTGTCGCAGATGGCGATGACCGGCATTTGCTGGTTTACACGGCTGGCGTGGTCGAGGGCGTCTGGAGGATAAAGAAAAATTGCCGCGAAGAAACCGCTGTTAAGCGCCATTTTTAGATACCATGTCTCCAGTTCCTCTCGATGATAGGTGTTGCAGCACACCATTTGAAGGCCGCTGGGGGCGGCGGCTAGTTCCAGTTCGTGGAGAATGAAAGAATAGTAGGGATTTGTCAAATCGCTGACCAGAACCAGTACGGGCTGCTCTGCACCTTTTCCATGAAGACGTTTGTGCTGCGGTTTTGAATAATGCAATTCTCGTGCGGCGCGCAGGACCCGGTCAATGGTTTCCGAGGGGATCGCGCAGGTTCCCTTCTGATTCAGCACAAGAGAAACCGTCGACTGCGATACGCCGGAGCGTTTTGCGATGTCGGCCATGGTCGGTTTGCCACGTTTCATAAGCAGTAATCACTCCTCTATAGTCCGTCCTGTGGAGGCATAATTTTATAATAATGGATAAATGCGAAAAAGTAAACATTAATAATATTAAAAAAGAAAAGAGGAAATGGCTTTTGACTGATTAGACAAAAAAGAAAGAAAAAATTCATCAAAATAGACAGTTTAACTTAAAGAACGACCGTGAATGTTTGAATCTTTGTCAAAATGACGCTAAAATGTTGACAGGCTCCCTCAGGTTTTGTATATTAAATTTTAGTAAATAAAATATAGAAATTTACTAGAATTTTATTGACAGGAGGGACGTTTATGAGCGAATTTCTGCCTGCGGAGAAAGCCTTGGGCATGTACAAAATGATGTACAGAATCCGCAAATACGAAGAAAGCATCTATTACCTGTTCCTGGAGGGGATTATGCCCGGCACCATTCATCAGAGCACCGGTCAGGAGGCCAGCGCGGTAGGTATGCTGTATGATCTAAGAGAAGATGATTGGATGGCTACGTCCCATCGTCCGGCGGGGCATGATCTTGCCAAAGGGATTTCTGTCCGGGCGATGATGTGCGAAATGTTTGGTAAGGCCGAGGGCTGCTGCGGCGGCAAGGGCGGCGCAATGCATACCGGGGATGTCTCCGTAGGAGCCATGACAGCCAACGCAATTGTCGGCGGAAATCTTCCCATTGCCGCCGGCGCCGCTCTGGCGTTTAAGATGCGGAAGAAAGACAATGTGGTCGTCTGCTTTTTTGGAGACGGCGCCAGTAACGAGGGGGCTTATCATGAAACAATGAATGCTGCCGGACTTTGGAAACTCCCGGTCGTCTACGTTTGTGAAAACAATCTGTACTCCGCGAATACATCAATCAGCCTGACCTGCTGTCAGGAGGATGTCGCCGCCGGCAGAGCCGCCGTTTATGGTATTCCCAGCGAGGTCGTGGACGGCAGCGACGTAGTGGCGGTAAATAAGGCTGCCACAAAGGCGATTGCCCGGGCTCGCGCGGGAGAGGGGCCCACTGTGATTGAAGTGAAAACATACCGCCACGGAGGGCACTCCCGCAATGACGCCTGTGGTTACCGGCCCAAGAATGAGGAGGAGCTGTGGATTCACCAGCGGGATCCCGTCAAAAATTTCCGTACCGTCATTTTGGAAAACGAAGTTGTCTCCGAAGAGACGCTGTGTGAGGTGGAGGCGGAGATTGAGCAGGAGATCGACGACGCGGTGGAATATGCCAAAAACGCTCCGCTGCCTGCGGATGAAGACGCCTTGCAACATGTGTTTTGGGAGGGTTGAACATATGGCTATGATGTCGATTGCTGACGCGCTGAAAAGCGCGATCACAGAGGAAATGCGCAGAGATCCCGTGGTTTTCTGCATTGGAGAGGACGAGGATATTCCGGGCGGTATGGGCGGTGCGTTTACGGTTACAAAGGGACTTGGAGAAGAATTTGGCTCCAATGTGCGCATTGCCGGCGAGAAGGGTTTTGAACTGAAAGGCGTGGATGATTTTGCCGGTAACCGGGTTATCAACACGCCGATCTCTGAAATTATGATTGCGGGTGTCTGCGTGGGCGCCGCGATGGCGGGTATGCGCCCGGTGGCGGATTTACAATATGGAGATTTTCTGTTTTGTATGATGGACCAGCTTGTAAACCAAGCGGCTAAGATGTGTTATATGTCCAACGGCGGGTTCCATGTCCCCATGGTTATGCGGGCCCCATGCGGAGCCACAAATCGCGGCGCGCAACACGCGCAGAGTTTAGAGAGTTACTTTATTCATGTTCCCGGTTTAAAGGTGATCTGTCCATCTACCGCTTATGATGCCAAGGGTATGATGAAGCAAGCGATCCGGGATGAAAACCCGGTGTTGGTGTTTGAACATAAATTACTCTATGGAGGAAAGCGAAAAGAGGCTGGCCAGCTAAGCGCCATTGGAGAGGTGCCGGAAGGAGATTACACCGTTCCGTTTGGGAAAGCGGCCGTTCGCCGGGAGGGCAAAGACATTACCATCGTCGCCAATCTCTTAATGTGGTACAAAGCCATGCAGGCGGCTGAGGAACTGGAAAAGGAGGGCATCAGCTGCGAAATTATTGATCCCCGTTCTCTGGTGCCGTTTGACTACGACACGGTGTTGGACTCCTTGGAAAAGACTGGCAAGCTGATGATCGTCCATGAAGATCATTACAGCGGCGGCTGGGGGGCCCAGTTGGCGGCCTATGTGGCGGAGCACGCCATTACGCTGCTGGACGCGCCGGTTGTCCGCGTAGCGGCGCCCGACTGTCCCATACCGTTTTCCCCCACCCTGGAGGATTATGTCATTCCCTCCACGCGGCGGATTACGGATGAGGCGCGAAAATTGGCAAGGCTGTAAACGGTCCCATAAAGAGCCGGCGCTGCTCCGGGAAGGAACGGCGCCATTGAAAGGGGAGGAAACCTTCATGCAGGAAATCAAGATGCCCAGTGCGGGCCAGACTACGGACGAGGCGACGATCGTCGCAGTCCACGTAAAACCGGGCGACACAATAAAACGGGGCGATGTGCTTGTGGAAGCGGAGACAGATAAGGCGATTTTACCGGTGGAGAGTTTTGCCGCAGGCCAGGTGATCGATGTGCTGGTCAGTGAGGGCAGCGCCGTCACAGCCGGGACGGTCTTGGCTGTGGTGGGGAAGGCGGGAGAAGTTTCCGCCGGTCATAAAGAGAGAATGGAACCCTCTCAGCCTGCGGCAAAAGCTGCGCAGAGCGTTGCCGCTTCGGAGGAAGAAGAGGACTATCTGCCGATCATGAGGGGACAGCCTCCCATCCGTCCCCAGGCGGTGACGGGAAAAGCGGCGCCGGCGATGCCGAACGCAAAACTGCTTGCCCGGGAACGGGGAATTGACCTTTCGGACGTCATTCCATCTAATGGCCGCTTTATCAAGCGGCAGGATGTTCCGCCAGCCCCCGGCGTTTTGCCATCCGCCCCGGAGCCAGACTATCAGGTTATGCCCATGACCCGGGCGCGGGCGGTGATTGCCCGGAGGATGCTGGAGAGCAAACAGACGATTCCGGCTTGGCAGGGTACAATCTTCGTGAACATGGAGGCTTGCCTTGCGCTGCGGGCGTCTTATCAGGAAGCGCTGGGCGTAAAGCTCTCTTACAACGATATTTTAGCCAAGACGGCGGCCAAAGCGGCTCAGGAGTTTCCCTTGATAAACGCCCGCTATGAGGACGGCGAGGTCCGGGTCTGCAAGCACACGAATGTCGGTTTGGCGGTTGCGCTGGAAAACGCGCTGGTTGTGCCGGTAGTTTGCGGAATTGAGGAAAAGGGCCTGACGCAGATATCGGAAGAGTTCAAGGCCCAAATCCGAAAAGCCCGGGACGGCAGACTGACGCCGGCGGATATGGGGTGCGGAAGCGTTACCATTTCAAATCTCGGTATGTATGGCGTGGATTGGTTTCAGGCGATTGTGAATCCGCCGGAGAGCAGCATACTGGCGGTGGGCGGCATTCGCGTAGATCCCGTTTGGGATGGAACTGAGTTCCGGCCGGCCCACAGGATGTCGGTTACTGGATCGTTTGACCACCGGAT
This sequence comes from uncultured Oscillibacter sp., assembly GCA_910578935.1. Lineage (GTDB taxonomy): Bacteria > Bacillota > Clostridia > Oscillospirales > Oscillospiraceae > Oscillibacter. Next base: position 22,264 of record CAJTSM010000007.1, on the reverse strand, counting down.
TATTGACGGCGCGTATGGCGCCCGGTTCTTGCAAAAGTTGAAGATACTGATGGAGACGCCGGGATTGATGCTGGGTTAATAGGAGGCGGCGCTATGTTGCAATTTGATATATTGGTAATCGGCGGCGGTCCCGGAGGGTATTCCCTGGCGGTCCATGCGGCCAAAAGTGGATTTAAAGTGGCGCTGTTTGAAAAGGAACAGATCGGCGGTACATGTTTGAATGTGGGCTGCATTCCCACAAAGTATCTGGTGGATAAGGCGCTTGCGATAGAGAAAGTGCGCGGCTTATCCGCGAAAGAAATTTTTCGGGACGCAGGGACTTTCAGCTTTCAGAAGATTCAGAAAGGAAAGGGGGAAGTTACCGGCAAACTGGTGAATGGCGTGCGGTTCCTGTTGAAAAAGAACGGGGTGAAGGTGATTAACGGAGCGGCGGAACTAAAAGCGAACCGGGTGGTCCACTGTAATGGGCAGGAGTATCGGGGAAACTATGTTGTGATTGCCACCGGCTCCGTACCTGCGCCGGTTAAGATTCCGGGGTATGAATATTGCCTGGATTCCACAGGAGTCCTGAATTTGCAAAGACTGCCCAAAAGCTTGGTAATCATGGGCGGCGGCGTTATTGGGCTGGAATTGGCCTGTGCGTTTGCCGTCTATGGCACCGAAATTACGGTAGTGGAAATGCTGCCGGAGCTGCTGCCGCAGGAGCAGAGGGAGGCGGTGCAGATTGCCGTCAGAGAAATGGAAAGACTGGGTATTCACCTGCGGACCGGAGCCAAAATGCTGCGAGTGGAAAAGAACGCCTCCGGTTTACGGGCTGTCTACGAGGTGAACGGACAGGAGAACAGTACCGGCTGCCAGTATGTCTTGGCTGCGGCAGGCAGGAAACCGAATTTGACGGGAATTGACTGTGATCAGCTGGGCCTTGCCATGAACGGGCCGTTTATCTCGGTGGATCAGCGTCAGCGCACGAACTTGGACGGCGTATACGCGATTGGCGATGTGGCGGGCGGCTGGCAGCTGGCTCACGCGGCCTATGCGGAAGCAAACGCTGCTTTGGCGGACCTCATGGGAAAGGATGATCCTCCGCCGGGAGAGCGGCCGGTTCCGGTTTGTACATATACCATTCCCTGCTTTGCCTCCGTGGGACTGACGGCACAAGCGGCTCAAGCGAAAGGATTTGAACCGCTGCTGGGCTCATTCAGCTATGAGGCGAATGGGATGGCTTTGGCCGAGGGTGCTTCAGGAACCGTGTTTGCCGTGATGGACAAGCAATCCAAAAGGACCTTGGGTATGACGGTTGTAGGGGAAAACGCGCCGGAAATGATTGCCTTTGCCGCAGCCGCGGTGGAGGAGGGGACCACGTTGGAACAGTGGGAACAGAGAATCGTGGCACACCCATCTTTGTGCGAGATGGTGCGGGAAGCCGCCCTGGACGCGTTTGGAATGTCTGTCCATAAAGGGTAAGGAGTCAAGAACGACGTATTGTTGAGGAGGCTGGAATATGAACCGTTTATTGGATGGCAGAGTCGCGATGGTTACCGGTGGCGGCCGGGGAATCGGCGAGGCCAGCGCCCGGCGGTTGGCGGAATACGGCGCCAAGGTGATCGTAGCGGATATGGACGCGGTTTCCGCTCATGCGGCTGCGGAAGAGCTTACCGCCCGGGGCTATGACGCCAGGGCATTGGAGTTTAATGTGGCGGAATTTGAAAAGATTCCGGTTAAGGTCGCTGAAGCGAAACGTCTTTTCGGCCGTATTGATATTCTGGTCAATGTGGCCGGGATTGCGGGGACAACGCCGATTGAAGAGATCACGCTTGAAAGCTGGGACCGGATGATGGATATTGATCTGAAGTCCATGTTTTTCGTGACGCAGGCGGTGTTTGCCATTATGAAGGAGCAAGGCTATGGGAAGCTGGTGCACATGTCGTCTCTGGCCGCGCTTCGGGGGGGAAGAAGCTCGGACGCCTCTTATGCCTGTGCAAAGGCCGGTATTTTGAATTTGAGCAAGTGCTTTGCGCTCCGGGGCGCCTCCTGCCATATTACCTCCAACGCCATTTGCCCGGGTAATATCCTGACTCCCATGGGCAAGACCATGTCCTGGTCTGAAGTGGACCCTAAGACCTATATCCCGATGGGCCGTTATGGAACGGCGGAGGATGTTGCCAACGCGGTGTTGTTTTATGCCAGCGACTTGTCCGATTATGTGACTGGAGACGCTATGAATGTCAACGGCGGACTGTATATGTAATGTTATGATTTGTCTATACTTGCGGGAATAGGAGGTGGCGCGCATGGACAAGCCGGTCATTTATCTGGAAACCGGATCCCTGGACCCGTACTACAATTTGGCGTTTGAAGAATACGTTTTGCGCTGCCGGAAAGAAGGGGATTACCTGCTTTTATGGCAGAACGACCGCACCGTTGTCATTGGACAGAACCAAAATGCGGAGGAGGAGATCAACCGCGCTTTTGTGGAAGAGCATCAGATCAATGTGGTACGCCGCATAACCGGCGGCGGAGCGGTGTACCATGATTTGGGAAATTTGAATTACTCTTTCATTACAGACGCCGCCGGTTCCGGGCGGTTCTCGTCAGACCGGTTTATGCAGCCGGTGGTAAAGGCGATGCAGGCGCTGGGCCTTCAGGCGGAAGCTTCCGGCCGAAATGATCTTCTGGTGGAGGGGCGAAAGGTTTCCGGAACAGCGCAGCGGATTTTTAAGGAGCGGATCCTGCACCATGGAACGCTGCTTTTTGATTCAGACCTTGCTATGGTATCGGGGGCCCTGCGGGTGGACCCCCAAAAGTTCCGCTCTAAAAGCACAAAGTCTGTCCGCAGCCGCATAGGGAATATCCGGGATTTTCTGCCGGAAGACATGAGCCTGCCGGAGTTTTGGACCTTTTTGAAACCGTATCTAGCAGAGAATGGGATGGTCACAGGCGCCCTCAAGCCGGATGAAGAGTCAGCTGTCAAGGCTTTGAAACGGGATAAATATGACCGGTGGTCGTGGAATTTTGGGAGTTCCCCTCAATATGATTTGACAAATAAACGTTTTTGGAGCGGCGGCTGTCTGGAAGTGTGCCTTTCCGTTGCAGGAGGAAACATACAAGAGATTGCATTTTATGGAGATTTTCTCGCCGTGCAGCCCTTGGATGAGATAGCGGCGGCTTTGCGGGGCTGTCAATTTCAAAGAGAATCCGTGGCTTGGGTACTGGACCGGTTCCCGGTCAAGGCGTACTTTGGCGGCATTCGAAAAAAAGAGATATTGGATACGATGTTCTACAGCGCAAAACCGGCGTAAACAGGCGTTCCGGCTGGCGGCGGCGGTTAGGCAGATCCATAGACATTGTTTAAAAACTGCCAAAATACCGCCGCAGCGCAGTTTTTCTGCGGCGGTTCTTCTGATTAAAGAGTCCCTTGCCGTTTTCAAAAAATATGCTATACTTGTACATATGGCCTTTCGTTAATTTCGTATGCGGCAGACTGGAAATATTACTTCTGGACGGAAAGGCCGGAAATAATATGCGTCATGTTTTGCGGCTGCCGCTGTTTACGGCGGCAGCCGCAAAACGGTTCAAATCAAATGTATTATTTTCAAGATCCAGAATTTCGCCAGTTTTATAACGGATGCTATAACAAATATAGGCCAGAAGGAGCGCTGTATGGAAGCATATCGCAGAGAAGATATTCTCCGCCTGATCCGGGAGGAGGATGTTCAATTTATCCGGATGCAGTTTACCGACCTGTTTGGACAGCTAAAAAACGTGGCGGTTACCGCATCTCAGATTCAGCGGGCTCTAGACGGGGAGATCATGCTGGATGGCAGCTCAATTCAAGGTTCCGTCCGGGTGGAGGAATCCGACCAGTATCTGAAACCGGATCCGAATACTTTTGCGATTCTGCCCTGGCGGCCGCAGTACGGCAAGGTTGCCCGGATGATTTGCAGCGTCCACAACCCGGATGGGTCCCCCTTTGACGGTGATCCCCGGAACGTACTGAAGCGGGAACTGAAGGCGGTAAAGGACATGGGCCTTACCTTGAATGTAGGGCCGGAATTGGAGTTTTTCCTCTTTTTGACCGATGAGGACGGGAATCCTTCCACCAGGACCGCCGACAAAGCGGGCTATTTTGATTTGGGCCCTTTGGACCACGGTGAGAGCACCCGCCGGGAAGTGACCTTAGCGCTGGAGAAAATGGGGATCGCGGTGGAGGCCAGCCACCATGAGGCCGCCGCAGGGCAGCATGAGATTGATCTGAAATATGCGGATGCCCTTACCGCTGCCGACAATATCATGACGCTCAAGCTTGCGGTCAAGACCCTGGCCCAGAAAAACGGCCTTCATGCCACGTTTATGCCCAAGCCGCTCCGGGACGCGGCGGGAAATGGGATGCACATTAATTTTTCCCTTTTTCAGAATGGCCGCAATGTGTTTTATGATGAGAATGATCCAGAGAAATTGTCCCTGTTGGCCCGGCAGTTCATCGCCGGACTGCTGGAACACGCGCAAGGGTTCTGCGCCCTGGCCAATCCGCTGGTGAACTCGTATAAACGGATGGTGGCGGGATATGAAGCTCCGTGCTGTTTGACCTGGTCCTCCGCCAACCGGTCCGCGCTCATTCGGATTCCGGTCCCCAGGGGACAGGGGACCCGCGTGGAGCTGCGAAGTCCTGACCCTGCCTGTAATCCGTATTTAACTTTGGCGGCGTGCCTTGCGGCAGGGTTGGACGGAATCCGGCGGGAGCTGGCGCCGCCTCCGGAAATCGCGGGCAACCTCTACAACATGCCGCCAGAAGAACTGGCGGCCCGGCAGATCCGGAATTTGCCCGCATCGTTAGAGGACGCGCTCCGGGCAATGGAAGAGGACCCGGTGGTGATGAAGGCGCTGGGCCCCTATGCCGTCCGGTATCTCGAGGGAAAGCGGCAAGAGTGGGAAGAATATAAAAAGCAGATCTCTCAGTGGGAGCTGGACCAGTATCTGGTCGCATGGTAATCCGCAGATGGAGCGGATCATCATTGCCCTTACAGGGGAGCGCATACGGCAGAAGAGCCTGGGACTGCTGAATGCGGAGGGATGGGGCGGCACGGTTTGCGCCTCCGGCGCAGAGGTGATCCGCACCGCCCGCCGGCAAGACGGAGCCGTTGTGCTCTGCGGGTTTTACCTGCCGGATATGACGGCGGACACCTTGGCGGCGGAGCTGCGGGGAACGGCGGTGGTGTTGGTTATGGCTAAGGCGGTTTATCTGGATTTGTGCGGCGGGGAGAATTTGTATAAACTGCCTCTGCCTACTTCCCGCGCCGAATTCCTGTCTTCTTTGCGGATGCTTTTGAATCTTGAGAGCTTGTATCTTTGCCATCCTGCTTCCCGGCGGGGAGAAGAGGAAAGAACGCTGATCCGCCGGGCAAAGGAACTGCTCATGGATGTCAACCGTATGACGGAGGAGGAGGCCCACCGCTTTCTCCAGAAGCGCAGTATGGACGAGGGAATCCGGATGGATCAGGCAGCGCGGTATATCATTGGATCCTATGACCTGTAACCGCGGCGCTGTATGGACCAAAGAATCCGGCGAGTCCAGAGTGTGCGTGGTGAAAAAACATTCGTCCTTCGTGCGGAAATGCACAAAGAGAGCTGCCGGGAAAACCATTCTTTTGGCGCAGTTACTGAAATCGGGTGAGAGAGTGTGTTTTCTCCGCAAAGGCGTTGACAACCGTACATTTTTACTCGTATAATGAAGGTCATGAGAGAGCAATGGGGCCTCCCTAAAGGGTTCCGTTGCTCTTTTTTATGTGAAATCTAGCAGCGAACGGAGTGTTGTTATGTCATTTGTTTCGCAATTATACAGCCCGCAGTTCGAGCACGACGCCTGCGGGATCGGCGCAGTGGTGGACATTAAGGGGCGAAAGTCTCATGAGACGGTGGACAGCGCACTGAAGATTGTGGAAAAGCTGGAGCACCGGGCGGGCAAGGATGCCGCCGGAGAAACCGGCGACGGCGTAGGCCTGCTTTTGCAAATTCCCCATAAGCTGATGAAACGGGTAATGGCCCGGGCGGAGGTCACGCTGGGGGAAGAGCGCGATTATGGCGTGGGGATGTTTTTCTTCCCCCAGGACGGACTCAAGCGGGCACAGGCGAAAAAGATGCTGGAGATCATTGTGGCGAAGGAGGGAATGGAATTCCTTGGCTGGCGGGATGTGCCTGTTCATCCGCCGGTGCTGGGGGAAAAGGCTAGAAACTGCATGCCTCAGATCTGTCAGTGCTTTGTAAAGCGGCCGAAAGACTGCGAACGGGGGCTGGACTTTGACCGGAAGCTGTATGTAGTCCGGCGGGTATTTGAACAGTCCAATGTCAATACATATATCCCGTCCTTTTCCAGCCGGACGATTGTCTATAAGGGAATGTTTCTGGTAGGGCAGCTGCGCCAGTTTTATGCGGATCTGACGGACCCGGACTGCGAAAGTGCCATTGCTCTGGTCCATTCCCGCTTTTCCACCAATACCACCCCCTCTTGGGAGCGGGCTCACCCGAACCGCTATATTCTTCATAACGGGGAGATTAACACGATTCGCGGCAATGTGGACCGGATGCTGGCCCGGGAGGAAACCATTGCCTCTCCCATTATGGACGACGACATGGATAAGGTTCTGCCCGTTGTGGACCAGAGTGGGTCAGATTCCTCTATGCTGGACAATACGCTGGAGTTCCTGATGATGAACGGCATGGAACTGCCCCAGGCCGTGATGCTCTGCATTCCCGAGCCCTGGGCCAAGGACAAGCAGATGCCCCGGGAGAAGCGGGACTTTTACCACTACTATGCTACTATGATGGAGCCTTGGGACGGTCCCGCCGCCATCGTTTTTTCCGACGGAGATACCGTGGGAGCCGTGCTGGACCGGAACGGGCTCCGGCCTTGCAGGTGGTATCTTACGGATGAAGAACAGCTCATTCTCTCTTCAGAGGTGGGAGTTCTGGACATTGCCCCGGAGCGCGTCGTGCGGAAATCCCGCCTTCAGCCGGGGCGGATGCTGCTGGCAGACCTCCGGGAGGGGCGGCTGGTGGATGACGCTGAGCTGAAAGCCCGCTATGCCGCCCGGCAGCCATACGGCGAGTGGCTGGACGCGGGATTGGTTTATCTGCGGGATCTGCCGGTTCCCAATAAGCGGGTGGCGACGCACCCTCAGACAGTCCGGGACCGGCTTTACAAAGCCTTTGGCTATACCTATGAAGAGGTGAAGGACGCGATTCTCCCCATGGCCCGGGACGGGATCGAGCCTACCTCCGCTATGGGAGTGGATACGCCGCTGGCGGTGCTCAGCGAGCGGCACCAGCCTCTGTTCAACTATTTCAAGCAGCTCTTCGCCCAGGTGACCAATCCTCCGATCGACGCTATACGAGAAGAAGTTGTCACGGATACCACCGTCTACGTGGGTTCCGGAGGTAATCTTTTGGAGGAGAAGGCCAGCAACTGTACCATGCTGCAAATCCAAAACCCCATCCTCACCTCTGTGGACCTGATGAAAATCCGCTATATGGACCGCCCCGGGTTCCATGTGGAAACCGTCTCCCTGCTTTACTACAAGGGCTCGCCGCTGGAGAACGCCCTGGACCGCCTTTTGGTGAACGTGGACCGGGCCTATAAAAAGGGGGCCAATATCGTCATCCTGTCCGACCGGGGGGTGGATGAAAACCACGTGGCGATCCCCTCCCTTCTGGCAGTAAGCACACTGGAGCAGCACCTGGTCCGGACGAAAAAACGGACGGCTGTTTCTGTGGTTCTGGAGAGCGCGGAGCCCCGGGACGTCCACCACTTCGCGACGCTGCTGGGTTATGGCGCTCAGGCGATCAACCCATACCTGGCCCAGGAGTGCGTGGAGGAGCTGGTGGAGCGGGGGATGTTGGACAAGGAGGCATCTGCCGCCGTCAAGGACTATAATGAGGCGATTCTCCACGGTATTGTCAAGATTGCCTCTAAGATGGGCATTTCCACCATTCAGTCTTATCAATCTGCCCAGATCTTCGAGTGCGTGGGCATCAATAAGGCCACGGTGGACCGGTATTTCACCAATACCATCAGCCGCGTGGAGGGGATTGGGCTGGAGGAGATCGGCGAGGGCGTGGAATGGAATCACAGCCAGGCCTTTGATCCTTTGGGGCTGGGGTTTGACTCCACCCTGGATTCTGTGGGTATTCACAAGCTTCGTTCCGGACCGGACAAAGAGGACCATATGTATAATCCCCGGACAATCCTTCTGCTGCAAAAGGCGGCCCGGGAAGGCAGCTATGATGTTTTCAAGGAGTACAGCGCCCTGGTGGATTTTGCCGACAAACCCCATACATTGCGGGGACTGCTGGATTTTCGGTTTCCGGCGGACGGCGGAATCTCCATTGAGGAAGTAGAACCGGCAGAGCGCATTGTCAAACGGTTTAAAACCGGGGCCATGAGTTATGGCTCCATCTCCCAGGAGGCTCACGAGTGCATGGCAATCGCCATGAACCGCATTGGCGGAAAGTCCAATTCCGGCGAGGGCGGAGAAGCCCGAGAGCGGTTGAAAGGCGGCTGCCGGTCCGCTATCAAGCAGGTGGCCTCCGGACGCTTCGGCGTCACCAGCGAGTATTTGGTCAGTGCCGATGAGATTCAGATCAAAATGGCGCAGGGAGCCAAGCCCGGTGAGGGCGGTCATCTGCCTGGGAAAAAGGTGTATCCCTGGATTGCCAAGACCCGGTGCTCCACTCCGGGCGTAACCCTCATTTCACCGCCGCCCCATCACGATATTTACTCCATTGAGGACCTGGCCCAGCTGATTTATGACCTGAAAAACGCCAACCGTTTTGCCCGGATCAGCGTCAAGCTGGTCAGCGAGGCGGGAGTGGGGACCATCGCCGCGGGCGTTGCTAAGGCGGGGGCCCAAGTGGTCCTCATCTCCGGCCACGACGGCGGCACCGGCGCGGCTCCCCGGAGCTCCATCCAGGGGGCGGGCCTGCCTTGGGAGTTGGGCGTGGCCGAAGCCCACCAGACCCTGATTCAAAACGGCCTTCGGAAACAGGTGGCCATTGAGGCGGACGGCAAACTGATGACAGGCCGGGACGTGGCCATTGCCTGTATGCTGGGGGCGGAGGAATTCGGGTTTGCCACCGCTCCGCTGGTGGCCATGGGCTGCTGCATGATGCGGGTGTGCAATCTGGACACCTGCCCCGCCGGCATCGCCACGCAGGACCCGGAACTCCGGAAGCGCTTTTCCGGAAGACCGGAATATGTAATCAATTTTATGTATTTTGTGGCGCAGGAACTGCGGGAGTACATGGCAAGGTTGGGAATTCCCACGGTGGACGAACTGGTGGGCCGGTGCGACCTGCTACAGGTTCGGGAAAAACTGGTGACCCACCGGGCGGAAACGCTGAATCTCAGCGGCTTACTGCAAAATCCATACGGGACTCAAGTGCCTCATTTCAACCCCGCCGCCGCATATGATTTCCATCTGGAGAAGACGGCGGACATGCGTGTGCTTTTGGAACGGCTGGGAAAGAGCCTGAAGAGTAGAAAAGCCGGACGGCTGGAGATTCCGGTGTCTTCTACGGACCGGGCGTTCGGTACTCTCTTTGGATCTGAGATCACACGGGCCTGCGGGAACAGCCTGCCGGAGGACAGCTATGTCATCTTCTGCCGCGGCGGCGGCGGGCAGTCTTTCGGGGCGTTTATTCCAAACGGCTTGACGCTGGAACTGGAGGGCGACTGCAACGACGGATTTGGGAAAGGACTCTCCGGCGGAAAGCTGATTCTCTATCCGCCGAAAGACAGCGGTTTTAAGCCCGGGGAAAATATCATTGCGGGAAATGTGGCTCTCTACGGCGCTACCGGCGGGCAGGCTTTTATCAACGGCATGGCAGGGGAGCGGTTTTGCGTGCGCAACTCCGGCGCGTCCGCCGTGGTGGAAGGCGTGGGGGACCACGGCTGCGAGTACATGACCGGGGGCCGGGTGGTAATTCTTGGGCCGACGGGAAAAAACTTTGCGGCGGGCATGTCCGGCGGCGTAGCTTATGTATTGGACGAACGGCATGATTTGTATCTGCGGCTGAATAAAGAGCAAGTGCAGTTTTTTGAGGTGACGGAATCTCACGACACGGCGGAGCTACGCAGCCTGATCGAGGCCCACGTGGCTGCTACCGGGTCCCCGCGGGGAAAGAAAATCCTGGCGGCGTTCCAATCCTATCTCCCCTGCTTCAAGAAGGTTACGCCCAGAGATTATGACCGGATGCTCCGGGCCATTGCCCAACAGGAGGAAAAGGGCATGAGTAGGGAACAGGCGGAGATTGAGGCGTTTTACGCCATCGCAAAGGGCTGAGAGAGGGTGTTCACATGGGTAAGACAACTGGATTTTTAGAATATGCCAGGCAAGAGGTTTTAGAGCGGCCGCCTCTGGAACGGGTCCGGGACTGGGATCCTTTTCATATTTTCTTGGCAGATACCGCCCGTCGGGAGCAGGGCGGACGGTGCATGAACTGCGGCGTTCCTTTTTGCCAGTCCGGCATCCAGTGGGAGGGAAGCATCTTTGGGTGCCCCCTGCACAATCTAATTCCTGAGTGGAATGATATGATCTACGCCGGGAATTCCTCCCACGCCCTGAGCCGTCTTTTAAAAACCAATAATTTTCCGGAGTTTACAGGCCGGGTGTGTCCCGCGCCCTGTGAGAGCGCCTGCGTCTGCGGGATATACGGCGATGCCGTGACAATTCGGGACAACGAGCTCAGTGTCATCGAAGCCGCTTTTGCCACCGGAAACATGAAGCGCCGCCGGCCGCCCCAGTGGTCCGGGAAAAAGGTCTGCGTGGTGGGCTCCGGACCGGCGGGCCTGGCGGCGGCGGACCAGCTGAACCACCGGGGACACTCCGTCACGGTGGTAGAGCGGGAGGAACGGCCGGGGGGCCTTTTGACCTACGGGATTCCCAATATGAAGCTGCCAAAAGATGTTGTACGGCGGCGAATTGACCTGATGACAGATGAGGGCATCAGTTTTGTCACCGGTGTGGACGCTGCTGTTCCGGCAATGGCGGAACGGCTGCTGGCGGATTATGACGCGGTGATTCTATGTTGCGGCGCGGAGCAGACCCGTCCTTTGGGACTGGAGACAGAGGGAATCAGCGGGATTTGCTATGGAACGGAGTTCTTGAAAGCTGCCGTAGAGCGGCAGCAGTTCGGCAAGACGCCTCTTATCCCCGCGGCAGAAGGGCGAGACGTAGTGATTATTGGAACTGGGGATACCGCCGGCGACTGTGTGGCCACCGCCCTGCGGCAGGGGTGCCGGTCCGTTGTACAGCTGGTGCGCCGCAGGGAGGAAGACTATCTGCGGGACGGAGTCCTTCCCCAGGATTACGCTCATCAGGAGGCTGCCGCCCTGTTTGGAGAAGAAGCCCGGCGGTTTGGCGTGCAGGTAAAAGAGCTGATAGCGGAGGATGGCATGTTGACTGCTGTGACGACTACGGAGGGGGACACGCTGCCCTGCGGCCTTCTGATCGCCGCCACCGGCTTTGCCGGGTGCGCGGGGAACGTGTGTGAAGCTTTTGGAGTCGCGCATGACCAGACGGTCCGTACGGCGGAAGGCGGTTTCTCCACGAATGTGGAAAAAGTCTTTGCGGCCGGTGACATGCGGCGGGGACAGTCGCTGGTTGTTTGGGCCATCGCCGAGGGCCGTGCGGCCGCTGCGGAGGTGGACATGTATCTGAATGGCTATACCAATCTTGTACGGGTGTGACATAAGGTTAGCCGCGCTGGACAGGGGATAAACAGATCGTTTTTCCGGAAATGCCAAATAAAATGGGAGCTGTCAAGTGACAGCTCCCATTTTTGCACGCTGAGTACCGGTCGGGGGAGTGAGGAACCGCTCCGCACTTCCTCACCGGTGAAGGACTTCCGCCAGAACCCGGTAGAGCTTTTCCACCTCTACCGGCTTGGACAGGTGGCCGTTCATGCCGCATTCCACCGATTTTTTTAGGTCGTCGTCAAAGGCGTTTGCCGACATGGCGATGATAGGAATCGTGCGGCAATCCTCCCGCTCCATGCTGCGGATCACACGAGTGGCCTCCAAACCATCCATTACCGGCATCATAATGTCCATCAGGATCACGTCGTAAGTGCCCGGCGGCGTTGCGCGGATGCGCTCTACGGCCTGGGCTCCGTCGCCGATGCATTCCACCTCAAAATCCCGCTCCTCCAGAAGGCACTGGGCAATCTCCGCATTGAGCTCGTTGTCTTCCACCACCAGGATGCGGTATCCACGGAAGGAGAATTCATCTTCCTGAATCCGGTCTTCCAGCGGGGTTCCCAGGGACAGGGAAATTGAAAAACGGAAAGTGCTTCCCTCCCCCGGAGCGCTGTCCAGCTGAATGCTGCTGCCCATCATTTGGACCAAGCGGCTGCTGATGGAGAGGCCCAGTCCGGTTCCCTGTTGTTTGGAGGGGTTCCGGCCTGCCTGCTCGAAAGAACGGAAGACCCGTTCCTGCTCCTCCTTGGCAATGCCCACGCCGGTATCCCGCACGGTAAAACAGACCGGTGCTTCCCCTTTGGAAACCGGCCCTTCCTCTACAGATAGGGTGATCCGGCCCCGCTCCGGGGTGAATTTCACCGCGTTGCCCAGAAGGTTAATCAGCACCTGGCTGATTCGCATCCGGTCCGCCAGGAACCAACGGTGTTCCAGGGAGATTTCCTGGAGAAAGTCGATTTGTTTGGCGGACGCCTGGGGAGCGATCAATTCCCGGATGGTTTCCAGCATTTCGTCCATGCTGAAATCCACAGGCTCCAGTTTCATTTTTCCGCTTTCGATCTTGGACATGTCCAAGATATCGTTGATAAGACCCAGAAGGTAATTGGAGGAGGATTGAATTTTTTGCAGGCAGTCCAAAATCCGCTCTGGGCTCTGCTCTTCCTGGAGGGCGATGGCCGTCATACCGATGATGCCGTTCATGGGTGTGCGAATTTCGTGGCTCATGCGGGAGAGGAATTCAGACTTGGCTTTGCTGGCGATATCATGCTGCTGCTGATTCAGCTGGCTTTGGATAACTTGGCCCAGCTCCGCCAATTCCTGGTATGTTTCAGGAGCCTCTGAAAGGGAGGGCGGAACATCCAGGATACAGATGTTCCCCATGTAGCTGCCGCTGTCATACAAAGGCAGCAAGACGCCCCCCTGGCCCGGTGAAACGTTCAGGAAACGCTGGAGGACTGTCTCCCGGCTGTCCTCCGGAGAAAAATACCGGATCTCCTCCTGACCCAGCCAGAGGAGGAAAGACTGCTTTTCTTCCTCTTTGTATTTCTGTACGCCGGGTATGGAGGTTCGGCCGTCTTTCCACCACTGATAGTTGAGATAGTTAGAATTGAAATCCGCCCGCAACAGGGACACCAACACGCCTCCGGCCCCATAGTAGCGGCCGATTTTCCGGATCATCAGCGTCATCTGCCCGGGAAAATCGCCGCCCTTGCCAAAGAGGTTCAGGGCTACGGATACAAGGCTTACATCCTCTCCATAACCTAAGGAGCTGCTCTCGTATTCCTGAAGGGGCGGCAGGGGAGCGCGGCCTTGTTCCGGAAGGCTGTCATAGAATAGAGGCCGCCCACAGGAAGCGATCCGGGCCAGTTTTGCCTTGCGGATCAGAGACTCCGGATCCCCTTCCCCTTGGGCCAAACCGGCCCGCAGCCGGACGGAAAACGTTTCCTCCTGGGCGTGAGCCGCCTCCAGCAGCGCCTCTGCGAACGCCATTCCTTCAGCCGCTGTCCGCCCCTCCAGCCACAAGATGAGCTCATCCCGGTTCAGACGCAGGGCCACTGTCCGGCACCCGGCTTCTTCCTCCAGGTTCCGGCAGCGCTCCCGCACCAACTGGCCCAATTCCTCCAGAATCATATCGCCAAAGACAATGCCGTTTTTCTCGTTGACCTGTTTCAACTGTTCCAAAAACAGGTTTACCAAGATGCCGTCGGTCCGAGCCTTCCGGTATTCTGCCAATTCCTTGAGGCCCGCGCGGCAGACGTAGAGCCCGGTAACGCCGTCAATGGTGTTTTTCCGGAGCTGCTGAGCCTCCCGCTCTTTTTGCTCCTGAATGTCGCGGATGCTTCCCACCAGCTTCCAGCGCCGCCCGTCGGTATCGTAGACCGCTTTGCCCGTCAGAGCTACCCAGCCGTGGTCTGTATCCTCCGGCCATTTCAGGCGGAACTCCGCGTACAAGTTGTCAGCATCACTCTGCAAAATCTCCAGAGTTTTGGGGCGGTCCTCTTCATAGATATAGGCGGGGTCAATGAAACTGCCCCCGTAGTCGTGGCAGGACCGCTGCCCGCTCATAGTGGGATGATTGAAAATATCCAGCATCTGATTTTGCAGGTCATAGGAAAAGAAAACGTCTTTGGAGGATTCCAGGGCCAGCTTATAGCGCTCCTTCTCTTCCAACAGGATATTTTCCGCTTTTCTCTGCTGCTCCGTCAGGGTTACCACCACGTCATGCAGCGCGTCAATTTCCAGAATATTGGAGGGTTTGAAGGCGGTCAGGCCTGCCGCGCCTTCCCGAATACACTGCATCAGCTCCTGAACCGGGCGAGTTAAATGCCGTACGGCCAGATAAATGCCCAGCACGCCGAAGCCCAGGCCGATGAATACGGCAGTCACCATCCATATGTAGAGACGGCGGCTTATGCCAAATAAGTCCTCCTCTGTGTCCAGACCAAGGAGAGCCCATTCGGTATTCTCATAAGGCACGTGGTTGCTGTACAGTTTTAAAGGACGTACCACAGCGTAGACGCCGTGACCCACCGGCCCGGCGTCTTGCACCTGGAGGAGATTTTTATAATCCGTCTCTGTCAGGGAAAAGCCTCCGTCCATGGAGCGTATTTGATCGTAGAGGATGCCCTTGCCTACCAGGGGGATGTAGTGGCTGCCGCCGTCTTTGATGGCGAGAAGATACCCCGACTGCTGGGAGTCGTTTAATTCCGCCGCGGGGAAATAGTCATACAGGCTCCGGCTGGAAATTTCGACCCCCAGTACGCCGTAAGTCTGCCCCTTATACCGCAGGGGCAGGGAATAGGCAATCATTTCATGGGGGTCCGCCCGGTTCTTTTCCAAACAGAAAGGCAGGGACCAATAACCCAGGTCTGCCGTGTCCGCATCGGGGAAATCCGTTCCGGCCCGCCAGGGTTCGTAAAAATAGCGGTCTGCGTCATTGGCGCCCGGGCCGTCCAGGCGGAACCGGGTGGTCCAGTTGGTGTCAAGGGGAATATTCCAGGCCCGGGAGAGTTCCTTGCTCCCTCGTTCCAGCAGCAGGTCACTGTAGTTTGCCGGATTGGTGTTGGGGTCGGAATCCCGGATGAAAAAGCCGTCCAGCTCTTCTGCCGCCGCATCCGGCCCCGCCAGAATCAGAAAAACCCCTGTAGTGGAGTTGCTCTGTAAAATGTCCAGGCACTCCGGGAACAGCCGCTCCAGCAGGGTGTTTCGCTGTTCACCGGAATGGAGAAGGCCTTTCACGTCTGATTCCGCCTCATTCAGGTACTGCTCTAAAATCGCGTGGATGGAAGCTTCCTGCTGATGGATCGCGGCCCAGCGCTGATTCATGTCGTTTTGCAGGATCACACCCCGGTTCTCCACCAGCCGGGTCATCATGTTGCCGGAATACTCCTCCAGCGTTTCCGTGGTTCGGCTGATCACCAGGGTGCCGATGGTGATGGCGCTTTGCAGCAACATGATGGCGATCAGGGGGAGGAGAAAAATGCGGAAAATCGTCGACTGCTTTCCAGTCCGGCGGCTGCCCCTCTTCATAGCGCTACCTGCCCGCAGCGGCGTTTAGTGCACCGCAAAAAGAGTTGTACCAAGCTTCAAAGGATGCGTCGGACACGTAAGGCGCGGCAGCCTCTTCCAATCCCGCTCCCTGGGCTATAGAGGCCAGTACCTCCGCCCGGTCCGCCGCCGCCTGATCCGCTAGATGGTATTCCAGTACCTTTCGGGCGGCGGAGCCGTTTTGGAAGCTCTTATTGGTATAAAGGGTCATGTCTTCTATGCTGTTGAAAATGGAGGTCAGGCAGTCCTGCGTCTTGGGAGACACGGACAGCCCTTGGTCAGAGATCACCTGCTCCAGCTTTTGGACGCTGTTAGCCTCCTTGGTCACCGGCAGATAGCCGGACACGCAGCCGAAGCGCAGGTTATTCTCCGCTAGGGTAAACCATTTCAAAAATTCCACCGCGGCATATTCCCGGCGCTCGTCGGATTTACTGACCACCATGCCCGCGCCTTGCTGGACGGCAAAATTCCGCCCGCCCTTGAACACAGGAGCCGGCAGTACGAGATAATCAATAGCGTGACTGCTGCCGTCCAGCTCCACCTGATCAGGGAAATACATGGCGGAGGCGGTGGAACCGGTATAAGCCAGGATGTCTCCCGTTTTCACATCGTCAGAGCGGAAGGAGCCGTAGGCACCAAAATAACCTTTGACCATGGGGACATAGTAATTTTCCCAGAGGCGGCGGAGCTCCTCCTTAGGGGTGTGCAGAGACATTTTGCCGTTTTCCACTTGGAAGATTTCCACACCCAGCTGCTGCATGCCGATAATAAAATAGTTGGCTACGGCGTCCCGTCCATAGAGAGCCTTGCCGTCTTCCGGCACATCGGGAGTGAGGCTGTCTGTCCATTCATAATACGCTTGGGCAGCCGCCGCGACGCCTTCAATTGTAGACAAGTCCTCCAGAGAGGCTCCTGTGGCCTGGGCGAAAGGCTCCCAGTCTGTGCGGTTGAGCATCATGATTTCTGTGGATTTTGCGGTGGGGAAGATCCGCAAAGACCCGTCGTCGGCAATACGGCCCTCCTCGATATAAGAGTCCACATACCGGTCCAGCTCCTCCTGCCCTAAATAGACGGAGAGGTCTGCCAGAGCTCCGACTGTCTCGATTTCATAGGCGGTGTCGGCATAAGAGGAGAAGATATCCGGAATGGCGTCCGCGCCTACCTTGCCGCTAATAGCGTCCCGCACAGCGGTTTCCAGATCAGAGACGGAGCCCTGAGAATAGCTTTCTACATAAATTCCCCGGTCTTGGCCAACCGTGTCGTTGAACTCCTCTACCAAGGCGTCGAAAGCGGCCTGCTGAGAACCGTTGTAATAGTGCCATACCGTCAAAGAAACAGGGTTTTTGGGATCCAGGGGGCTTTGGTCCCCGCATCCTGTCAGGAACAGTGAAAAAAACACCGCCAGACAGGCCAGGCATACCGTTTTCCGAATGCTCCCCAAGATTTTCATGAGTCAATTTCCCCTTTCATTTTAGGTTTTATACGTTCTTTTCATCCATTTTTATATTTATTACAATAGCATATTTTTTTGGTAATTTCAATGTGTATTTGACACGGAAGCTGCGGCCGTCCGCAGGCAGAACGACTGGGTTACTGCCGCCGCTTTCCCCGCATCATTTCCAGATACCACCGCCGGTACCGCACCGGCGGCAGACCCACCACCCTTTTGAAAATGCTGTTAAAATGGCTGGCGCTGTCATATCCCACCATGACGGCGATCTGCGCTGCGCTGAAATCTGTGGAGATCAGCAGATTTTGTGCCTCACCCATTCGGCGGCGGATTACGTATTGAATGGGGGAGAAGCCTGTGACTTCCTTAAATACATGGGCCATATGGTAGGGGGAGACATTCAGGCTCTCCGCAATTTGTTCCAGTGTTAGAGGCTCGGCATAATGAGAGGCGATGTATTGTCCCACCCACCCGACCAAGGCGGCGGATTCCGCCTGCCGTTCCCTGCGTTCGTCGGCAGGAAAGCTCAGCGCCAGCGGCAGCAGTGCCAGGAAGAGATAGCGGGCTATGGCCTGTCCCTGGACAGTGCCCAGCTTCATCTGCTCATACAGCAGCTGGCATAAGTTTTTAATCTGCTCATAGTTCCTGCCCACCGGGCGGATAAAACCGTCCTCCGCCAGAGCCAGGCAGCCGGGAGGCAGTCCCCGCAAGGCCAGTTCCCCAATGCCGAAGCAGATGGTTCCGATTTCCCGATGAGTGGCGGATTGAATCTCGTGAAGGTCCCCCTGGTTAGTCAGTAAAAAGTCGCCGGGAAAGATGGGATAACTGATTCCGTTAATGAGATAGGTGCCTTCGCCGGCGTTGACGAAGACCAGCTCACACACGCTGTCGTGGGAGTGCAGGACCCGGTTGACTTTTGGGTCAACTGTCCGTTGAGGAGTGATGTAGAGCAGGGAGGGCTGCCGGTTGTGGACATAGGACAACTGACTGGGCACAGACGATTTCCTCCTTTCCGCCGGGGCTCTCTTTATTATCTTGAACTTTCATAAGAAAAGCAAGAACGGATAATTGACAAATCTAAACGGGAAAATTTGTGCATATTATACCGGGCTTGAAAAAAATTACACGCAAGAATCCAAAAACATTGCGGTTGAGGTTTTGATACAATCAAAGCGGTTCAAGGGAAGGAAGCCCGGTGATATCGTGAGAAAACAATAAAACTGTGACAGGAGGAATGACGATGATTCAAATTTGCGGCGCGCCCTGCTGCTGGGGTGTGGATGACCCCAAGAATCCCTATCTACCCCCCTGGAAGCGGGTGCTGGAGGAGGCCGGACTGGCGGGTTACAGCGCCATTGAGCTGGGGCCTTACGGATATCTGCCTATTGATGCGGAGGTTGTCTCCGCCGAGCTGCGAAAGAACGGCATTGCAATTGTGGCGGGCACGATCTTTCACGATTTGCTGGACCCGGCCAATCAGAAGAGCGTCCTAAAAGCGGTGGACGAGATCTGCTCCTTAATTACGGACCCGGCGCTGCCCAAACTGCCGCTTCATGAGGGACAGAAATTTCCCACTCCCTACATGACGGTGATGGATTGGGGACATGACGAGCGTGACTATGCCGCCGGCCACCCGGACCGGGCGCCCCGGCTCTCCGCCAGGGAGTGGTCCGGCTTCATGAAAAATCTCCGGGCGGTGTGCGAACGAGCAAACCAATACGGCGTTCGTCCGGTAATCCATCCTCACGCCGGGAGCTATATTGAATTTGAAGACGAGATTGCGGCGGTGGTCCGGGATATTCCCTATGAGATTGCCGGACTTTGCCTGGACACGGGGCACCTGCACTACTCCCGGATGGACCCGGTAGAATTTTTACGGAAATATGCGGACCGCCTGGACTACGTCCACTTTAAAGACGTTAACGAGACGGTTTACCATCAGGTTTTAGGGGAGCATATCCGCTTTTTTGACGGCTGCGGCAAAGGAGCTATGTGTCCCATCGGCACGGGCAGCCTGGACTATCCCGGGATTCGAAAGGCGCTGGAAGAGATCGGTTACAGCGGCTATGTCACCATTGAGCAGGAACGGGATCCCCGGAACTCCGCTACCAGCCTGCGGGACGTGAAGGCCAGTGTAGAGTACTTAAAAAGAGTAGGTTACAAGCTTTGACTTGTTCCATAAATTTTATATTAAGGAGATGGTTCTATGAACGATGGGTCCAAGGCCATGGGCTCCCCGATTCGCTGGTCCATGGCGGCCAGGGGAGAAGGAACGCCAAGTTGACGAACCCGCCGCTCTGCCGCCCTTCGGAACAATTCCATCCAACTGGCGGCTGGGAGTTTGACACTGTGCCGGAACGGGGCATGGTCTTTGTGGTGGCGCTGGGAGTGGTCCAGGACCGCCAGAGCCGGGATGAAAACCATGTTTACCGCCGGGACGAAACGGAAAGAAGACATCGAGGCGGCATCCAGTGCCACTCCCAATAGGACCCGTTATGAGATTTATAAGGCTGCTTTGGAGGCCGCGTCGGGGCCTCTTCAAGGCTTGCGGCTTCTGCCGCCGTTTTACCGCCGTCATGTCCGTCAGCGGGCGGGAGGAGTAGGGTGACTTCTGGTATCCCAGCGCGGGGCCCGGCGCCCAGGGCGTGAAATGGGCTGAGAAATGCGTGGAGTCTGGGGAGTATGACTCCAGTTGGGTAACGTTTTCGTAAATAAGGGGAAGAGGCGATCCACCCAGCCCTTTTCCAGCGTGACAAGACCCGTTTCCTCCGCATGAAAACACGAAGAAAGGAGGGTATTTATGTTATTCACAGTCATAACATTTATTGGCTTTACCGTGTTAGTAGCCGTCCTCTCTTGGTGGAAGACCCGTGATGACGACCTCTCTACAAAAGAGGGCTACTTCCTGGCGGGCCGCGGCCTGCCGGGCATCGTAATCGCTGGTTCTCTGATGATGACAAACCTGTCGGCAGAGCAGCTTGTCGGGACCAACGGTCAGTCCTTCGCGGGAAACATGAGCACCATGGCCTGGGAGGCCACTTCCGCCTTTGCTCTAGTGGTGCTGGCCTTCAGCTTCCTGCCCCGGCTCCTCAAAGGCGGCATTGCCACGATCCCGGAGTTTTTCGAGATGCGGTATGACACCTTCACCATGCGCCTGTTCTCCCTGCTGTTCCTGGTAGCTTATGTTATCACCATGCTGCCCACCATTCTTTATTCCGGAGCGGTGGCCCTGGTGAAAATCTTTGATATCGAGAGCATGTTCGGAATCAACTACTTTACAGCTATCACCATCATCTGCGTAGGAACCGGCGTGGTGGGCATGTGCTACGCCGTCTTCGGAGGGTTGAAAGCCGTGGCCTACTCCGACACCATCAACGGCGTGGGCCTCATTATCGGCGGTTTCGCGATTCCAATCCTGGCCTTTGTGGCCCTGGGCGAGCTGGACGGCGGCGGCTTTATGGCGGGTGTGGAGCACTTTGTCACCGCCACACCGGAAAAGATGAACGCCTGGTCTGATCCTGCGGCCCTGCCTCCTGAGATTCCCTGGCCCCTGCTGTTTACCGGCATGTTCGTGAATAACCTCTTCTATTGGGCCACGAACCAGTCCATCATCCAGCGCTCATTGGGCGGCAAGAATCTGGCGGAGAGCCAGAAAGGCGCCATCTGGGCGGGCTTTTTCAAGTGCCTGGATGTGTTTGTCATCGTTATCCCCGGCGTCATGGCTTTCCAGCTTCTGGCTGCCGAGGGTCAGATGGACGCCACCGTGGGCCTGGCCGCCGACCAGGCGTACCCGCTGCTGGTTATGGAGGTCCTGCCCGAGCCTTTGATGGGCTTCTTCGCGGCGGTGATGTTCGGCGCAATTCTGTCCTCCTTCAACTCCGTGCTGAACTCGGCTTCCACCATTTTCAGCCTGAACCTCTGGCAGCCTATTTGGGGCAAAGGAGCGGACGCCACGAAGGTTGTGAAAATCGGTCAGATGTTTGGCACCGTAGTGGGTGTGGTAGCCATCGCCATCTCTCCCTTTGTTATGTACTTCGGCACCGGCATCATGAACTTTATTAACGAGTGTTGGGGCTTTTTCTCCATGCCTCTTCTGACGGCGGTGCTCTTTGGCCTGCTGACCAAGCGGGCGCCCGCTATTGCGCCGAAGATTGTGGTGCCCGTCCACATGGTTCTTTACGGCCTGAGCAAGGTGATTCCCTTCTTTGACCGCTTCCACTACCTCTATGTGGTTTTTGCCCTGTTTGTTCTGGAGTGCGCCATTTACGCCGTCTGCATCAAAGTGTGCCCCCGCCAGAAGGCCTGGGAGATGCCCGATGCCAAGGTTATGGACATGACCCCCTGGAAGACCGGCAAGATTTGGGCCGCCGTAGGTATTGGGGTGGTTGTGGTCATGTACATCATTTTTTCCCCGATCGGTATTGGTTGATGGAAATTCCGCCGGAACGGCGATTTATACTGCTACAATATTTCTATAGAACCAAAAGGAGGAAAGCGGTTTTATGAACGAAAAGAATCTGAAGGTCTTAGCGGCGGAAATTCGGCTGGAGACGCTGAAAGTGATCCACAGCCGAGGCTTCGGGCACGTGGGCGGGTCGATGGACCTGGCGGACCTGATGGCGGTATTGTACGGGGAGGTCATGAAGTATGACCCGAAGAATCCCCGGTGGGAGGACCGGGACTGGCTGGTGCTGAGCAAAGGTCACGCGGGCCCCGTGGCCTACGCCACCTTCGGCCTGATGGGTTTCTACCCCATAGAAGAGGCGTACACCCTGAACCAGCCCGGGACGAAGTTCCCCAGCCACACGGACCGGAAGCTCACCCCCGGCGTGGACCTGACCACCGGGTCCCTGGGCCAGGGCGTATCCACCGCCACCGGCGCGGCGCTGGGCAACAAGATCGACGGACGGGACAGCACGGTTTTCTGTGTGATCGGCGACGGTGAGGCGGACGAAGGCCAGGTGTGGGAGGGCTTCCACTTCGCCTATGCCCACAAGCTGGATAATATCATCTACTTC
>CAJTSM010000006.1 GCA_910578935.1 uncultured Oscillibacter sp. | reverse complement strand
CCCCGCCCTCCCCGGCCCCGAGGGCCCCATGGGCGCTGAGGGCCCCGAGGGTCCCGAGGGCCCCGCCGAGGGTGAGGCCGGTCCCGACGGCCCCGCCGGTCCCACCGGCCCCACCGGGGCCCCAGGACCCAACCCCACGGCCATCGCCTCCTACGCCTCCAACACCCGGGGCAACAGCGTCGGCCTCGGCGACGATGATTTCATCGTCTTTCCGGATGAGGCGGTCCTCTGCCCGGAGATCCCCCTGGGCGAATCAAGCTCGATGCTCGGGGAAAAGTCGCTGTTCTATGTGAAGGAGGCGGGCACCTATCAGATCTCCTACCGTGTGACCCTCAGCATCCCCTCCGTCCAGCCGGTGGGGACCCGGCTGCTGATCTCCAGCGCCGACGACTATGAGGGCGTCATCGCCCCCACGATGGGCGCCCAACAGTTTGAGTGCACGCTCACGATGGCCCTGCCGGAGCGCACCACGATCGAGCTTCAGGCATACTCCACGACCCCCAGCATCCCCGGCGTGGGCGGACTCCCCGGCGTGGGCAATGTCCAGCTGGCCAGCGGCGCCTCGGGCGCTTCCATGCTGGTCGTCCGGCTGGGCGACTGAGCGGGGCCATCCTTCCGAACCGATAGAGAGAACAGGCTCCCGCCGGTTTTACCGGCGGGAGCTCTCGGTTTGTCGATGGAGTCTGCTTTTAGCGTTCGGAGCGGATTTGTTTTGACAACCGGTATGATTTGATCCCTGAATCATTACATCCGTTAACCCTTCAGCCCTCAGTCCTCCTGCTTCATTTTCTCTGAACAGCGTCAAAAGGTTCTCAGGAGCGGAACCGATTTCCAGCAGGACGGCGTCCGGTACACGCTGGGGGACCTGCTGAAGAAGGCTACACGGTTACCGCCCATTACACAGGAACCGTCAGCCGGATCACCTTGAACAAGACTCGGTATGTGGCTATTTTTGAGGGCGGCGGGCCCACCGTCGACATCATCCCCACGGAAACGTCCCCCGGCTCCGGCCTCCACAAGCGGGCTTACCTGTTGGTCCTCCTGGGTGTGATCGCGCTGGCGGGCGGCGGCAGGGGGACCGCTGTGTTTCTGAAGCGGCGGCATGAAGCCGGAGAGGAGAAAACGTAATGAAAAATGTCCGCTTTTTGCCTCAGTCGCGGCTCTGGCCCGGTTGGTTTCCGCTGGGGCGCTGGAATACACCATGGAGGTCCCCGGCATTTTGCCGGAAGGCGGCGGAAGCGCCTGCCGGGCAACTCTGACTCCGTTGTAATTGCGTCCGGTATCCGGCCGGCAGTTCGGGGGGACTATTTCCGAAGTTGAAATGGAGAGGGGAAAAATTTTGCTCGAAACAATTTTGGGGTTCCTGCACGCGCCCTTCCTTCCCGTCGAATTCCTCTTCTGCGTTTCTCGACAAGTTAGGCCTGCCGGAATACTCCGGCAGGCCTTTTCGCTCTCTTTATCCCAGCCAGCTGAAGAGTCCCCCGGACTCTTCCCCGCCTTCCAACAAAATGCCGGCGGCCTCCAGCATCTGGGCCGCGTCTGCCCGGGTCACTGCCTGCTCCATGGATTGGCTGCCGAAGCTCCCGGCAGAGAGGACGCTGACCGCCTCCATGTTGCCCACGGCCTGAGCCGCCCAGGAAGGAGCCGCCCCCCGGTCCGCATACCACACGTCCAAATCCACATCTCCCAGATCCAGCACCCGGTCCAGGATCGTGGCTGCTTCATTAAAGGTGACCGTTTCGTCCCCTCGGAAAGCCACGCCCTCCGCAGTGGAGCTGCCGCGGATCACTCCGTCCGCCGCACCGGCGGCGGCGTAAGCTTTCGCCCAGGTGGGGATGGCAGAATCATCGCAGAAACCCGTCATGGTGACGCCAGTCACTTCCCGTCCTGCGGTTTCCAGGGCCATGGCGAGAAATTCGCTGCGGCTGACCGGCTGGTCCGGCTGGAAATAATAAAAATCCCCAATCTTCCCGCCGGTGAAAATGCCTTCCTCCGCCAAGGTCTGAGCGGCCCGGGCGGCGGGGCAGCCCTCAATATCGGCGTAGGTAACGCCGGAGCGGGTCTTGTCAATGGCCACACTGACTTTAGCAGGAGCTGAAGCGTGGCCCTGGCTGTCTGTCGCAGTATAGGTGAAGCGGTCGGAACCGGTAATGCCTTCGTCCGGCGTATAGGTGAAGCTGTCGCCCTCAATGACCACCGTACCCTTCCGGGGTTCGTCTACCAGGGCAAAGGTCATCTCATCTCCTTCCGGGTCCGAAGCCAGAAACTGGCCCTGGCCGGGAATATCCCGATAGGTCCGAATCTCCAGGTCCCAGACCTGGGGAGCCCCCTCGGGGGCCTGCGTTTCGTCTTTCTTGCCAAACAGCGCCGAGACGCTGCCCGTCAATAGCACCGCCGTCAGCGCCAGCAGGGCGGCGGCTCTTGTCAGATGGTGTTTCATAGGAAATCATCCTCCTGTATGAATTGGTACGGGAGTAGTGTTTTCCCATTCTTTGAAATTATGCAATTCACAGGTATCGGATGGAAAAGGGAATAATATGGCCACCTGTAGTCCTTGCACCGCAGCGATTTCACGAACACAGAAGCATGAAGTGGAACGGTACGGAGCACGCTAAAGGGAAAAAATAAGGGAAAATAAAAATGCCGGAGAGTAACTTCCCCAGCATTTTTATGGCTCTTTCCCCGGATAGGAATCTATCCAAGCGGCGCAATCAGCTTTTCAAAATCCAGGCGCAAGCGTTCTTGTTCTTCGATGAACTGCCGCAAGCTGGTGATGGTTCCGTCAGCTACACCCTGACGCAGAGCCCGCTGAACGGCGGTGCGCAGCGCTTGGGCGACGGTGGTGTGGATATGTCGGGTTATCCAGTAAAAGCCCCTTGTCCGGCCTCTGCCGGGGCTGGCCGACTATGTAACAATGTCCATCCGCCGTCATGGCTAAATCTTTGGTCAGCTGAATCATGTCGTGTCTCCTCTTTGTTCGCTCTTTGTTCGTTGGTCAGAAGGATTCAATCGCCGCCTCGGTCAACCGCTCCCACGTCTTGGAGATGGAGGCAACAAAGCTCGGGCCCTCCTGCGTACGTGTCCCCGCCCGGAACAGACTTTAGCCGCTTCCAAAAGGCCGTCCCAGGTCTGGAGAACAACACCCGGCCCGCCGTCCGCCGCCCGGCTGATATTCACCAGCCGCACCCGCTCCTCTGCATTCTCCGTTTTTTCGGCGGCGGCTTTGGCGTACTGGCCCAGAATCCGGGTCATGGTGATGTTATTTCCCCACCTGTCCAAGAGGTTTTCCAGCTCATCAACCCGCAGGATACCGGATTGCAGCAGGGTCAGGCCGTTGGGGTCGATGTCCTCCGGGGTGGCGGTGCTGTCCGCCTGAATCTCTGCTTTCAGCTTCGCCGTCAGTTCGTCCCGGACCTCATCAAAAGCGGACCACTATACGTTTTCCTGGGCGTTGTTAAAGACGATTTCCGCCTTGCGGAGGGCTATTGCGGCCTCATCCCGCAAAATTTCGGCTTCTTCTTTGGAGAGCTTGCCGTATTTGGCTTCGGCGTTGGCGTCGGCAACCCGCTTTTCCGCCGCCTTCACGTCGTTATAGCTGTCCATGTACCGCTCCCGTGCGGTCTTAAAAGCTGTGTCCAGGCTCTCGGCAAAATGTTTGTATTTACTCATATTTTCAGTTCCTTTCCATGTCTGCGATTAAGTAAGGGAAGCCTTGCTTTTCACGGATTCTTTGCTTACCTTGTCCAGCGCGGCGAACAGATTCTTAACCTCGGGCCGGTTCATGACGTCTTTGAGTACGTCCAGAGACGCCTCAACCTTCGCCTGAATGGCGGGGCGCTGGTATGCAGCAATGATTTCGGCCACTTTGGCCTCCAAGTCTCCCAGATCCATTTGATCTAAGGGTGGCAGGGTTTCCCTGGTACTGACTACAACAAAGTTGTATTGTTCCTGTCTGGCCTCCCGCCGGGTGATCTCGCCGGACCGGATTCTCCGGTTGATGTTCTGGATTGCGATGATCCGGTCATCTACTTCCGGGGTCCGGGCGGGCAATGTGCGGTTCTCTCCGTTGACGGTGACGTAATAGTTCATTGAAAGTTCCTCCTGTTTTTTATTAAACGCCGGTCCCAATTCGTTGGGTTTCAGCGTCGATGATAGGTTTCAAAACTCTGCCCAACTGGGCAAGATCTCCAGTAAAGTTGATGTTGATGGTTTGGTGTGTTGGCTGCTGTACAGGCTGGGGGGAACCCACGCCACCGCCGGAATGGGCCAGGGGCGGAGGCACATACCCCGCCGCCGGGGCCATTGCCGCCGTCGCCAGGGCAACCCGGCTTTCCACGTTTGGAATGGCGCTCTCTAGGGCACGGATTGCGGAGGCACGGGAGAAGGCCGAGGCCGTGATACTGGCCCCTTCTTCGCTTCCTTCCTCACTGGCGGGCTCTGCCGCCAAAAGGGCCGGGGACGCCGCTTTAGCCTTTGCGCGGGGCTTCATGGCCCCTCCCCCATTCATGCCGTTCATTGCCCCGCCCATAGAGTTCAGGGTTGACTTCATTTCGTCACCCTTGCCCATCAAGGTGTTTATCATGGCGATTAACAGGGTAAGAGAACCTATGATAGCGATGATAATGACGGACCATTTTAAAAAGGTGTTGTAAAATTGGTCCCCGGCTCCGCTACTGAACGCCGAGGCAATCTTCCCAACCCCAGAGACAGCGCCGCCTACGGAAGAAATTGCGCCGCCCAGTTTCCCAACAGCCACGATAGCCCCCAGGAAGCCAACCAAAAATAACTTTACTTGTGGGTTCATCCGCTCAAAGAATCCAAAGAGCTGTGCGCCAAACTCCGCAACAGTGCTTACAACCGGGGCTATGGCTCGCGCAAAGGAAATCAGTCCGCCGATGATATCCCCGATGGTGTCAAACAAGGAATCGAAATCCACGTTTCTAAGAGCGTTTTCGATGGTGTCAAAAATAGAATCCAAGTCAATGCTTCCAACAAAGTCACCAACCCTGGACGCCAATTCCTCCCAGTCGACAGAGGCGGCAAGCTCCGCAAACTTCCCTGCAATTTCGGAGATGACAGGAGACAGCTCATTCAAAAAGGAATTTTTGATCTTGGAAATGGTTTCTCCCACCGTGGCCATTGCCTCGTCAAGCTGGATTTGGTTTTCTCGGGCCTCAATTATCGCGTCATTGTTTCGGTAAAAGGCCCCGGCAGCTTCATCGTAGGTGTTTGAAAGCGTGTTCATGATGAGGTCATTACGCTGGCTTTCAGTTCCAAGAGCGGCTAGTCCGTCATTGAACTCGTCTTCGCTAATTCCCGCCCAATTTAATGCGTCAGCCAATACGCCTGTAACTTTTCCCGTTTTCGCCGTTTCGTTTGCAGCCTCAATCAAACCCTCAATGGGCAATGAATCGCCAAAGGTTCCGAACACACCAGCCGCAATATTCGTCCATGTCGAAAGGTCTTCCTCGCTGTTTGCCAGCTTTGCTAAAAGCTGGGATGCCTCCGTCGCGGTGTCCGTCTCTCCCAATATTTTGTAGAAGTCGGAATATGCCCGCTTTGCTGCCTCCGGCCCCATTCCAGCGGCTTCAAAAGCAGTGTTTAGTTTGCCCTGGGCCTCCCGGAACTCCTTTGTGGCGTCGTCCAGGTTCCAGAGCTCCCCAACCAAGTCCTTGATTCCGCTGATAGCCGCTTGGACACCGCTGGAAATCAGGTCCCCGATTGCCACGCCTTTGATGATATCGCCGACACTGGTATAGGACCTTCCAAGATCATCGGTCGCATCCTCCAAGTTTTCGGTTGCGCCCTGCCCATTCTTCAGCTTGTCAGAAACGTCATCCAATTCCGCCTGCATGTTCTTGGCTTCCGCTTCGGCGTTTGAAAACTCAATCACAAGTTTCCGGTATGCCTCCGCGTTTTTCTCGACCTTTCCAGACACCTTTGCACTTTTCAAAGCGGAATTGAGGTCATCTGCCTTTTTGGCAGCAGCAGAAACGGCGGATTGAAGGAGTTTTTGCTTCTCAATGAGTAAGTCCGTGCTTTCGGGGTTGAGCTCAAGGGCCCGGTTCAACTCCTTGAGGGAAGTCACGTTTTTCTGTGCTTCCCTTTCAAGGTTATCAAGTCCCTTTTTGAATTGATCGGTGTCGGCCTCTACGGGAACTTCAACCGGATCAGCGTCCTTCCCAAGTTTTGATAACTCAGCGGAAAAACCTTTTTTGTCAACCTCAATGTCGACTGTGATGTTATTGAGGGCTGATTTCGCGGCTTTGCCGAGCTTGGAAAGGCTGGATAAAAATTCCTTTTCGTCGATCTCCGCACCGATCTTTACAGTGCCGTCATTTGCCATGCGCTCACCTCCTTCACCAAATCAGTTTTTTGTTTTCCCGAATGTCAGCTATCCACCGTTCCAGGTTTTCCGGTTCCAAGCCCACGGCCTCGGCCCCGTCTTCCCCTTCCCGGTTCAGCTCTGCCAGGAGAACGGCCTTGCCCAGATCATCCAGGCCCAAAAGCTCACCTTCGAGTTCCTCCAGGCTTCGCGAAAGCGCGTCCATCGGTCCCTCATGGGCAAACTGCCGCCGCCTGATTGTCTCTGCCAGGGCGGCAAGCCGTGCTTCAACACTGGCCATTTACAGTGTCCTCCAATTCCTTCAAACGTTCCATAATGTCAAGCTGCTCCGTCAGGCGCAGACTGTACTCCAGCAGGGACCGGGCGGCGGACACCCGGACCGGTCCTGCTTCTTCCCCGTCTTCCGAAAGCTCACGCAGCACTTGGAGGGCCGGTGCTATACTCTGCTGGGCCCTCCGTGTGGCGTCCTCCACAAGCCCGCTGAAAGCCGCACGGTAGGCTTTTTGAAACTCGGGGTCCTCGAAGTACCGGCGCAGCGTGCGGGGGTCAATGCCCGCCGCCCGCGCCGCTTCCTGCTTTGTGCTTTGGGTCAGCAAGGCCGCAATGGCCTTTTCCTGCTTTGGTGTCAATGATCTCCCCCCTCTCTAAACCGGATAGAATCGGATAATTGCGGTAAAGCTCCAGCCAGTCCCCCAGCCGCATGACCACCGCCCACGGTTCACGGGACCGGCGGAAGAAGACGGCGGGGAGGCCGTCACCGATACACCAGGGAGGCCGCACAGGTCCGGCTTCTCTCCAAAGTTCAGGGCCCGCCCCGGCTCCACATCGTAGCCGCAGCCCTGAAGGAGACGGGCAAGCTCCAACTCAGCGGCGCGGCCTTTGCGTTGGCTCTTAGCCCCCATCCCGCGCCCTCCCGCTTAGCAAAGCAAGCACGAAATGATAGATGATGCCCAACTTTTCATCATCTGCAAGGGTCATAATGCGCACGATGGACGCAAAGTCAGGATTCTGCATAGCCTGGGCAATCTTTTCCTCCATTGTCATTTTACCACCCTCTTTTGGAATATTTCAGGCTCAGCCGCAAGCAGGGAAACCAGGGCATTTACGGCCTTCTCCGGGTTCTTGCAGCGGGAGAGCTCCTGGGCTACCTTCATCAGGTTCGGCTTGGCAGTCTGATTCATACCGTGGCCCCCCTCCTCCGTGCGGCCCTGGCGCTCCGTTCTCCTTTCGCCCGGCCATAGTTGAAAGCAAGGCAAATTGCGGCCCCTTTGTCATCCATCTCGGAAAGCACAAACAATTCCCCGAGATTCATTTGATACGGTGACCCAAGCCTGTACTCTACGCCGGTCAACTGAATGTACCTCTGGATTTTTTCGATCTCGTTCATTTGACAAATCCTCCATTTTCAGTTATAGTGGAGGCGGAAACAGCGTGGCTATTCTGTTCCACACCGCCCTCGCCAGCGTTGGAAGCACTGGCGGGGGCTCCTTCTTTTGCCCGGCAATCGGTACAAACCTCACCGGGGTCGAGTGCGGCCCCGCAATGGGGGCATGTCCTGAAATAGCTCATTCGCCTAGCCCCTCCTTCCGCTCCAGGTGGTCCCCTGTAGGCAGAATAAACATGAAGCCGGGCTCATTCTCCGCAATAACGATTGTCCCTTCATGCTGCATCTCCATTGCGACGACATATCTCCCAAGGCCCTGTTCTTCCACAAGGGCAAGGGCAACAATGGGGACCTCGCACGCTTGGCCCTCAAACTCATGCACGGCGTGCGTGTCAGCAGGGGCAGGGATGATTTGCAGAATCTTGGTGTTGTTCATGATTTTTCCTCTTTTTATTTAGTTTTTATAATTTTCCCAGTAGCCGGGAAGAATCCGGCGGAACAGCTCCCAATATGCCCGTGGCGGTTCTTTCGGACGATAATCTCCAGTTCCACCGATTCACCGGCCCCCATTGGCGTTTCGTCCAGCTCGTAGTAATCCGCCCGATGCAGCATTATCACGCCGTCGGCGTCCTGCTCAATCGCGCCGGAATCCCGCAGGTCGGACAATTGGGGCCGCTTGTCGCTCCTCCCGGTATTCTCCCGGTTCAGCTGTGCCAGGGCCAGCACCGGGACGCCAAGCTCCACCGCCAGGGTTTTCAAGGCCCCGGAGATATCCGTCACGGCCTCATAGCGGGAGTCCCGCTTATCCGCCGGAGTGACCTTGCCCAGGTAGTCCACCACCACGCACTGAACACCGGGAATGGACTTCGCCATATGGCGGATTTGGGCCACGGTAGCCGCCGGGCGGCGGCTTATGTACACGGGGATGGTTTTCAAAACATTGCTGGCGGCGACGATCTTGTCATAGTCCAATCGCTCTTCATCGCCCAACAGGATTTCGTCAGAAGGGATTCCCGTCATGCGGGCAAGGCGTTTGCCCTGGATCTGTTCCACCGCCATCTCCAGGGACACGAACAGCACCGGGCCTGTTGTCTTGGCTACGCTGTCCGCGATCTGGAGGGCAAGGGTAGTCTTACCCATACCAGGACGGGCCGCGAGCACATACAGGCCGGACCGCAGCATACCACGCCCAAGAATACGGTCCAGCGGCTGGAAGCCAGTAGGCACCGCGCCTTTGCCGTCCAGGACCCGCTCCCGATGCGCAAAGAACGCTTCCCAGGCGTCAGACGGTGACGCGATGTCTGCCGCCAGCGTCCCCCGCTCAATCTCTCCAAGCCTGGAGACGGCCTCGAAAATGATCTCCGCCGCTTCCCAACCATCGGCGATGGACGCCCGCATTTCGTCCGCCAGTGCGGCCAGCTTGCGCCTTTGGGCCTTGTCCCGCAGCAGGGAACAGTACAGTTCCACGTTGGCCCGGCTTATGGCGATGTCTCCCAGCTCCCGAAAGAAACCGTCCGGCAGGGTGTACCCCCGCCGCTTCACCGCCGCATGGAACACGGCGCTGTCCGGCTCCTCCAGCTCCAGGGCGGCGGAGAACAAGGCGGCGTTCAGGCCGGGGGAGAAATCGCCCTCAGTGACCAGACGGGAGACGGCGGGCTTGGTGTCCGGGCACAGCAGCAGACAGCCGATGATGGATGCCTCGGCGTTCTCCGGCAGATGATACTCACCCATCGAACACCGCCACTTCCTCCCCGTCCTCGCCTACAACGAGACGGCCCCGTTTGGCGTGGTCGGGCTCCGGTTCCTCGGTCTTGGCCCGCTTTCTCTCCCAGGTGACCACAGCGGCCCGCCAGTCCTTCATGGGGCTTGTCCCAACCTTCCAGCCCTTGGAGGCATAGAACGAGACAAACTCCTCCGGGTCAATGCCGTTTTTCCGCTCCAGGCAAAAGGCGGATACCTCGTCCACGGATGGAGGAGTGAAACGCTCCCGCTTCCCCCTGGGGGGACTATTAGGGGGTTCTTTTTCATCTCTATGTTCTTCATTATATAATGCGTCAGGTTTTTCTTTTTCAAAACCTATGGTTTCATCAGCAGAAAAACCTATGGTTTTCTTCTTCGGCCTACCACCCTTTTTTCCCCCTGCACGGCGGGCATTGTTGGCATCGATAACAGGGCGGGCAACGGTAAAAATGGAGGTAGGCATTTTCCCGGTCAGTTTTGGCTCCACGCCATACAGGGCATAGTCGATAATCGCCAGTAGCGTAGCAAGCTGGTCTTTCTGGGTCATGCCGTTCAGCGCCTCCCGATAGGAGCGATAGAACAGAAATGCGTCAAGCGGATAGTCATTCAATGGGTGTCGCCCTCCCCGCAGCTCCAGAGCTCATCCAGGTCCAGGGTGACGGTACGGCGCTCGGCCGTGCCAGCGTCCAGGAGCTGGAGGCCCCGGCGTTTGCAAATGCGGGTAAGGACCTCCTTGCTTGATGCCTCAAGCAGCCCCGCCGCCCGAAGCTGGTC
Source organism: uncultured Oscillibacter sp. (assembly GCA_910578935.1). Taxonomy (GTDB): domain Bacteria; phylum Bacillota; class Clostridia; order Oscillospirales; family Oscillospiraceae; genus Oscillibacter. The sequence continues at coordinate 136,716 of CAJTSM010000006.1, read as the reverse complement.
CTTGGTCAGGGTAATCGGCTCCTCCCGGTTGGTTTCCGCCGCCGGGTCCCAAACCCGGACGTAAAACCGCAGCAGATGGATTTCAATTTTCACAACTCGTTTCCTCCTTTTGTAGCCTGGGCGTTCACCCACCCCATGAGTAGCGAATAAGGTATTCTCGTGACGCTGCCGATCTTCACGGCGGGGAAGTCTGCCCGGTGCGTCCAAGTATATATGGTTTTGTCGCACACCTTCAGCAGTTTCGCCGCCTCCGGCACGGTCAAGATCATGTCAGGCATGAGTTACACTCCTCTCTCAATTCGCTTCACCAAGGCCACCAGCCAGCGTGTGAGTTGCCATGCCGCGGCAAACATGAATAACAGATCCACAATTAACCCTCCTCCAACAGCTCCGCCGGTTCTACGTTCAGGGCCATCGCTATCCTCCGCAGGGTGGTCAGTTTCACGGTGCCGCCGTTGTTGCTCCGGCTGATGGTATTGATGGACACCCCGGACGCCGCCGCCAAATCCCGGATAGATTCAACTCCAGCATTAAGCATAGCCAGTCCCAGCTTGTTTTTGCTGATCTTCATTTCCTGCTTGCACTCCTTTCCGTTTTGTGATATGTTGTGTGTAGTGGTTGAATCTATCCGTAGTATATACGGAATTATTCAACTTTGCAAGCCCTGTTTTACGGAACCATTCAACTTTATTCAAATGCGACAAACGAGGGGCGGTGAATTTGTGTTTTATGACAATTTCATAAAGCTATGTAAACAAAAGGGTGTTACGCCCTCTGCCGTCATGCGAACAATTGGGCTAAACAAATCGAGTGCATCATATTGGAAAAAAGGAACCACACCGTCAAGCGATACACTACGGAAGTTGGCTGACTACTTTGGTGTAAGCATGGATTATTTATCAGGCAATGTGTGGGACCCTAAATACGTTTTAAGAGAAAGCGATGCTTTAGGGATTACGGGCCATACCGTTCTCCCGGATGATCTCCAGGTGGGCAAAAAAGAAATAATTTTTGGCAATGGACCACATAAATATGTTAGAACCGATGATTTTGAAGAAGGCTTGAACAGGTTATCCAATACTGCCCGGTCAGCTCTGGAGCCTCCGAAGGTTGCTGACGCCAAAGAGCAATTATTCAACATAGTAGAAGAACTGTCCGATGAAGACCTTGAGACGCTTGTAAAGTTTGCTCTGTTCGTAAAATACCGGCAGCAGGAAGCCCAGAACCCCCCAGAAGCGCCGCCAGCCCCCGCCGGGGATACGGACACCCCCGCCGCCCAGGACGAGCCAGAGGGGGCGGAGGAGGGCAAATAGAGGGGATTGCAAATCTGCAACACCCAAAGGGACACGAAATTTGATGCTCCTTTCAAAGGGGCGGAAAATCTCCCGCCCCCTATTTGCTCAAAATGGCTAATAGCCCCTTCGTCTGGAAAACGGATGAACCCCAAGCGTACGTTTTTCGTCCGGCTGGTCCGTTCTACGAAAAGCGTAGAGCAAAGGGGCACGAAATTTGATTCCCCCTGATACCGCCAACACTGGCGGCTTTGATTGGGCAAGTTTGCGCTCTCCCCAATTTTGGGGGCAGCGAACCAGGGAGGTTACTGGGCTCAATATAGGAAAATGATGCAGGTCAATCCAAATCTGGACCGAGTAACCGGCGCAATTCCACGCCCGTCAAAAATGGCGGTCGTTTGGGGTTTCCTTAAAATTGAGGAACCCCCTCAAATTTTAGGAGATTGCTCCCCGGAATGGGGGACCAAAAGCGATTGCTCGCCAAATCCGGCGAACAAAAGGAGGCAGCTATGGAACTATCAGTAAAATTCACCTGGGACCCGGAGGCCCGCGTCTGGATCGCCGAAAGCGACGACGTGCCCGGGCTGGTGCTGGAATCGGGCTCCTTTGACGCCCTTGTGGAGCGGGTCCGCTTCACGGTGCCTGAGCTGCTGGAGCTGAACGGCAAGGCCCCCGCTCCCCTCCAGCTCCGCATTGTGTCCGAGTGGTGCGAGAGGCTGGCAATGTAATGGCGGAGTATGAGAAGCTGGTCCGGGACGAACTGGCCCGGAATGGGTGTTCTTTCGTCCGGCATGGCAAAGGGGACCATGACATCTGGTTCAGCCCCATCACCGGGCGCCACTTCACCGTAGACGGGAAGATCAAATCCCGCCACACCGCCAACGCCATCATGAAGCAAAGCGGCCTGACGCACAGGTTCAGGTAGATGAAAAAGCCCCAGGCCGGAGGCCCAGGGCATAAAAGAACCGCCCCGGCGCTGCAAACACCGGGACGGTCATAGATGCACAAACATACCACGTCGACGAAACAAGGCATCCTTGCGCCCTTTTATGATATCATATCGGGGCCGTGGTGTCAAATCGGAAAGGAGAAAACATCATGGCTGGAAGGAAAAACGCAAAGGGCGGCGGGACGATCCGGAAGAAAACCGTCACCCGCAACGGCAGGGAATACACATATTGGGAAGCCAGGATCACCACAGGCCGGGACCCCGGCACGGGAAAGCAGGTCCAGCGCTCTTTCACCGGCAAGACGCAGAAGGAGGTCCGGGAGAAGCTGCAAGCCGCCGCCGTGGAGGTCAACCAGGGCACTTACACGGCCCCGCAGCGCCTGACGGTACGGCTATGGCTGGACGTGTGGACGTCTGATTACCTGGGCGGGCTGAAACCCTGCACAGTCCGCACATATAAGACAGCCGTCAACACCCATATCCTTCCCGCCCTAGGTTCCGTGAAGCTGGAAGCCCTGCACCCGCATATCGTCCAGGAGTTCATCAACGGCCTGGAACTGGCCCCCGGTTCCGTCCGGCTGGTGTACCAAGTTCTGCACCGGGCTATGGAGAAGGCCGTGGACCTGGGCTATCTCTCCCAAAACCCCGCCAAGCGCTGCTCGCTTCCCCGGCTGGCTCGGAAGGAGATACACCCGCTGGACGACAAGCAGGTGTCCGCCCTCTTGGAGGCCGCGAAGGGGACCCCTCTGGAATATCTTGTCCAGGCCGCGCTGTTTACCGGAATGCGGCAAAGTGAGCTCTTGGGCCTCACCTGGGACTGTGTGGACATGGAGCGAGGGATCATCAGCATCAACAAGCAGCTCCCCAGGCCAGAGCAGCGGGGCCCAGGCCTGTTCGCCACCCCCAAAAGCGGCAAAGGCCGGACCATCACCGCCGCCCCGCTGGTAATCCGGGCCCTCCAGGCGCAAAAGCGCCGGCAAGCGGAAATGCAGCTCCATGTCGGCCCCGCCTGGGACAACCCTCACGGGTTGGTGTTCACCAACGAAATCGGGGCTCCCATGTCTCAGCGGACCGTGGAATACCAATTCCGGCGGATTGCCGCCGCCGCCGGTCTGGAGTGCGTCAGGTTCCACGATACCCGCCATACATACGCTGTAAACGCTATCCGGGCCGGGGATGATATCAAGACGGTACAGGGCAATCTCGGGCACGCCACCGCCGCCTTCACCCTGGACCGATACGCCCACTTTACAGAAGCCATGTGCCAAGACAGCGCGGCCCGCATGGAGGCCTTCGCAAAGGATGTCTTGAATCTGTAAAGGGAAAAAACAAGGGAAAACAGCCCTTGAAAGCAAAAGAAAACCCCGCCAAAGCCTTGCTACTGCTTGGTTCTGGCGGGGTTGCTTCCCATTCTTTGAAATTATGCGAAAAACCGCCGCCCCCTTTTCCGGGGCGGCGGCATGGCGTCAATATCTCAGCACAAAATAAAGTGCGTAAGCCCAGCTCAGCAGCCCGTGGAAGACGGCCCAGCCCACAGAGTGCAGTTGGTGTAACGGATGACCATGGCCGGGGCACTGCCGAAGGTAACGCCGGTTTTGACCGTTTTTCTCACAACCGTCTGTCTATTGCCGTCCATATTCGCACTCCCCTCTCACCGCAATGGCGATCTTGCCACCCGGCGCATCTCCGGGGAGCGCTTTTTAATACCCGACACCACTCCCATGGCCATGTACAGTGTGACGATGGAGGACCCGCCATAGCTGAAAAAGGGCAGTGTGATCCCAATCGTGGGCATCACGAACAGACACATACCGATGTTGATAACGGTCTGGAAAATCAGAATAGAGGCCATGCCCACGCAGACATAACGGTAAAACGGGGTACGGGCCTTCCGGGCCACCAGCAGGATGCGGAGAATGATTGCCAGTAGAAACAGCATAATGGCTATGCAGCCGAAAAACCCCAGCTCCTCCCCCGTCACGGCGAAAATCAGATCCGTCTGCTTCGCCGGGAGAGACCAGCTGCTGCTCTGGGTCAGATTGCCGCCCAGGTACCCCTTTCCGTAAATTCCTCCGGAGCCGATGGCCAGCAGGCTCCGGGTCTGCTGCCAGCCCACTCCCTGGGGATCAAAACTGTGATCGAAAAGGACAATGAAACGCTTCAGCATGTACGTCATATTTTCCGGCACCAGATCCAGCAGCAGTACGGCGGCAATGACGCTCCCGGCTCCGGCGAACAGCAGCACAAACCACCGCAAGGCAAAGCCCGCCACAAAGGCCATGCAGAGGAAGATGAACACAAAGACCAGTCCATTTCCCATATCGTGGGAAACCAGAAAATACAGCCCGCACAGGCCGAAGGTGTGGGCGGCGACAAAAGCGGCGGAGGGAAAAGATTTCAAATCCTCCTTTTCCTCCCAGAGCCATTCGATCTGCTTGGCAAGCAGCAGGACGAAGGTGATCTTCACCACCTCCGCGGGGCCGATCTGAAAGGGGATGCCGGGAAACTTCAGCCAAGCCCGGTTGCCGGTATTGCCCGCCACGCCCAGGGGCGTCCGCAGCAGGAGGATGAAGACGATGTTAAAAGCCAGAATCCACTTCCACTTCCGGGTGATGGACTCCAGATCCAGCATGGAGAAAAAGATGTAAACGCAGACGCCCAGGCCCAGGGCGGCGCACTGGATAATCATCCGCCGCATGCCCGTGGCGGGAGCCATGTACCGGGTGGCGCTGAAGACCAGCGCGATTCCGTACAGCGTGGCGGCGCAGCAGAGGCCCAGCAGCACCAAGTCGGCCTGCTGGATGAAGTCCGCAAGAGTATCTTTGAGTCGGTTCAGCATAATACGCTCCTTAGGGTCCGGGCTTATTCTAAGACAAGGTATTGTACCACAAATAAAAAAACCTGTAAACGCCGGAAAATTTCTTTTTACACTTTATTCAATTTATGATATACTGAATTGATTTCTAAGAAACAGGAGGTCCCTCCATGGATTACATTTCCCACAGCGAAGCGGAAACGGAAGCTTTTGGCCGCCGCCTGGCCGCCGCCCTGGCTCCCGGAGCCGTGGTTGCCTACCGGGGAAGCCTCGGGATGGGAAAGACCGCCTTTACCCGGGGACTGGCCCGGGGACTGGGCTATGAGGGCCGGGTGACCAGCCCCACTTTTACGATCGTCAACGAGTACGCAGGAACCGGCCTGCCTTTGTTTCATTTTGATATGTACCGCCTGGAAGATGCCGGGGACCTCTTTGACATTGGCTGGGAGGACTATCTGGACCGGGGCGGCGTCTGCGCCGTGGAGTGGAGCGAGCGGGTGGAGGAAGCCCTGCCGGAAAACGCGGTTACCGTCTCCTTTGCCCGCTGTCCCGAACATGAGAACTGGCGGGCCATCACCGTGGAAGGAGTGAAACCGGTATGAAAATCCTTGCCCTGGAAACCGCCGCCAAAGCCGTCTCCGCCGCCCTCACGGAGGATGGGAAGGTGCTGGCCGCCGCCTGTCAGGACACGGGGCTGACTCACAGCCGGACCCTGATGCCTCTAGTGGAACTCCTGTTCAAAAATACAGGTCTGACTGCGGCGGACCTGGACGTCATTGCCGTCTCCGCGGGACCAGGGTCCTTTACCGGGGTTCGTATCGGCGTTTCCGCCGCCAAGGGATTGGCCTGGGCGGCGGACAGGCCCTGTGCGGCGGTGTCCACCCTGGCGGCCCTGGCCCGGAACATCTCTTTTGTGGACGGGCTGGTGGTCTGCGCCATGGACGCCCGGCGGCAGCAGATTTACAACGCTCTTTTTTATGCGAAGGACGGAATCCTCACCCGCCTGACGCCGGACCGTGCTATTGCGCTCGCGGATTTGGCGGAGGAACTGCGGAACGACCCCAGGCCCAAGGCAGTCCTGGGGGACGGAGGGCAGATGACCTATAACTTTTTGATGGCGGCGGGAGTGCCCTGCCGCCTGGCCCCGCCTCATCTAGTGAAGGAGAGCGCCGTGAGCGTTGCCCTGGAAGCGGAGGAAATCGCCCGGTCAGGGGGGCTGGTTTCCGCCCAGGACCTGGCCCCCGTGTATCTCCGCCCTCCCCAGGCGGAAAGGCTCCGGCGGGAAAACCAGAGCGGCTGAAGATGCTTGACTACGGAAATTTCAATATAGAAGGAGCGTTTTTATGAGCGGAAAAGTACATGTCATGGACCATCCCCTGGTGGCCCACAAGCTGACCATCCTCCGGGACAAGAACACCAGCGTCAAGGACTTCCGGGAGCTGGTTTCCGAGATCGGCATGCTCATCACCTATGAGGCTACCCGGGACCTGCCCCTGACCACCTGTGAGGTGGAAACCCCTATCTGCAAAACCACCGCCCCCATGCTCAAGGGGAAGAAGTTCGCCGTGGTGCCCATCCTCCGGGCGGGGCTGGGCCTGGTGGACGGCGTGCTGCGGATGGTGCCCTCCGCCCGGGTGGGCCACATCGGCCTCTACCGGAACGAGGTAACTCTGGAACCGGTGAAATACTTCTGTAAGATGCCCAAGGACGTGGCGGAGCGGGAGGTCCTGATCGTGGACCCCATGCTGGCCACCGGCGGCAGCGCCGAAGCGGCCATCGGCTTCATGAAAGAATATGGCTGCACCACGATTAAGCTGATGGTCCTCCTGGCCGCACCGGAAGGCATCGCCCGCATTCAGAAGAGCCATCCGGATGTGGACATCTACTGCGGCGCGGTGGACGAGCGGCTGAACGAAAACGGCTACATTGTCCCCGGCCTGGGAGACGCGGGGGACCGGATTTTCGGAACGAAATAAAAGGCAAGCCCTCCGGCGGACCGCCGGAGGGCTTTACTATTACAGCATTACAGTACCTTGCTGAGGAAATCCTGGAGCCTGGCGTGCTTGGGCCGCTCGAAGATTTCGGCGGGGGCGCCCTCCTCCAGAACCTTCCCGTCGGCCATGAACAGCACCCGGCTGCCCACCTCCCGGGCAAAGCCCATCTCGTGGGTCACCACCACCATGGTCATGCCGTCCCGGGCCAGCTCCTTCATGACGTCCAGCACCTCGCCCACCATCTCGGGGTCCAGGGCGCTGGTGGCCTCGTCGCACAGCAGCACCTTGGGGCTGGTGGCCAGCGTGCGGGCGATGGCCACCCGCTGCTTCTGCCCGCCGGAGAGCTGGCTGGGATAGGCATCCGCCTTATCCGTCAGACCCACCCGCTCCAGCAGGGCGTCCGCCTGGGCGTCGGCCTCCTCCTGCTTCATCAGGCCCGTCCGCACCGGGGCCAGGGTGATGTTCTTCCGGATGGTCATGTTGGGGAACAGGTTGAAGTGCTGGAAAACCATGCCCATGTGCTGGCGCACCTGGTCGATCTTCACCTTGGGGTCCGTGATGACGGTGCCCTGAAAGGAGATGGTTCCCGCGCTGGGGGTTTCCAGCAGATTCAGGCACCGCAGGAAGGTGGACTTGCCGGAGCCGGAAGGCCCGATGACCACCACCTTTTCCCCGGGATAGATGTGCTGGGAGATGTCGTCCAGCACCAGGTGGTCCCCGAAGGACTTGGAGAGGTTCTTAACGTCGATCACTTTCCCGCAGCCTCCTTTCCAGCCTCCCCTGGAGCCAGGTGAAGACAATCACAACGGCTAAGTACATGGCGGCGATGCCCAGCAGGGGCGGCATGTAGTCGAAGGTCCGGCCGCCGATGGTACTGGCGTAGTAGAGCATCTCCGCCCCGCCGATGGCCTGGGCCAGGGAGGTGTCCTTAAACAGGGTGATAAACTCGTTTCCAAGAGACGGCAGGATGTTCTTGAACGCCTGGGGGATGACGATGAAGCGCATGGTGTCGAAGTACCCCAGGCCCAGGGACCGGCCCGCCTCGGACTGGCCCGCGTCCACGCTCATGAGGCCGCCCCGGATGATCTCGGCCACATACGCCCCGGAGTTGACCCCAAGGCCGATGAAAGCAACCAAAACTTTGTTCCGCTGGGTGGGGAAGATGACGAAGGTCCAGATAAAGAGCTGCACCAGCATGGGCGTGCCCCGGATGACGGTGGTGTAGATCTGGCAGAGGACGTTCAAAATGCTCAGCACGAAGTTCCGCCGGCCGACGCGCTGCTGGTCGTGGGCGGAGCGAATCACGGCCACCACCAGGCCCAGCAGAACGCCGAAGATCAGGGCGATCACCGTCAGCTCCATGGTGGTGCCCAGGCCCTGGAGGTAGAGCTTCCAGCGGTCGCCCTCAATGAAAGCCCTTTGCAGCCGGGGCCCGATGCGGTCCAGCCAGTCAATGAGCGATTGGAACATGGGGGGCCTCCTTTCTCTATTTCACACAGTAGGGGAAACTGGAAAAGGGCGGTCTTCTGGGACCGCCCTTTTGGGATACGCTTACGCAGCGGTGATATACTTGTCTACGATGGCCTGGAAGGTCCCGTCGGCCTTCAGCTCCGCCATAGCGGCGTTGACGGCGTCCAGCAGGGCGGTGTTCCCCTTAGCCAGGCCGATGGCGTAGTCCTCCACGGCGAACTCGGTGTCCAGGATCTTCAATCCCTCGTTTTCGGCCACAAAGCTCTTGGCGGGCTCGTTGTCGATGACCACCGCGTCCACCTGTCCGTTCACCAGGGCCATGACGGCCAGGGCGCCGGTGTCAAAGGCCGTCACATGGTCCTCTCCGTAGCCGCCGTTTTCCGGGGTGTCGGAACAGTAGATATAGCCGGTGGTGGCCTTCTGGCAGCCGATCATTTCCACATTGCTGAGGTCGTCCAGGGACTGGACGGGGCCGTCCTCCTTGACGATGACTACCTGGACGCCGGTGGCGTAGGTGTCGGAGAAATCCATGACCTGCTGGCGTTCCTCGCTGACGGTGATGCCCGCCATGGCGATGTCGCTCTGTCCGGTCTGGACGGCGGTCAGGGCCGCGTCGAAGCCCATGTCGTCCACCACCAGCTCCAGGCCCAGCTTCTCGGCGATGGCCCCGGCCACTTCCACATCGATGCCCTCGAAACCGCCGGCGTCGGTGGTCATCTCATAGGGAGGGAAGGCCGCGTTGGTGGACATGTGGAGCTTGCCCTCCTCCACAGTGGAGAAGACCGCGGCGCCGGCGTCCACATCGGCGGGGGTGTCGGGGGAGGCGGGCTGGGAATCGGCGGGGGCGCCGGACCCGGCATTGCCGGCGGGCTTGTCTCCGCCGCCGCAGGCGGCCAGGCTCAGCACCATGGCCAGGGCCAAAAGCAGAGTCATAAATTTCTTCATGATACCATCATCCTTTTCATCCAAAAGTCTTTGCCCGGCGGACCGGGCACCGTTTCAAATGTTCCGGGAGGCGTCTCCCCCCTTGAACTGTGGCTACCTTAGCACGGACAGACAAATCTGTCAATACTTTTTCAGAACTTGTGCATATTTATTTGGCGTATTTCTCCAGAATTACGGAAACTCCTTGGGCCGCAATCGGGTGTTTGTGCATTTTTTAGACATAACCAACAAGGTAAATGTATATTTAGATGAATATTCATCTTCCGGGCCGCCCTCTATTTATAATTCCCCGGCATTTTGCCTACCCGGAGAGGGTATTTTCCGGGAAGTTTCCCCGAATCCGACAGTTGCGGAGCGAGTAAAAATGTGCTACCATGCAGGAAGGACAAATGACCGTGGAGGGCGGACTTAGCCGCCGGCGGAGCGGCGCGCATGGAGGATGCTATGGCAAAGGCAATCAAATACTATATTGTGGCGGCGGACGCGCTGCCGGAAATCTTCGTCAAAGTGGCGGAGGCTAAGCGGATGATGCTGACCGGCGAGGCAGACACCGTAGGAGAGGCCACACGGCTGGTGGGCATCAGCCGCAGCGCCTTTTACAAGTACAAGGACTCCGTTCAGCCCTTTAACGACATGAAGGCGGAGCACATCATCACTTTTTACGCCATGCTCAAGGATGTGGCCGGGGTGCTGAGCGGCGTCCTGGCGGTATTTGCCTCCTCCGGGGCCAATATCCTGACCATCAACCAGAGCATTCCCACCAACGGCTGCGCAGCGGTGACGATTTCCGCCGAAACCAGCAGTCTTTCAGAATCCCTGGAGCAGCTGATGGGGGATGTGACCGCCTTGGAGGGCGTGCTGAAATTTGAGATTCTGGCAGGCTGATAAAGAGAGGTTTAAAGAATGATACAGATTGCGATCCTGGGCCTGGGCACCGTGGGCACGGGCGTCGCCAAGGTGGTGGCGGAAAACGCCCGGCAGGTCGAGCGGAAGCTGGGGGAGCCCTTGCAGGTGAAAAGCGTGTTGGTACGGCACTTTAAGGACGGGCCCTACCGCCAGCTGATGACCGACGACTTTAAGAAAATTGAGGAGGACGACGCTATCCGGGTGGTGGTGGAAACCATCGGCGGGGTGGAGGCCGCCTACGAGTACACGAAGCGGGCTCTGGCCGCCGGGAAGCACGTGGTCACCGCCAACAAGCAGCTGGTGGCGGAGAGAGGCTGTGAGCTGCTGGCTCTGGCAAAAAAGAAGAATGTCAGCTACCTTTTCGAGGCCAGCGTGGGCGGGGGCATCCCGGTGCTCCACCCCCTGACCCAGTGCATGGCGGCCAACCGGATCGACGAGGTCTACGGCATCTTAAACGGGACCACCAACTATATTCTCACCCGTATGGTCCGGACCGGAGCCTTTTTCTCCGACGCCCTCCGGGAGGCCCAGGCCAAGGGCTACGCTGAGGCAGACCCCACCGCCGACGTGGAGGGCATTGACGCCGGGCGGAAGATCTGCATCCTGGGGGACCTGGCTTTCGGCAGCCAGATCGACCCGGAGCGGGTTCCCATGGAGGGCATCAGCCGTCTGAGCCTCCGGGACGTAAAGATCGCCCAGCGGGCGGGTTACCGGATTAAGCTCTTGGGCCGGGCGGTGCGCCTTCCCGGCGGCGGGCGGACGGCGTATGTCGCCCCCCATCTGATTCCCGAAGACAATCCCATGGCCAACGTGGAAGATGTGTTCAACGCGATCCTGGTCCGGGGCAATGCCACCGGCGAAGTGATGTTCTACGGCAAGGGAGCCGGGGAACTGCCCACCGCCTCCGCCTGCGTGGCGGATGTAATGGAATGCCTCCAGGCCAACCCCCGGCGGGAGGAAATCGGCTGGTCCGCGGACCCGGCGGGTTTTGAGGAACCCTCTTCCCTGAAAACCAGGCACTACTTCCGTATAGAGGGCAGCCTTACCGACGCGGCCCTGGCCTTTGGTCAGGTGGAGGTTCTCAGCGAAGACGGCGAAACCGCCTTTTTGACCGAGCCCCTCAGCCGGGCGGAAGCGGAGCGGCAGTCCCGGTCCCTCAACGTATTGGCTTTTATGCGGGTCCTGGACGGCTGACCCGGCGCGCCGCCCGCCGCATATAATAGAGCGGGGAAGAACGTTCTCCCCCTTCCAACCTGATTTCAAGCGGAAAAGGAAGATAGACTCATGAGTTTAATTGTGCAGAAATTCGGAGGCAGCTCCGTGAAGGACGCGGAACGCGTTCGAAACGTCGCCCGGATCATTGCGGAAACCTATGTCAAGGGCAACGACGTCATTGTGGTTCTGTCCGCCCAGGGAGACACCACCGACGACCTGATTGAAAAAGCGAAGGAAATCAACCCCAACGCCTCCAAGCGGGAGATGGATATGCTCCTGACCACCGGGGAACAGATTTCCGTCTCCCTCTGCGCTATGGCGCTGGAGGCCATGGGACTGCCCTGCGTGTCCCTGGCGGCGTGGCAGGTGGGCATTCAGTCCACCGCCGTCCACTCCGACGCCCGGATCAAGCGGATCGACTCCGAGCGCATTCAGGCAGAGCTGGATCAGCACCGGATCGTGATCGTGACGGGTTTCCAGGGCGTGGACCGCAACGGCGACATCACCACTCTGGGCCGGGGGGGGTCCGATACCAGCGCGGTGGCGCTGGCGGCGGCCTTCCGGGCAGACCTCTGCCAGATTTACACAGACGTGGACGGCGTATACACCACGGACCCCCGGATTGTTCCCACGGCCCGAAAGCTGGAAGAGATTACCTATGACGAAATGCTGGAGCTGGCCAGCCAGGGAGCCCAGGTACTCCACAACCGCAGCGTGGAGCTGGCGAAAAAGTTCCGGGTCAATTTGGAAGTGGTGTCGAGCCTGGAGCGGAAGCCCGGCACGAAAATCAAGGAGGTTACGAAAGTGGAAAAAACCAACATCGCCGGCGTGGCCAAGGATACCAGCATCGCCCGAGTGGCCCTGGTGGGGCTCCAGCACAACCCCGGCGTCGCCTTCCAGGTCTTCGACCTGCTCAGCAAACATAACATCAATGTGGACGTGATCCTCCAGTCCATCGGCCGGGAGGACACCAAGGACATCACCTTCACCATCCACAAAAAGGACCAGCAGGAGGTGGAATCCATCCTCAATGCCCACAAGGAGGCCCTGCGCTTTGACCATATCGAGTCTGACGATCAGATTGGCAAGGTATCCATCGTGGGCGTGGGCCTGATGAGCAACTGCGGCGTGGCCGCTAAGATGTTTGAAGCCCTCTATGAGGCGGGAATTAACATCCAGATGATCAACACCTCCGAGATCCGCGTCTCCGTCCTGCTGGATGAGATGGACGTAAACCGGGCGGTCCGGGCAATCCACGACAAATTTTTTGACGAGCTGTAAATTCCGCGTCCGGCGGGGGGAAAGAGCTTCCCCTCGCCGGAGGCTGTCTTTTTAACAAAGGAGGAGCACGTATGAACGCCATTGTCACCGTCCTGGGACAGGACCGGGTGGGCATTATCGCCGCCGTCTGCAACCGCTTGGCAAACTACAACGTCAACATTCTGGACATCTCCCAGACCATTCTCCAGGGGGCCTTTACCATGGTTATGGCAGTGGATGTCAGCAAGTCCACAGCCAGCTTCGGTGAGTTGGGAAAGGGCCTGAGCGACCTGGGAGGGGAAATGGGTCTTTCCATCCGCATCCAGCGGGAGGAAATCTTCAACGCCATGCACAGCATTTAAGGAGGGAACCCTATGCTGAATCAAAAGGAAATTCTCTCCACCATTGAGATGATCGACCAGCAGCACCTGGACATCCGCACCATCACCATGGGAATCTCCCTGCTCTCCTGCTGCGACCCGGACCCCGTGCGGGCCTGTGAGAAGGTCTATGAGAAAATCTGCCGCTGCGCCGAAAAATTAGTGAAAACTGGCCAGGACATTGAGGACGAGTTCGGCATCCCCATCGTCAACAAGCGGATCTCCGTCACCCCCATGGCCCTGGTGGCCGGAGCCAGCGAAACGGAGGACTATGTGCCCTTCGCCCTGGCCCTGGACCGGGCGGCGAAGAGCTGCGGCGTAAACTTCATCGGCGGCTATTCCGCCCTGGTCCAGAAGGGTCTGACCAAAGCGGACGAACGCCTGATCCGCTCCATCCCGGAGGCCCTGGCCCGGACGGAACTGGTCTGTTCCTCCGTCAACGTGGGCTCCACCCGGGCGGGGATCAACATGGACGCGGTGGCTCTCATGGGCCGGATCATCAAAGACACCGCCGCGGCCACGTCAGACCGGGACGGCCTGGGCTGCGCCAAGCTGGTTGTGTTCTGCAACGCCGTGGAGGACAACCCCTTCATGGCCGGAGCCTTCCACGGCCCGGGAGAGGCGGAGACGGTCATCAACGTGGGCGTCTCCGGCCCCGGCGTGGTGCATCACGCCCTTCAGGCGGTCAAGGGACAGCCCCTGGACGTGGCGGCGGAAACCATCAAGAAGACCGCCTTCCGGGTGACCCGCATGGGCCAGCTGGTGGCCCAGGAGGCCAGCCGGAGGCTGGGGGTCCCCTTCGGCATTGTGGACCTGAGCCTGGCTCCCACCCCCGCCATTGGGGACAGTGTGGCCCGCATCCTGGAGGAGCTGGGCCTGGAGGTCTGCGGCGCCCACGGCACCACGGCAGCTCTTGCCATGCTGAACGACGCGGTGAAAAAGGGCGGCGTCATGGCCTCTTCCAGCGTGGGAGGCCTCTCCGGGGCCTTTATCCCCGTCAGCGAAGACGAAGGCATGATTGCCGCCGCCCGCTCCGGGACCCTCTGCATTGACAAGCTGGAGGCCATGACCTGCGTGTGCTCCGTGGGGCTGGACATGATCGCCATTCCCGGGGACACCCCGGCGGAAACCATCGCCGCCATCATCGCCGACGAAGCGGCCATCGGCATGGTGAACAACAAAACCACCGCCGTGCGCATTCTCCCCGCGCCGGGGAAGGACGTGGGGGGCACCATCGAGATGGGCGGGCTTTTGGGCAGCGCCCCGGTGATGCCGGTCCACCGGGAGTCCTCCGCCGGATTGATCCGCCGGGGAGGACGGATTCCCGCGCCGCTGCACAGCCTGCGGAACTGAAAAACGGAACGAGAAAGGACCGCCCGTCAGGGCGGTCCTTAGTCTTCCTTCAGGCAGCTTTCAATCATGGAGATGACCACGTTGTTGAAGCTGGTTTTGTTTTCAGCGGCGATTTGTTCTATACGTTCGGCGAGGGAACGTTTTAAGTACAGCGTCTTGTAGATTGCCTCCTCTTTAGCGGGGGGTCGCCTTAACTCGAATTTCATGCCCTCACCTCAGGCTCATTATACAGCAGCGGTTCATAAAAAAGTAACACAGAAATTTCTGGTACCCTTTCTGGTGTATTTTGAAGGACCGCGGTGAGGTACACTAAACCCGAGGAATGGAGGCATGAAAAATGCGTTTTAGTCAGGAGAGCCTGGAAAACATGGCCAGGGAGGATTACCGCGCCTTTGAAAAGCGCATGTGCGCCTGGGCTTCGGCGGCGGAGGCGGAGCTGCAAAGCGGGGAGGAGCCCCGCCAAATGATTTTTGACCTTCTGTTTTGTGCAAACACAGAGTTCACCCGCCGCCGTTATATGAAGCTGGGGCCGACGGAGTCGGAGAGGCACGCCAAGAAAGTTTTGCGGACGCTGGCCGAGAGAATGTTCGAAAAAGAGTGGGAGCAGTAAGGCTCCCACTCTTTTTGTCAGTCCTCTGCAAACCGGGTACTGTCCCGGTCGATCTGTTTTTGATACCGGTCCTGCTCAGAGAAGACGCAGCCGCAGTACTTCTGCATATAGAACCCCAGCTCCCGGGCCCGGCGGTTTCCCTCCCGGAAATTCGGCCGGAAATCCCGGTACAAAAACTCCACGCCGTACTGTGCCGCGTACCGCTGCGCCGCCTGAACGATGCCCTCGTGGTCCTGGTAGAGACTGGCCAGCAATGTGGTGGTGAAGGCGGAAAACCCGTGCTCCGCGGCGTACTTCGCCGTCCCCTCAAGCCGGCGCCCATAGCAGTAGGCGCAGCGATGATCCACGTCCCCCGCCACCTGGCGGCAGAACTCCTTTAAACCGTAATCCTCCCGTACCCGCACCTCCATGCCGGTGGCGGAGGCGTATTTCAAAAGGCAGTCCCGCCGGGCCTGGTACTCCTTCCAAGGGTGGATATTGGGGTTATACCAGAAGGCCACCGGCTCGATGCGTTCGGCCCGGAGGGGGTCGATGCAGCTTAAGGAGCAGGGGGCGCAGCAGCAGTGGAGAAGAACGGTGCTCATATGGTCATGCCTTCCTTCCGTGTTGAATAGAATGAGTATAGCACGTCCTATGGAAATAGGCAAGCCCGGGGGCCCCGGCCATTTTTAACAGGTTCTTTACAGTTTTTCAAGGGATTCCCGATTGCAAATCCCGTCGAAAGCGTGTATGATACCAACGATATGATATCTTTATGATTCCTGCCGGAATACCGGCGGGTAATCGTTTACTTAAAGGAGGAGCGGGGCTTGAAGATCGGTCTTGACGTGGGGTCCACCACCATCAAATGCGTGGTGCTGGACGGCGCGGACAACATCGTTTACAGCACCTACGAGCGGCACTTCAGCCACATTCCGGAGAAGTCGGAGGAACTGCTCCGCCGGGTGGCCGGGCAGTATGTCCCGTCCGGAAGGGCGGAGCTGGCTATCTCCGGCTCCGCCGGAATGGGCATGGCGGAGAGCGTGGGCGTGCCCTTTGTGCAGGAGGTTTTCGCCACCAGGGTGGCCGCTGGGCGGCTGGTCCCGGGCACCGACGTGGTGATTGAGCTGGGGGGCGAAGACGCCAAGATTCTCTTTCTCACCGGCGGCATGGAAGTCCGGATGAACGGCTCCTGCGCAGGGGGTACCGGGGCCTTTATCGACCAGATGGCGACCCTTTTAAAAATGACCGCCGATGAGATGGACGTGGCCGCCTTAGAGGCGGAAAAAACCTACACCATCGCTTCCCGCTGCGGCGTCTTCGCCAAGAGCGACGTGCAGCCCCTCATCAACCAGGGGGCAAAAGCCACGGACATCGCCGCCAGCATCTACCAGGCGGTGGTGAACCAGACCATCGCGGGCCTGGCCCAGGGGCGGCCGATCAGGGGAAACGTCCTGTATTTGGGCGGACCGCTGACCTTTTCGAAATGCCTTCGGGACAGCTTTGACAAAACCCTGGGAGTCGCCGGGACCTGCCCGGAGAACAGTTTGCTGTTCGTGGCCCTGGGGGCGGCCTTTTACGCCGACCAGAGCTTTGATTTGAAAGACGTGGCGGACCGCCTTCGGGAGCGGGGAGCCTCCGAAACCTACCGGAGCCAGCCGCCCCTGTTTGAAACCCGGGAGGAGTATGAGGCGTTCCAGGCCCGCCACGCCAGGGCCCGGGTTGACCGGGCCCCCTTTGGCCCGGACTATGCCGCCCCGGTCCACATCGGCGTCGACTCCGGGTCCACCACCGTCAAGGTGGCCGTCATCGACCAGGAGGCCCGGCTGCTGTTTACCGACTACCGGCCCAATCTTGGTAATCCTGTGCCCTTGATCCGGGGCGTGCTCCAGCGGCTTTATGCGGAGCACCCGGCCCTTCATGTAGCCTCCGTCACCACCACCGGTTACGGTGAAGACTTGGCAAAGAACGCCTTCCACGGCGATTACGGCGTGGTGGAAACCGTGGCCCACTTCACCGCCGCCCGGCACTTCCTGCCCAATGTGGACTTTATCATTGACATCGGCGGACAGGACATGAAGTGCTTTAAAATTGAGGACGGGGCCATCAGCAACATCTTCCTCAACGAAGCCTGTTCCTCCGGCTGCGGAAGTTTTCTCCAGACCTTTGCCCAGGCCCTGGGTCACGACGTGGAGGACTTTGCAAAACTGGGCCTCTTCGCGGACCGGCCTGTGGACCTGGGGAGCCGCTGCACCGTCTTTATGAACTCCAGCGTGAAGCAGGCCCAGAAGGACGGGGCCAGCATTGAGAACATCTCGGCGGGCCTGTCCATCTCTGTTGTGAAAAACGCCATCTACAAGGTAATCCGGGCCGCCAGTCCCGAGGAGCTGGGCCGGAACGTGGTGGTCCAGGGGGGCACGTTCTACAATGAGGCCGTACTCCGGGCTTTTGAAAAAGAGATGGGGGTGGAGGTCATCCGCCCGGACATCGCCGGGCTGATGGGGGCCTTCGGCGCGGCTCTCTATGGCCGGAGCAAAACCGCTCCCGGGCAGACCAGCACCCTGCTGGACCGGGAGGCCCTGGAGAATTTCACTCAGGAGACGGAGAGCCGGACCTGCGGCCTCTGCGGCAACAACTGCCAGCTCACCGTCAACACCTTCGCGGGGAACGAAACGTTTATCAGCGGCAACCGCTGCGACCGCCCCGTCACCGGCAGGGCCGACACCGGCGAACGGAACCTGTACGCCTATAAGCGGAAGCTGATATTAAGCTGCAAGCCTGTCCCCGGGAAGCGGGGTAAGATCGGAATTCCGCTGTGCCTCAACATGTGGGAGCTTCTTCCCTTCTGGCACGCCTTCTTCACCAAGCTGGGCTTCGCGGTGTACCACAGTCCCTTCAGCAGCCGGGACCTGTACTTAAAGGGTCAGGCCACCATCCCCAGTGACACCGCCTGCTTCCCGGCGAAGCTGGCTCATGGGCATATTCAATTTCTCAGCCATCTGGACCTGGACGCCATTTTCTACCCCTGCATGACCTATAACATTGACGAGGGCCTGGGGGATAACCATTACAACTGCCCCGTGGTGGCCTATTACCCGGAGGTCATCGCCGGGAACTGCCCGGAGATCAAAGAAATCCCATTTATTTACGATTACGTGGGCCTCCACCGGCCCAAAGACTTCACCAAGAAAATCTATGGCGTCCTCCGGCGGCATTTTCCGGACATCTCCAAACCGGAAGTCCGGGAGGCCAGCGACGCCGCCTATGCCGGGTATGCCCACCATATGGCCCAGGTCCGAAAAGAAGGGGCCCGGATCATGGAACAGGCCCGTGCCGAGGGGAGGCGGATTATCGTCTTGGCCGGACGGCCCTACCACGTGGACCCGGAAGTCAACCACGGCATCGACACGCTTATCACCCGTTTTGGCGCGGCGGTGGTGACGGAGGATTCCGTCTCCGGCCTGGTGGACAAATTCCCCACCACGGTTTTGAACCAGTGGACCTACCACTCCCGGCTTTATGCCGCCGCCAAATACTGTGTGGAACACCGGGACTGCGACCTGGTGCAGCTGGTCAGCTTCGGCTGCGGCGTGGACGCCATCACCACCGATGAAACCCAGGCCATTTTGCAGGCCGGTGGAAAACTGTACACAGAGCTGAAAATTGACGAGATCACCAACCTGGGCGCGGTGCGCATCCGTCTGCGGAGCCTCTTCGCCGCCCTGGACGAACAGGAGTGAGACAATGATGGAAGCCTTAAACTATCCTAAATTTACGCCGGAGATGAAGAAAACCCATAAAATCCTCATCCCCAACATGGCCCCGGTGCAGTTCCGCATTCTGGCGGCCGTCATGGAGCAGGCGGGCTATACCTGCGAGCTGCTGGAAAACTGCGGCAGCCAGGTTTCGGAGCTGGGCCTCAAGTACGTACATAACGACACCTGCTACCCCGCCCTGCTGGTCATCGGCCAATTCCTGGACGCCCTGGCCTCCGGAAAATACGACCTGGACCACACCGCCCTGATCATCACCCAGACCGGCGGCGGCTGCCGGGCCTCCAACTACATCCACCTGCTGCGCAAGGCCCTGGTAAAGGCCGGCTACCCCCAGGTGCCGGTGGTAAGCCTGAACTTCTCCGGGCTGGAGAAGGACTCCGGCTTTCCTATGACGGTTCCATTTCTGCGCAGGCTCCTGGCGGTGATTTACTATGGCGACCTGCTTGTGGCTTTAAAGGCCCAGACGGAACCCTATGAGGTCCGCAAGGGGGACGCGGCCCGTTTGCAGGAGAAATGGCTGGATACTATTTGCGGCTGGATTCACGAGGACAAGGGCTGGTCCAGCCGGGAGATGAAAGGCGCTATGCCCGTCATCGCGCGGGAGTTCGCCGCCATTCCCATCCGCCGGACGCCCAAGGTGAAGGTTGGCGTAGTCGGCGAGATTTACGTCAAATATTCCCCTCTTGGAAACAACGATCTGGAACGGTTTCTGGCCTCTCAGGACTGCGAGGTGAATCTTCCGGGGCTGATGGGTTTCGTGCAGTACTGCGCCTATAACCCCTCCGAAACCGCCCGGCTCTACGGCGGCAGTTTCCTGGAAAAGCATATGTCCGACCTTGTCCTCAAGTACATTGAGGGTATGGAGAGCGTAGTCATCAAAGTCCTGAAAGACAACGGCTATCACGCGCCCCTTCCCTTCCGGGAGCTGATTCGGCTTACCGACGGCATCATCAGCACGGGGGACAAAATGGGAGAGGGCTGGCTTCTCACCGCCGAAATGATTGAGCTAGTCCGGGCAGGGTATGAAAATATCGTCTGCGCCCAGCCCTTCGGATGCCTGCCCAACCACATCTGCGGCAAGGGCATGATTAACAAAATCCGGGAGCTGTACCCCCAGGCCAATATCACTCCCATTGACTACGACCCCAGCGCCACCCGGGTGAACCAGGAAAACCGTATCAAGCTGATGCTGGCGGTGGCCCGGGAACGCCTGTCGGAGCGGGTCCCGGAGCGCCTGGAGACACCCCGCCGGACCGCTGCGGAACGTCCCGCCCCAGAGCGCCTGCGGAGCCGGGCAAAGGCTGTGGTATGAGAGCGCTGGTCCTCATGGGCAGTCCCCGGAAGAAGGGAAACACCGCCGCTCTGCTGGCTCCTTTTTGCGGGGAGCTGGAAGCGGCGGGCCTGGAAACGGAAACTGTCTGGCTCTACGAGCGGGACATCCGTCCCTGCACGGCCTGCCGCCGGTGTCAAGAGGACTGGACGGTCTTCGGCTGTCCGCAGATAGACGGCGTTCAGGAGCTTTTTGATCAAATTCTAACCTGTGAGCTTCTGCTTCTGGCCACGCCCATCTATTCCTGGTACTGCACGCCGCCCATGAAGGCCCTGCTGGACCGGCTGGTTTACGGCATGAACAAGTTCTATGGCAAAGAGCGGGGTCCCTCCCTCTGGGCAGGGAAGTCCCTGGCCTTGCTGCTGACCTGCGGCTACCGTCCGGAGAAAGGGGCGGACCTCTTTGAGGAGGGTATGCGGCGTTATTGTAAGCACTCCGGCCTCCGGGACCTGGGAAGCCATACGGAGCGGCACCTGGGTTATGACACGGTTTTCATGGACAGAGAAAAGGAGATTCGGGTCCGGACCTTTGCCCGAAGGCTGGCGGCCGCGCTATGAAACAAAAAGCGGAGACAAGATGTCTCCGCTTTTTGTTTTGCAAGCTCATAGACCCGTTCAGCCCGCCTTCCGGGCAGCGGCAATGGCGTCGTCCTCCAGACTGTGGGTTCTCAGATATTCCAGCCAGACCTTGCACCCGGCGGGATTCAGGTGAATCCCGTCAAAGTTCAAATCCTTGGGCAGGAGTCCGTCCCCGCCGGTAAGGCAGGCAGCCACATCCAGGAAATAGCATCCCTTCTCCTCCGCCAAGGTCTTAATCACCTCATTGTAATCGGCGATGCGGCCGTTGTTGACATAGGTTTTCTTGGCCTCCTGCTTGGCGCTGACAGGCGGGATGGACTGGAGGATAATCTTCGCTTCCGGATGGTCCTCCCGGACCTGGTCGATGAGCTTGGCGTACTGGTCGTGATACGTCTTGGTCTTGCTCCAGCCCAGCTCATTGATCCCCAGCATGATATAAACCTTGTCGCAATCCTGGGCCGCCACCGCTTCCAGCAGGGGAACCTTTTCCCCGCTTTCCGTTTTGAAATCCTTTTTGGAAAATACGGATTCCACCGTCGCTCCCACAGAGGTGTAAAAGTGTCCGGTTTTCAATCCACTGTAGAGAGAAAGTCCCTCTGTCCGGGAATCCCCCAGGAAGACGGCGGCGTCAAAATATGTATCCTCCACCGCCTCTGTCTCCGGCAGGGGACTGGGAAGAGGTTCCGCCCCTCCGGCGTCCTCCGGCAGGGCCTTGGTCTTGTCCCCCTTTTCTGTCCCGTCCGCCCGGTTTTTCACGGCGGCGGAAACCGCTTTGAATCGCACGGGCTCCGCCGCCTCTGCCGGAGGAGAACTCATCCCTCCGCCGCCGGAGCCCCCGGTCGTCAGCAGCAGCACCGCCGCCAAAACCGCCACGACCGGCAGACGGCGCTTCCGAACGCTCTTATTTGTATCCTCCATAGCCTGCGATCCCTTCCTCATTCATCATCATCCCACGATCACGGGGAAACCTTCTCTCTATTATTATACGCGAAACCCGTCGAAAAAAGTCGAAACAATCTGTTAAAAATCCCGCGCGGGCCGCTTCCAGTTTCCACACCCGTCCACCTTCCGCAGTCTATGCGCAGCGCCCGCCCGTTATTCCTTATTCAGTTCCGGAGGCTCTCCGGATACTCTCCCCTCTCATGGAGCCGCCGCAGGGCCTGGGCCACGGTTTCCCGGTCCTGACGGTATGTCATGCCGAACCACTTTCCTTCGGAGGAGAGGACGGAAACTTTCAGCCCTCCCTCCCGAAGCTGGCTGTCCACCATCTCAGGCAGCAACCGCTCGGCCCGGATATCGTCCCCTGCCGTACGGAGAAAGGTTTCAAAGTCCCGCCGGAGAATGGGAAAAACAGAGGGCATAAACCCCCAAAAATTCATGGACACCAGGGCGTTGGGATCCAAGAGCCGGTCCGCCTCCAGGTCCCGGAGGGTTCCGTCCGGGAAAAGCTGAATGTTCCGGGTTTCCTGAACGCTGTCCAGAAAACCGTTTCGCTGGACGCAGATCCCCCTGGTCACCGTCCCGTGAAGGCTGGCGGTGTTCTTCAGCAGATATCCCACCATAGCGGCGTGGCCCTCCTCAGGCAGATGCCGGAGCGTCCGGGCCATACTCTGGTAGGCATCAAAACCATAAAAATCGTCGGCATTGATGACGCAGCAGGGCTCCCGCACCGCTTCCGCCGCACAGAGCAGGGCGTGGACCGTGCCGAAGGGCCGGGTCCGTCCCGCCGGAATAGGATAAAAAGCGGGAATGGAGGAAAAATCCTGCTCCACATAGCACACTTCCACAGGACTGCCGTCCAGGGCGGTCCGGCGGGAAAGATAGCCGCAGAGACTGTTCATCATCTCCCGCATCTCCGGCTTGATGATAAAGACCACCTTGCCGAAGCCCGCCCGAAGGGCGTCGCAAATGGAATATTCCATTAAAATTTCCCCGTGGGGGCCAATGCCGTCCACCTGCTTATTGCCGCCGTAACGGGACCCCAGGCCCGCCGCCATGATGACCAGAGAAAGTTTCATGCCGATGTTCTCCTGTCTTTTTGCCGGGCGTTTCCGCCCGGGAATATCTCTTTACTATGTTACCCCGTTCCGCCTTTTTTTGCAAGGGCTTCCCTCAGTCTTTCCCGCATCGGAAACGCCGCGCCTCGGCGGTCCAACCCCAAAGGTCCCTGTGAAAATCCACCGGGTCCGCCGGGAGAACCAGATGGTTGGTAAACCGCCCCGGATAGGCCTCCACCGCCAGAATCAATTCCCCCGCCTCCAGCGGCCGGGGGAGAAACAGGGACAGCAACGCCCCGGGAGTGTCCCTGCCCTTAACGCGTTTTCCCGGCGCGGTGAGGGCGCAGTAGGGCCGCGGGTCCCGGAGGCCCACTTGGGATTTCTGGGTGACGATCTCTGTCTCAGGCCAGCGCTCCAGCGCTCCCAGGAGGAAGGCCCGAACAGAAGGCAGGGCTTCCGGTTTCCGGGCAAAAAACGCCTCCGCCAGCCGCAGGGCTTCCAGCTCCATCACTCCACCGCTCTCCTCTCCAGACTGCACAGCCCCGCGCCGATCGCGGTGGCAAAGGTAGCCCGTTCCGGGATAATATACCGGATGCCGTAAAGCCGCTGAAAGTTCTCAAAGTTTGGCTTCACCTGGGACAGCGTGGTGACGGAGCCGGTGAGGACCACCGTTTCCGAACCGCAGCACCGGCAGGCCAGCACCGTCATGGTGCCGATCGCCTGAAGCACCAGATTTACCGCCCCGGCGGCCAGGTCGGCGGGAGCGGCGTCCTCCGAGAGGTTGCCAAAGTTGGCGGCGGTAAGAGTTGGGTCCAGGGTGGCGGCCGGGTCCGGCGTGATATCCCGGATCATCAGGTCCACCTTGCCCAAATCCCCCTGCTCCGCCAGCTTTTTGATCTGGCCGAAACGTTCCATGTCCACCAGTTTCCGGCAAAGACCCCCCAGGGTGCCGCCGCCGATGCCGCTGCCGCAGAGGTGCTGTACGCCCCTCCCCCGCTCCGCCCAGAGGAAAGCCGTTCCGGTGCCCATGGTGGCCACCACGGCCCGCTCCTGTCCGGACATCGCCAAGGCCCCTGTCCCGCTGGCGGAGAACTCGTCCACCTTGCAGGTGGGCAGGCCGTAAATGTCCCCCTCCACATAGGAGGCCCCCACGCCGGTGAGCACCACCCGCTCCACGTCAGCCAGGGTGAGCCGGTTCCCGGAGAGATAGCTTCCAAAGGCCCCATAGAGGCTGGTGAGCGGCTCTTCCGCCTGGACCCGGAGGGTGGAGAGCAGGTTCCCGGTATGGTCAAGACCCACGATTTTCGTCGTGGTGCCGCCGATGTCGATGCCGAGGATGGTCTTCATAGCGCGTCCTCCCGTGCCGCCCGCCTCAATCCGGCGGACATTCTTTTCTCTGTCATTATGGAGCATGAGGCGAGAATTGTCAACAGAAGAGGGAGAGAGATTTTTCCCTTGGAGAGGCCGGCGGCCGCCTTTACGGGCGGGGGAGTTTCAGCCTCTTGGGACCGGTCCATTACGCGCCCGCTCTCATGGCTGAATTCTCCCCTCCCGCTGGGACAGACGGCGCCTCCTCTCCGGCCGGGGAGCCTGCGTTTTATTGCTTTTGGGCAGATTGTTTTAAATGACCAGTGATTTCTTATGCTATTTATGTATTGCTTTCCAGAAAATGAACGATTATAATAGTAGAGCATTTAGGCAAACGTTTGCCAAGCGGGCGGCGGGAACTGCCGTCCAGCGAACGCAAAAAATAACGGAGGAATGAAAATGAGCAAAAAATACTGCTACCTGTTCACTGAAGGCAATGCCAACATGCGGGAGCTGCTGGGCGGCAAGGGCGCGAACCTGGCCGAGATGACCAACATCGGCCTGCCCGTTCCCCAGGGCTTCACCATCACCACGGAAGCCTGCACCCAGTATTACGAAGACGGCCAGAAGATCAACGACGCCATTATGGCCGAAATCATGGAGTATATCACCAAAATGGAGGAGATCACCGGCAAGAAGTTCGGCGACCTGGAGAACCCTCTGCTGGTTTCCGTCCGCTCCGGCGCCCGGGCCTCCATGCCTGGTATGATGGACACCATTTTGAACCTGGGCCTTAACGAAGACGTGGTACAAGTACTGATCCGCAAGTCCGGCAACCCCCGTTGGGCCTGGGACTGCTACCGCCGCTTTATCCAGATGTATTCCGACGTCGTTATGGAAGTGGGCAAGAAGTATTTCGAACAGCTCATTGACGAGATGAAAGAGAAAAAGGGAGTCACCCAGGACGTGGACCTGACCGCTGAGGACCTCCAGGAGCTGGCCTCCCAGTTCAAGGCCGAGTATAAGGCCAAGCTGGGCGTGGACTTCCCCTCCGACCCCAAGGAACAGCTGATGGGCGCCATCAAGGCCGTGTTCCGCTCCTGGGACAACCCCCGCGCAAACGTTTACCGCCGGGACAATGACATCCCCTACTCCTGGGGCACCGCCGTCAACGTCCAGTCCATGGCCTTTGGCAACATGGGCGACGACTGCGGCACCGGCGTTGCGTTCACCCGCAACCCCGCCACCGGTGAGAAGAAGCTGTTCGGCGAGTTCCTGACCAACGCCCAGGGCGAAGACGTGGTGGCCGGCGTCCGGACCCCCATGCCCATCAGCCAGATGGCGGAGAAGTTCCCCGAGGCCTTCGGCCAGTTTGAAAATGTCTGCAAGATCCTGGAAGACCATTACCGGGATATGCAGGACATGGAGTTCACCGTGGAGGCCGGGAAGCTGTACATGCTCCAGACCCGCAACGGCAAGCGCACCCCCGCCGCCGCTCTGAAGATCGCCTGCGACCTGGTGGACGAGGGAATGATCGACGAGAAGAAGGCCGTGGCCATGATTGAGCCCCGGTCCCTGGACACCCTGCTGCATCCGCAGTTTGACGGCGAGGCCCTGAAGGCCGCCCCCGTGGCGGGTCACGCCCTGGGCGCGTCTCCGGGCGCCGCCAGCGGCAAGATCGTCTTCACTGCCGAGGACGCCAAGGAGTGGGCCGCCCGGGGCGAGAAGGTGGTCCTGGTCCGCCTGGAAACCTCTCCTGAGGACATCGAGGGCATGAAGGCCGCTCAGGGCATTCTGACTGTCCGGGGCGGCATGACCTCCCACGCGGCCGTGGTGGCCCGGGGCATGGGCAAGTGCTGCGTCTCCGGCTGCGGCGAGATCAAAATGGATGAAGAAAACAAGAAGTTCGAGCTGGCTGGAAAGACCTATCACGAGGGCGACTGGCTGAGCCTGGACGGCTCCACCGGCAAGATCTACGACGGAGCCATCCCCACGGTGGACGCCGTCATCGGCGGTGAGTTCGGCCGGGTCATGGGCTGGGCGGACAAGTACCGCCGTCTCCAGGTCCGCACCAACGCCGATACCCCCCACGACGCCGCCCAGGCCCGGAAGTTCGGAGCCCAGGGCATCGGCCTGTGCCGCACGGAGCACATGTTCTTCAACGATGACCGCATTCAGGCCATCCGGGAGATGATCTGCTCCGACACCGTAGAGCAGCGGGAGAAGGCCCTGGCCAAGCTGGAGCCCATGCAGCAGGGCGACTTCGAGGGCATCTACGAGGCCATGGAGGGCCTGCCGGTCACCATCCGCTTCCTGGACCCCCCCCTGCACGAGTTCGTCCCCACGGAGGAAGCCGATATTGAAGCCATGGCCAAGGATATGGGCAAGAGCGTGGAAGACATCAAGGCCATCATCGCCAGTTTGCATGAGTTCAACCCCATGATGGGCCATCGCGGCTGCCGTTTGAGCGTCACCTTCCCTGAGATCGCCAGAATGCAGACCCGGGCCGTTATCAAGGCCGCTCTGGCCGTCCAGGCCCGCCATCCGGAGTGGACCCTGATCCCTGAGATCATGATTCCTCTGGTGGGCGAACTGAAGGAGTTCGCTTATGTAAAGAACATTGTCACCAGCGTGGCCGACGCCCTGATTCAAGAGGCCGGCTCCGATTTGAAGTACAAAGTGGGCAACATGATCGAGATTCCCCGGGCCGCTATGTGCGCCGATGATATCGCCCCCCACTCCGACTTCTTCTCCTTCGGTTCCAACGACCTGACCCAGTTGGTATTCGGCTTCAGCCGGGACGACGCGGGCAAGTTCCTGGACGCTTATTACGACAAGAAGATCTATGAGAACGATCCCTTCGCCAAGCTGGACCAGCACGGCGTGGGCCGCCTGATTGGCAACGCCGCCCGCTGGGGCCGGTCCACCAATCCGGACCTGCATCTGGGCATTTGCGGCGAGCATGGCGGCGATCCCTCCAGTGTGGAATTCTGCCACAAGATTGGGCTGGACTATGTGTCCTGCTCTCCCTTCCGGGTGCCGATCGCCCGGCTGGCGGCGGCTCAGGCGGCCATTAAAGAGGGCTGATAAAGCGGCGAACGTTTGTCGTAGGGCAACGTGATTTATCCTGTGAAGGGCGCTAAACACCAACCTACGCCATAGAAAAAATGACCTTGCACCAATACGGTGCAGGGTCATTTTTTATTCTCCAAACGATCCTTTCCCTGCCTAAAACGCAGTGAGTAATAGGTCCGGCATGGTAAAAGAAGACGGTTGGATGTTCCATTTCGTTCCGGCGGCAGGATTTGTCAACCACGGTTTTTACAGTTTCTCCCCCTGTCTGCCGCCTGATCCCCAGCGCGTACTTCATCATAGTCCTGAATCAGAGCATCCACTCCCTGGAAACGCTTCCGGGAATGCGCGCGACGCACTCCTTAATCTGCTGCGCCGCCCGGCGGGTCGGAGGCAGCTGTGCCGGAGCCTATCCCGTACAGCCATGCAGCGGGATCATCAGTTGATGTATCCGTCCGTTCAGCCTGTGAGCCAACCGCCTCTCCGCAGCAGTTGGATCGGCGATACCGCCCGCTTTTTTGAGGGAACGGAAGGGGACGTAAATCGCACTTTACGGTAAGGGAGTTTGCTGCGGCCTCCTCTTGAACCAATTGTTCAAAAACGGTTTGGAAGGCTGTGCCGCATTTCTTTTTCGACAGCAATCCTGAAAAAGCGGGGACCTCTCACCGGGAGTATCCAGTGTTCTATCCAACAAGGAAGAGGCTGGATTCTCGGGACGCGATTCTCATTGCGAATCGGAAAAGCGAGAATGAAATCGCCGCCTTTCGGTCCGCGCAAGGCCGGGATATCGTAGAAAAATCCCACAAGCTTACACAGCTCGCACCGCCGGAGAGCCTTTGCGGATACAGGCTGTTTTGGGTTCTCTTCAAAACGGCGGCACGGCGTTTTATATGCCGCATCTACCCCTGGAGGCGATAGAAGGGCCTTCGGGGTTATAAGTCCACCACGGTGACCTCATGTCCCGTAAACGGCAGCAGCTTTCCCAACACATCCGCCGTTTTCAGCTTCAGGCTGCTGGTGCAGATACAGGGATGGCAGCTCAGGTACTCTGCCTCATAGACCTCCCTCTCCATCAGCAGGCGGACCCGGTGATCCCTGTCATTCATCAATCCCAGGATGGTGGCGGAGCCGGGCGTACAGCGGAGCAGTTCCCAGAGGCTTTCCTCCGGCGCAAAGGACAGCCGGGCCGAGCCGATCTGATGGGACAGGTCCTTGGTGTGGAAGGGCCGATCCGGCCCCATGAGCAGCAGGTAAAACTGGGTCTTCTGCCGGTTGCAGAGAAAAAGATTCTTACAGATAGGCACGCCCAGGACTTCGCTGACGGCCGCGCACTTTTCCATGGTGTCGGCAGGATCGCCGGACACCCGGTCATAGTCCATACCCAGCTCCTCCAGCAGGGCAAAGGCCGCCTCCTCCTGGGGAAGCAGCTCCCCCTCCGGCCTGGCATTATGGCATAAAAGCGAACGTTCCAATGTTACAATCCCTCCGTTGCCGCGCTCCGGCCCGGACTATCACCAGATTGCCGGAACGCGATAGAGTCTGTTTTAAAACCGGCGGAATGCCGGATTGGGCCGGATTTTTCTGCCAGGCAAGGCGATTTGACGCAGGAATCCGGACGCACGTGGAAAATTTTTAACCCAGCAGACGAAAAGATTTTCCCGAAAACCGTGTGTTTAGCCTTATGAAAACCGGCCCCGAGATATCGCTTTGCAAAGTCAGATGCCGCTGCCATCTTTCAAGGAGAGCAACTTCTCCCCGGCCCGGTAAATATCCCCCGCGCCGACGGTCAGAATCAAATCCCCGGGTCCGGCCAGCCGCCGGATGGCCTCCGCCGTCTTGTCCAGAGTGGAGCAATATACGGAGCCGGGGACCTGCCCAACAAGATCCGCCGAGGAAATACCCATGGTATTCTGTTCCCGGGCCGCGTAGATTTCCGCCAGCACCACCACATCCGCCAGTTTTAATTCCTCCACAAAGCGGTCGAAGAGCTTGGCGGTCCGGGAATAGGTGTGGGGCTGGAAGGCCACGATCAATCGCCGGTAGCCCAGGTCCTTGGCCGTAGTCAGCAGGGCGTGGAGCTCGTCGGGGTGGTGGGCGTAATCATCGTAGATTTCCGCTCCCTGGAAGGTCCCCTTGTACTCGAACCGCCGCCCCGCGCCGGTGAAAGAGCCCAGGCCTTTTTCCACCGCCGCCCCGGGGAGGCCCAGCACATAAGCGGCGGAAGCCGCCGCCAGAGCATTGGACACGTTGTGCCGCCCGTAGACCCGCAGCTCTGCGTGGGCGTAAAATTCGCCGTGGACATGGATGTCAAAGACAGGGCGCCCCTTGTCCTCCCGGAGGTTCACGGCGGTACACTCCGCCCCCGGCTCCAGGCCGAAGGTGAAGGCGTTCAGGCCACGGGCCACGTCCCGGGCCCCGGCGTTGTCCGCATTGGCAATCACTCTGCCGCCGGAGGGCACCAGCTCCGCGAACTTGCGGAAGGACGCTTTGATATCGTCCAGGTCCTTGAAAAAGTCCAGGTGGTCCGCCTCCACGTTCAGCACCACCGCCACAGTGGGGTAAAAACTGAGAAAGCTGTTGCAGTACTCGCAGGATTCCAGGATGATGGTATCCCCCTGACCCACCCGGTAGCCGGAGTGAAGCAGGGGCAGTGTCCCGCCGATCATGACGGTGGGGTCCGCCTCCGCCGCCATGAAAATATGGGTGCACATGGAAGTGGTGGTGGTCTTCCCGTGAGTTCCCGCCACGCAAAGGGCGTTGGGATAGTGCCGCATGATGGCCCCCCAGGCCTGGGCCCGCTCGTAAACCGGAATACCCCGGGCGACAGCCCCGGCGATCTCCGGGTTGCCGTCATGGACGGCGGCGGTACGGATCACCAAATCACAGTCCCCCAGGTTGTCGGCATTGTGGCCCACGGCCACGGGGATGCCTAGGGAACGAAGATGCCGTACCGTCTCGCTTTCCGACATGTCGGAGCCCTGAATGACAAGTCCCTTGTCCCGCAGGACTTCCGCCAGGGGGCACATGGACACGCCCCCGATGCCCACCAAATGGGCCCGCACGCCGGGGGCGAAGAAATCGC
This sequence comes from uncultured Oscillibacter sp., assembly GCA_910578935.1. Lineage (GTDB taxonomy): Bacteria > Bacillota > Clostridia > Oscillospirales > Oscillospiraceae > Oscillibacter. The sequence goes on along the minus strand of CAJTSM010000006.1, from coordinate 106,405 downwards.
TGATGGGTCTTTCATTATGCATCATGGAAATCAGCTTCCTTTCCAGAAACCCTTAGAACCTGTCGTCAGAACCGTTGAACCCCGCCTGAGCGGGGCCCTCCCCGGTTATACATACAGATTCTTAAAAAAGATTGTATCCTTGTAAGCATTTTATTATAATATAGAAACCGGTAAAATGCAACGGCGAAAGGGAGACATCCGCCGATTGAATCCGCCGGATCTGAATAACGCCCGGTCAAATGCTTTTTGCACTCCGCTTCTATGCACGCGGAGTTCTGAAACGCAGGGGGGAGGGGAACTATGGAAATACCAACATACGTGCGGTCCGTCCTGCAAGTCCTGGAATCGGCGGGCGGTGAAGCCTGGTGCGTGGGCGGCTGCGTCCGGGACGCCCTGCTGGGCCGGAAACCGGGGGACTGGGATGTCGCTACCTCCGCCCTGCCGGAAGAAACCCTGGCGGCTTTCGGTTCCCGGGCCCTTCCTACGGGTTTAAGACACGGCACCATCACCGTCAAAACAGAGGGCGGCCCGGTGGAGGTCACCACTTACCGGATTGACGGAGACTACCGCGACCATCGAAGACCCGGCTTCGTGGCCTTTACCTCCTCCCTGGACCAAGACCTGGCCCGCCGGGACTTCACCGTTAACGCAATGGCCCGGAATCTCCAGGGACAACTCCGGGACCCCTTCGGCGGGCAGGCGGACCTCCAAAGAGGCATTCTCCGCTGCGTGGGGGACCCGGACCGGCGGTTTCAGGAGGACGCCCTCCGGATTCTCCGGGGCCTTCGCTTTGCGGCGGTGCTGGGATTTTCCCTTGAACCCAAGTCGGCGGAGGCCATCCGGCGGAACCGGGAGGGGCTGCGGGACATCGCCCCGGAGCGGATTCAAACGGAGTTTTTCAAACTCCTGCCGGGAAACCACGCGGCGGAAGTTCTGCGGGGCTATCCGGAGGTTTTCGGCGTCTTCTGGCCGGAGCTGCCGGCCATGGTGGGCTTTGACCAGCGGAACCGCCACCACTGCTACGACGTGTGGGAGCACACCCTCCACGCCTTGGCGGCTGTGCCGGGGGACCTGGTGCTGCGCTGCACCATGCTCCTCCACGACGTGGGAAAACCGGACAGCTTCACCCTGGACCCGGCAGGCGTAGGCCATTTCTACGGCCACCCCGCCGTAAGCCGCCGGCTGGCGGACGAAATGCTCCGGCGGCTGAAATGCGGAACGGACTTCCGGGAGACGGTAGTCCGGTTGGTGGAGTGGCACGACAGGGACATCCCCCGGACGGACAAGTCCATCCGGCGGGCTTTGCGGATTTTGGGGGAAGAGGACCTGCGCCGCCTGATCCTGGTAAAACGGGCGGACAACCTGGGACAGGCCCCGGCCTACCGGGACCGGCAGAAGGAGCTGGACAAGGCGGAGGAGATTTTAAACAGGCTGCTGGCGGAGGACGCCTGCTTTTCCTTAAAACAGCTGGCGGTGAAGGGCGGGGACCTGCTGGCCCTTGGCCTCTCCGGCCCGGCTGTGGGGGCGGCGCTGGAGGAGCTTTTGGGCAAGGTGATGGACGGCGCGCTGCCCAATGAGCGGGCGGTTCTGCTGGAGCATCTTAAAAAAACACGGACGGCGGGCGGGGAGGATTCGGGTCTGCTTGAAAAAGCCAAGACACCCATTATTTGAAGAATGATGCTTTTTAAACGGAGATTTCGGCGCCGCCATACACTTTTCCAGAAACGTTACAAGAAACACCTGGACAAGTACGCTTATCAAAGAGTCGCCTTATACGCAAGGGGCCGCGCAAGCGGCCCCTTTTTCCGTCGTTTTTATGCTGCGCTACACGATGTCCAGCAGCTCCCGCAGAGCGGCAATTTCATAGTCCACCCGCAGCCCTTCCCGCCGGGGCTTTCCCGCCGGATTGAACCAGCAGCATCGAAGCCCGGCATTGTTGGCCCCCTGGATGTCTGTGGCCAGGGAATCCCCGATCACCAGGGCGTTGCTCTCCGTCAAACCCGGAAGCCGCCTCCGCACATAGTCGAAATACGCCCGGCTGGGCTTGGCGGCCCCGGCTTCCTCCGAGATAAAGGCCGCCTCAAAAAGCTCCGCAAACACGCTGCCGCGAAGGCGGCTTCGCTGAACGGAGGCCACGGCGTTGGTGATAATGTACATCCGGTGCCCCCGCCGTTTCAATTCCCGGCAGACCTCTTCCGCCTGGGGCAGGGGATAAACCCCCTCCCCCAGGGCGGTCAGATAATCCCGGTTGCATTCCGCCGGGTCCCGCTCCAGGTTCAGGGCCCTCAAAAAACGGACGTAGCGCTCCAGGGTGACGAACTCTTTGGTCACCTCCCCCCGGTCAAAGGCGGACCAGAGCTCCAGGTTGATCTCGTGATAGAGCCGGTAGGCCTCCGGCGTGTAAGGGATATCATGGGTCCGGCACATGTTCTCAAAGGCCCGGGAGGAGGCCTTGGGGAAGTCGAACAGGGTGTCGTCGGCGTCGAAGAGCAGATACTCGTATTTCATCATGGTCGTCCTTTCGGCAGGTTTCACGGTCCCCATTGTACCACGCCCGCCGGAAAAAGACAATCCAGACTGTCAATAAACGCGAAATGCGATTCGGCGGGCTCAATCACCCATTCCCGCCTCCGGCCATACCATGAACCGAGGGGGAATGTTGAGATGAACAAGACCTTTGGCGTCATCGGCGGGGACCGCCGCCAGGCGGAGCTGGCCCGGCTGCTGGCCGGGGACGGCCATTTTGTCCGTACTTATGGTCTGGACCGCTGGAAACCTGTGGGAGCGGACACGCTGGACCACGCCGCCTCTACGGATGTGGTGATCCTGCCCCTGCCCCTGTGCAGGGGCGACGGCGTTTTAAACTGCGAAGAGGGGGCGGTGCCCACGGCGGACCTGTTCCGCCGGCTCCGGCCCCGGCAGCGGATTCTGGCGGGTCAGGTGCGGCCTCAGCAGCGCCGGGAGGCGGAAGCCCTGGACCTGACGTTGGAAGACTACTTCCTGCGGGAGGAACTGGCGGTGGCCAACGCCGCCGCCACGGCGGAGGGAGCCGTTCAGACCGCCATGGAACATTTGGACCGGACTCTTCTAGGTATGGACTGCCTGGTTCTGGGCTTCGGCCGCATTGGGAAGCTCCTGAGCTGCCGCCTCCACGGCCTGGGGGCCAGGGTCACGGCTACGGCTAGACGGCCGGAGGACCTGGCCTGGATTCGGGCCTATGGCTACCGGGCCCTGGAAACCGGAAAACTGGACGGTCATCTAAGCGGCTTCGGCGCAGTGTTCAACACAGTTCCCTCTCCCGTCCTGGGCGGGCCGCTTCTGGCCCAGCTGCCGGGGAACTGCCTGCTGATGGACTTGGCCTCTGTCCGGGGCATTGAAACGGAGAGCGGCCCGGAAGTCCTCTGGGCCCGCTCCCTGCCGGGGCGGCTCAGCCCGCGGTCCGCGGCGGCAGCCATCCGGGACGCGGTATATTACATCCTATTGGAAGAATGAGGTGACCTGTATGCGCAAGGAACGGGTCGGTTTCGCGGTCTGCGGGTCCTTCTGCACCCATGAGAAGGTGCTGAAGGCCCTGGAGGCGCTGACGGAGATCTATGAAACGGTGATTCCCATCGTTTCGGAGATCTCCGCCTTTACGGACACCCGCTTCGGAAGGTCCGAGGACCTGCTGGAGCGGCTGGAGGACCTGACGGGGAACGACGTGCTGCTGGATATCCCGTCGGTGGAGCCCATCGGGCCCAAGGGGCTGCTGGATGTGCTGGTGATTGCCCCGGCCACGGGAAACACCATTGCCAAGCTGGCGGCGGGCATCGCGGATACCTCCGTGACCATGGCGGCAAAATCCCATCTGCGAAATGGCCGTCCGGTGGTGCTGGCGGTGTCCAGCAACGACGGCCTGGCGGCGGGGGCGAAGAACATCGGCGAGCTGCTGGTCCGGCGGAATTATTATTTCGTGCCCTTTGGTCAGGACAACGCGGTTCAAAAACCCAGCTCCCTGGTGGCGGATTTTACGAAGTTGCCGGAAACGGTGGATGCCGCTCTCCGGGGAGAGCAATTGCAGCCGATTCTGCTGCGGTGAACAAATTAGAAACGGGGGAGAGGCATCTGCCTCTCCCCCATTGGTTCCAGCGGGAAATTACAGGGACTTCTCGTAGGACTCGATCATCTTCTTGACCATCTGGCCGCCGACGGAGCCGGCCTCCCGGCTGGTCAGGTCGCCGTTGTAGCCTTCCTTCAGGTTGACGCCAACCTCCCTTGGCGTTCCTTCTCCATCTTAAGCGGGTTTTCCACCGGAACTCCTCCCCGCGTTTTCACCCAATTCCCCGATAAATTTGTAAAAAATCCGAACATCTTGGCGGTAGGGCCGGCTGCTCCGCGCAGGTATTTTCTGCCCGCCGCCTTCATACACCTTGGGGCCGATCTCAATGCGGTCCACAAACGCAACCAGGGTATCCCGGTCCAACGTCTCCAGATGGGTAAATTCTCTCGCCATCTCAAAGAACCGGGCATAACTGTCCGCTGTCTGCCGGGCAGGATTGGGAGCGCGCAGTTCTTCCAACAAGGCCTTCAGCCCGGCGGACTCTCTTTCCAAATCCGCCACCATACGGGCCAAACGGTCATCCGCCAGCTTGCCTGCCGCGTAATCGGCATAAAGCTTCGTAATAATCCGGTCGATTGCCGACAGCCGGGCTTCCGCCCGCTCCTTCTTCAGCTCCCGGGACCGGGTATTCTCTCTGCTGCCCGCTCGCCGGACTGCCTCTTGGGCCAGCGCCTTCACTTCCTCATCACTGAGAGCCAGCAGGGTATTCAGGTCCTGCCGCACCAGCTCCACCAAATCGGCATAGCGGATGCGCACCCCCTCACAGGGGGCGGCGATATCCCGCCGCTGGTGGGTGCAGGAGAGATACCAGTACTTCTCCCGTTCTCCCTTATACACTGTGCCGCAGGAACACAGGGCATGTCCACACTTGCCGCACACCGCCACGCCGCTGAAAATGCTTTTGCGCACCTGGCCGAACGCTCGGTAATCCCGGCCGCCACGGCCCAAGTTCTTCTGTGCCTGACGAAACAGCGCCAGGCCGACCAGCGGCGGGTGGGTATCCTTGGTCACCGCCCAGTCCTCCCGGGGCACGGCAACCTTTTTCTTGGACTTAACGCTGGCCTTCCGGCTCTTGCCCAGCAGCGTGTGTCCCAGGTACACCGGATTTTTCAAAATTCGCTTCACCGTGGTATAATTCCACAGATCAGAGGCTCGGGCCGCCCCCTCCTCGCTGAACTCATCCCGGTAAAGCACGCGGTACTTCAACGGGGGGATCACTCCGTCCGCATTTAAATCCAGGGCAATCTTGCGGGAGGAATCCCCCGCTGCCGCCCTCTGGAAAATGCGCTCCACCACCGGAGCGGTGGCCTCGTCCGGAGCCAGGCGGTGTTTATTCTCCCGGTCCTTGCGGTAACCGTAGGGCGGGCAGGCACAGTACTGCCCGTTCTCCCGTTTGCTTTTCAGCACGTCCTTGACCTTTCGGGAGCCGTCCCGCAGGTAGACTTCGTTCATGGCAAACAGAAACGGCGCCATGATGTTGTCATGCTCCGTATCAAAATTGTCCGCGATGGCAATATACTGGATGCCGTGCTCCGGAAAGAACTGCTCGGCGTAATAACTCGCTTCCCGCATATCGCGGCCCAGGCGGCTGAGATCTTTGGTAATGACCAGGTTGGCGCCGCCCTGTTCCAGCTGGCGCAGCATATCCTGAAAGGCCGGACGGTTGAAATTGCCGCCGGACCAGCCGTCGTCTACAAATTCCCGCACCAAGGTAATGCCGTTTTGCCTGCAATACGTTTGGACCATCATGCGCTGATTGGTAATGCTGGACGATTCACCTCCCTGGGCCTCCTCATTGGAAAGCCGCAGATAGGCAAAGCCCAGCGAACATCTGCCGGTTCTCATATTCGCCTCCTCCGGTGAACCGGCCCGCCGCTCTGATTATACTTCATGTCCGCGTCCTCCGTCAACCGGCCGGGCCGTTGGAATCTTCTGGGCCAGCTGCTCCGCCGCCAGTTCGGCCAGGGTGCGGCCGCCTCGAAAAACCCGCCGCACCTCATAGGTGGCCTGGCCCATCGTAATCTCTCGATGCTCCATAAATTCGCCTCCGGGTTTACAGCAATCCTCAAAAATACGGACAACCGTCCGGCAAATACAACCGGCGCACAACTGCGTCTTCCTCCTTAACGGGGGCCGGCCCGCCCGCGCCGTCGTCCTTGTTCCGTACCGCTTGGGTCCGCCTTCTTTGTTGCCATTATTTTTGAGGGTTGCTATAGTCTGCTCCGACCGGAGAAAGTTTATCCCATGATCTTCCATCTCCGGAGCCTTTGAAGGGGCCTGTCCTCTCCCGCCGGTCCCGCATGCCGCAGTTTCATGCGGAGCGCAGGCGTTCCCCCATCCCATGAGGCCTGGAAAAATAGCTTGACAAGCGCAGACTCCTTCTATATAGTATTTTTGAATTTATTTGCCATGCGCTTTTTCCAAAAACCGGCGGCCCCGCCGCTCCGGCCCGTCCTTCTAAGGACAGCCCGCGGCTTATATGTCGAATTTTGTGGAAAAAGCGCGGACGATTTCCGCGCAGGATTCCAGAAAAAGACATATTATATACCTGCAAAGGAGATACCATAGTGAATACGTACACGCGGCAAGAGCGGCTGAAGCGCTGGAGGAATTTCGGGGTCATTCCCGCCTTTGTCCCCACCGGGCTTTCCGTACTCTTCGACCTCTACCTGGAATACACGTTCCAGCAGATCATATCCAGACACTTCCTGGAGTTTGTCCTGATCGTATTCGCAATTTCCGCCAGCGTGTTCAGTGCCGCCTTGGATTGTGAACGCGGTCTGGACGGTAAAATCCGGGAGCATTTCATTGTCTCCTCTGTCGCTTTGGCAGTGCTCAGCCTTACGGCATATGCCTTTTTATACGAAAGAGGTACGCCTAAAAAATCCTGGGTGCCGTGCGCTTTTCGCGTCGGTTTTCTGGTGGCCGTAACGATCATTACCCGCGTAGGCTTCCGGCTTGAGGAAGCCTCGGCAAAGACGGCCGTGCCGGCGGCGGGAGTCCAGGAAGAGGATTGATGAGAGCATGAAGAGATTCGGAAAAACGGTTTTTCAAAGAATCCTCATAGCGGCGGCCGCCGTTGTTCTGCTGTCGTTCATTTGCGCAGACGCCTATTCCACCAAGCAGACGCTGGTGGGAAATTATCTTCTGGGCAATCAGAAGATTACCGACGGGGACTACGACGGCGCAATCAATATTTTTCAAAGCATCGGCGATTACCGGGACAGTCTCTGGTATATAGAGGAGGCCGGGGAATGGGCCGAAATCAAGAGGCTGCTGGACGCGGAGGACTATGCGGGCGCTCAGGAAAGAATCTTGGCGCTGAAAAACAAAACCCCGGGAGGAACCCAAACAGAGGACCGCGTCACGCAGTCGGAACAAAAAGTTCAGGATCTGCTGAGTAGACAAGAGGCGTATCTCTCCGCAAAGGACTGCTATGAAAACGGCGATTATGCCGCCGCCCAGGCGGCCTTCCTGGAGCTGGGCGATTATAAGGACAGCCCGCAGCTTGCCGGCAAATGTGGGATTATGCTCCTCCGCCTGGCGAAATCAAACCCCATCTCCGCGGGCATACGCCATTCCGCAGCGGTCACATCCGACGGCCGGGTCCTGTTCTGCGGCGACAGTTTTGCGGAAAAGGAAGACTTGCTGGCCTGGCGTGATCTCATATCCGTCTTTGTCAAAGGGGAGTTTGCCGCCGGCCTGAAGCAGGACGGCACTTTGCTGATCGCCCAAAACAGGCCCGGCCACCGCCTGGTCACAAACCACTGGGCGGACATCGTAGATGTGGCTATGGGACAACAATATATCGTGGGCCTGAAAGAAGACGGCACGCTGGTCGCCCAGGGAATTGACGGCTTTGGCGAAACCGACGTCGGCGGCTGGTCCAAGATCGTGGCCATCGACGCCAGCTGGCAGCGCACGGTTGGACTGGACCAGGACGGACACGTACACATCGCAGGGGTGAACAAGGACTGGCTGCTGGAGGAAATTGACGCCCACCGGGAACAGTGGACGGATCTCATAGATATCGCCACCGGCGGAAGCACAGGAGAGGGCAACCGGGGCGGAGGGCACGTAGCGGCCCTGAAACGGGACGGAACCGTCGTCGCCGTGGGCGACAACTCTGACGGTCAGTGCAACGTGGGAGAATGGGAGAAGGTCGTCGCCATCTCCGCGGGAGATTACCACACGGTGGGCCTGACCGCAGACGGGCGCGTCCTCACTACCCAAAGCCCCGGGAGCTTTCCCAACTCCCATAAAGAGATCAGCAGTTGGGAGGACATCACCGCCGTTTCCGCCGGATACGGATATACCTTGGGCTTAAAACGGGATGGGACCGTTGTCGCCGCAGGAAACGACCAGCAGGGGCAGTGCGATGTGGACGAATGGAAAGACGTCGCCCTGCGCGGCGGGAATTTTTCAATCAAGCCCTAAATGCCCCTCCTTTCAACCGGAAGACTGGGAGGAAAGCTCTGTGATCTCACCGTCACAGGGCTTTTTGCTTTACTGCGGCAGGGCCGTCCGCCTATGGAATCGTCCTTGTATTTTGCCAAAAAATATTGTAATATAAGCAAGAGACAACCGGAAAGCCCGGCTGGGCAATCACACATAAAGGAGGCTATCCCCATGGAAGAGAAGAGAGTGATCAAGGTCACCGTGGACGGTGCGGAATACGCCTATCCACACGGAACCCCCTATCGCGCCATCGCGGCGGATTTCCAGGACCGTTACCCCTGCGACATTCTACTGGTCAACCGGGACGGAAAGCTCTGTGAACTCCACAAGGTGTTGGACCGGGAATGTTCGCTGAAAATGGTCACCGCCCAGGACAAGCCCGGTATCCAGACCTATGAGCGCAGCGCGGTCTTTCTGATGCTGAAGGCCTTCTACGACGTGGCGGGCCGGGAGAACGTAGAGCGCATCTCCGTGGAATACTCCCTCAGCAGCGCCCTCTTCCTCCTGGCCAAGGGGAACTTCACCCTGGATCAGGCGCTGCTAGAGAAGGTGGAGGCCCGGATGCGGGAGCTGTCCGCCGCCGCCCTGCCCATTGAGAAAAAGACCCTAAACACCGACGACGCCATCGACCTCTTCCGGGAGGCCCGGCTGGTCCACAAGGCCCAGCTCCTCAGCTTCCGGATCAACTCCCACGTCAACGTCTACTCCCTGGACGGCTTTGTGGACTACTTCTACGGCTACATGGCCCCGGACACCGGCTACATCCGCTGCTTTGGCCTGGAGCTTTTCGAAAACGGCTTCGTCCTCCGCCTGCCCACCCAGAAGGACCCCAACCATCTGGGGGACTTCAAACCCTCCCGCAAGGTCTTCCGGGAGCTCTACCAGTCCACCCTCCGCTCCGAGGCGCTGAACGCCTCCAACGTGGCGGAGCTGAACACCACCATCTCCCAGGGCGGGGCCACGCCGCTGATCCTGGCCCACGAGGCCATGATGGAGAAAAAGATCGGGGACATCGCCGCGGAGATCGCCTCCCGGAAGGACGTGCGCTTCGTCATGATCGCGGGGCCCTCCTCCTCCGGCAAGACCACCTTCTCCCACCGCCTCTCCACCCAGCTCCGGGCCCACGGCCTGCGGCCCTACCCCATCGCCACGGACAACTACTTCGTCAACCGGGACAAGACCCCCCGGGATGAAAACGGCAACTACGACTTCGAGGGCCTGGGGGCCATGGACGTGGAGCAGTTCAACCAGGACTGCGTCCGCCTGCTGAACGGCGAGACGGTGGAGCTCCCCACCTACAACTTCAAAAAGGGCCAGCGGGAGTACAACGGCAATTTCCTCCGCCTGGAGGAGGGGGACGTGCTGGTCATCGAGGGCATCCACTGCCTGAACGACAAATTCACCCACGCCCTGCCCGCCGAGAGCAAATACAAAATCTATATCAGCTGCCTGACCACCCTGAACATCGACGACCACAACCGGATTCCCACCACCGACGCCCGGCTCCTCCGCCGCATCGAGCGGGACGCCCGGACCCGGGGCTACAGCGCCCAGGCCACGATTAAAATGTGGCCCTCCGTCCGTCGGGGGGAGGAAAACAACATTTTCCCCTTCCAGGACAGCGCGGATATGGTCTTCAACTCCGCCTTGATCTACGAGACGGCCCTGCTGAAGCCCTATGTCCAGCCCCTGCTCTTCGGCGTGCCCCGGGACAGCGAGGAGTACATTGAGGCCAAGCGGCTGCTGAAATTCCTGAACTACTTCCTGCCCATCCCGGCGGACAACATCCCCAAGACCTCCCTCATGCGGGAGTTCATCGGCGGGGGCTGCTACCATGCCTGAGGAACGCGGCGCCGGTCAAGCTTCCTCCCCCTGGTGGCAAAACAAAATCGCATATCAGATCTACCCCAAGAGCTTTCTGGACAGCAACGGGGACGGCATTGGGGATCTGCCCGGCATCCTCTCCAAACTGGACTATTTGAAGGACCTGGGGGTGGATATCCTCTGGCTCTCCCCGGTTTACCCCTCCCCCATGGTGGACCAAGGGTATGACATTTCCGACTATTACGGCGTTGACCCCTGCTTTGGCTCTATGGAGGACATGGACGCGCTGATCCGGGAGCTGAAGCGCCGGGGGATGCGCCTGGTGATGGACCTGGTGGTCAGCCACTGCTCCGACCAGCACCCCTGGTTTCAGGAGGCCATCCGGGACCCGGCGGGGAAATATGGCCAATATTTCTACTTAAAGCCGGGGCGAAACGGCGGCCCGCCCAACAACTGGCGGGCGGAGTTCGGCGGCAGCTGCTGGGACCGTCTGCCCGGCTCGGACCTCTACTACTTCCACACCTTCGCCAAGGAACAGCCGGATTTGAACTGGGAAAACCCGGAGATCCGCCGGAACATTTGCGGCATGGTGAACTGGTGGCTGGACAAGGGGGTTTCCGGCTTCCGGCTGGACGCCATCATTAATCTCAAAAAGGACCTGACCTTCCGGGACGGCCCCGCCGACAGCCCGGACGGCACCTGTGCCGTGGCCAAAATGCTGCCCCAGACTCCGGAAATCGGGGCGTTTTTGAACCAGCTGAAGCGAGAGTGCTTCCTCCCCCACGATGCTTTCACCGTAGGCGAAGTGTTCAGCATCGCCCCGGGGCGGATGACGGAATTCGGAGGGCCGGAGGGCTATTTTTCCACCCTCTTCGATTTCGGCCACTGCGTGGCGGACCGCAGCGGGGCCTATTGGTATCAGTACAAACCCTTTGATTTTCAGACTTGGCGGGACGCAATTTTTCAATCCCAGGAAAACGCCGGGAACTTCGTGTTCCTCTCCAACATCCTGGAGAACCACGACCAACCCCGGAGTCCCAGCTTCTTCCTGCCGGAGGGAGACGACAGCTATGAGGGGATCACCGCCTTGGCGGCCCTGTCCGTCCTGCTGCGGGGAATTCCCTTTCTATACCAGGGTCAGGAAATCGGCATGCGGAACGGAAGCTTCCGCACCGCAGAGGATTTTGAGGACCTAAGCACCCGGGACCAATACCGGGCGGCGCTGTCCGCCGGGCGGACGGAGGCGGAAGCCATGGCCGTCTGCCGCCGCCGCAGCCGGGACAACGCCCGGACCCCCATGCAGTGGACCGGCGGCAAACACGCCGGGTTCACCTCCGGCACGCCCTGGTTCCCGGTGAACCCCAATTACCGGAAGCTGAACGTGGAGGCCGACGCTGTTTCGAAGCGCTCCGTTCGGGGGTGGTATAAGCGCCTGCTGGCCCTGCGAAAGGACCCGAAATGGGAGGACGTGCTGGTCCGGGGCGGCTTCCGGCCCGCTTTCCGGGAGGAGCCGGAGATCTTTGCCTATTGGCGGACCGGAGAGTCCTCCGGGAGGCGGGTCCTGGTGCTCTGCCACTATGGTCGGGGTACAGCCTCCGTCCCCTTTGCGGAGCCCTTCCGGGTACTGCTGAACAACTGTGACCATCTGGAATGCCGGGAGGGCTGTCTCCGGCTGCGTACCTATCAAATTGTGGTTCTGGCCTGCGGGGCCGGAGAAGAGGAGGCGCTATGATCCGCCATATCGTATTCGACATGGGCAACGTGCTGATTCACTGGAAGCCCAATCTGTTTGTGGAGGGCTTGGGCGTCCCGGAGGAGGACCGGGCCCTGCTTTTGCGGGAGGTCTTCGGCTCCGTGGAGTGGATTCAGATGGACCGGGGGACTCTGTCCATGGAGGACGGGCTGAATAGTATCTGTCCCCGCCTGCCGGAGCGGCTCCGCGCCCCGGCCCGGGAGCTGACCCTAAACTGGTGGCGGCGCTGGCTGCTGCCCATGGAGGGCATGGCGGAGCTGATCCGGGAGCTGAAGGAGCTGGGGTACGGCATTTACCTGCTGTCCAACGCCAAGCTGGACCTGCCCCAATACTTCGACCTCATTCCGGGAAGCGACTGCTTTGACGGCAGAATCGTCTCCGCCGACTGGAAACTTCTGAAGCCCCAGCCGGAGATTTACCAGACCCTCCTCCGGGAGTACGGCCTCCGGGCGGAGGAGTGCTTCTTCATTGACGATCTGAACATCAACATTGAGGGAGCCCGGTTCGTGGGGCTGGACGGAGCGATTTTCGATGGGGACCTGCCCCGCCTCCGCCGGTCCCTGAACGCCGCCGGGGTTCCGGTGAAAGCCTAACGGAAAACACCCGCCTGAAGCGCTCTGCTTCAAGCGGGTGTTCTTTTACTCGCCCTTGGGCCCCAGAACCACGGCGGCCGCGCCGCAGAGGATGCCCCCCACGGCGAAAACCCACCAGGCCGTTTTCCACAGGTCCAGCGCCAGGCCGAGCCCTACGTAAATGGCCGTGGCCAGCAGCATGATGACGGCGCAGACAGTCCCCACCAGGTCGTTGCGCCGCTTGGTTTCCGGCGTGGGGTTGTTCTCCCGGTTGTACCGGGCTATGTCAAACTTGTCGTGTACAATGCCGCCGTAGATAAAGGACCACACCGCCCCGGCGGCAATCAGCAGGAAAAAGGCCATGGCATAGGACTCATAGGGCTCCCTCTCCGGAAAGGCGGAGAAAAACAGCGCCAGCAGCGCCACGGCAAACAGGATCGCGCCCACGCCCCCGGCGATGTGCCAGACAAACTTTCGCTGGAAAGACTCCTTCTGTTCCTCTGTGTAGAAATCGGTGATGAGAGGATTCTTTTTGCGGAAGTTCGCGTACTCAATGCCGGAAACCACGAAGACCACCACGCATACCGTGATGACCAGCAGAAGCGCCGCCCCGGCCAGCGCCTCCGGTGCGCCCAGGGTCTCCATCAGGCCGCACAGGCCCACGGCGGCGATGATGGCGGCGGTGGCCAGGGAAACCCTCCAGGCGAAGCGGGTCATGAAGGCGTCGTACTTCGCCGTGTCGGCGGTGCGGCTCTCCTCCACGCTGCCCCGGAGGAGGGTGTCCAGATTCACGTCGTACAGATCGCAGATGCGAAGCAGGGTATCCATCTCGGGAAAGCTCAGCCCCCCCTCCCACTTGCTGACAGACTGGCGGGACACGTCCATCTGCTCGGCGAACTGCTCCTGGGTTACGCCGGCCTGGGCCCGGAGGAATTGTAAATTTTCGGAAAACGACATGGGGGAAAACCTCCTTGAAATTGATACTCCTATTCTGCCGGAACAGCGGGCGCAACGCCAGGGACTCTGTGTTGCGTTTGAGAAAATCCGTGTAAACTTTCGGTTGCGTCCCTTGATTTTAACAGCTTTTTCGGGCAAAGGCAAGGTTCCCGATTGCGTTCCCGCCGGAAACCCGCTATAATTAAACCATCAAATTTCGACACGCGGGAGGTAGGGGCTTATGAAGCTGGCAGCAGCCGAACAGATGCGGGAACTGGACCGAAAGGCCATCGCGGAGCGAAATATCCCCTCCATCGACCTGATGGAACGGGCGGCGGCGGAGGTGGCCCAAGCGGCGCTGGACCTTCTGCCGGAGAAAGCGTCAAAATGCCGGGCCGCTGTCTTCTGCGGTCCGGGGAACAACGGCGGAGACGGCATCGGCGCGGCGCGGCTCCTCTTTTTGATGGGCCTCAAGGTCCGGGTTTTCCTGGCGGGGGAGTATGACCGCCTCACTCCCGACGCCATGGAAGAGACGGGCCGCCTCAGCGAGTGCGGTGTGGAACTGGAGAGCTTTGATCCAGAAGACAAGGCCCAGGCCGCCTGGGCGCGGGGCTGCCACGTGGTAATCGACGCCTTGTTGGGCGTGGGACTCAACCGGGAGATCGCTCCAGGCTCCAAATTCGCCGCTGCCATTGACCTGATCAACACCTGCAAAGGCACGGTCATCGCCGCCGATCTTGCCAGCGGCGTGGCGGCGGACACCGGGCGGATTCTGGGGCGGGCCGTGCGGGCGGACCGGACCGTCACGTTCTCCCTGCCCAAAATCGGGCAGGCGGCAGGAGATGGGGCCGTCCTCTCCGGGAAAGTCACGGTCCACGACATCGGCATCCCCGCCGCCCTGGTCCGGGAGATCCCCTGTCCCGTTCAGGCGGTGGAGGCGGACTTTGCCGCCGCGGCTCTGCCGCCCCGGAAGAGGGACGGCCACAAGGGGGATTTTGGAAAAGTCCTCATCGTAGGCGGCTCCGTGGGCTACACCGGCGCGCCTTACCTGACCGCTTTAGCAGCGGTAAAATCCGGCTGCGGGCTGGTGTACCTGGGGGTACCGGAGTCCATCTGGGGGGTTGAGGCCGTGAAGTGCGCCTCCGCCATGCCCTTTCCCCTGGCGGACCGCCGGGGAAGCCTAAGTCACCGGGCTCTGCCGGAGCTTTTGGAACGGCTGGAAAACTGCGGCGTACTGGCCCTGGGACCTGGGCTGGGCCGCCGGGAATCCACCCGGCGGCTGGTTCTGGAGACTCTCCGGCAGACCGAAAAGCCGGTGGTCCTGGATGCGGACGGCATAAACGCGCTGGAGGGACATATAGATATCTTGGACCAGCGGCGGGGGCGGGTTACGATTTTGACGCCCCACGGCGGGGAATTCGCCCGCATCGGGGGAAACCCCGCCGGGGACCCGGTGGGCGCCGCCCGGTCCTTCGCCCAGACCCATGGCTGCGTCCTGGTACTGAAAGGCCACCGGACCGTCACGGCCGGACCGGCGGGAAACGCGCTGGTGAACACCACCGGCGGCTCCGGCCTTGCCAAGGGCGGCAGCGGCGACCTGCTGACCGGGCTGATCGCCTCTTTGCTTGCTCAGGGGGCCAGCCCGGTGATGGCGGCGGCGGGGGCCGTGTGGATACATGGCCGGGCGGCGGACCTGGCGTCAGAGACACTGACGGCGTACGGCATGACGCCGGAGGATACCGCCGCCGCATTCCCAAAAGTTTTCTCAAAACTTCAAGGAATTGGAATATAAAGGAGGTTTTCCGGTGCGCCTTTGGAAGTGCGTACCAATGATGACCCTGCTCCTGCTGCTGGCGTCCTGCGGCGGCCAAGCGGGCGGGGACGGAGAATCCCGGGCGGCGGATCTGCGGGACCGCTATCATGACTGCACGGGCTGTGCCATGGAGGCCCTTGTCTCCTGCGGCCAGGAAGACCTGGCCTGGGAGGCGGAGCTCCGCTGCAACTATGTCCCCGGCGGGGAAAGCACGGTGGAGGTTCTGTCCCCGGAAACCATCGCCGGGGTGAAGGCCGTGCTGAGCGACACGGACTGGCGGCTGGAGTACGAAGACGCCAGCCTTAACGCCGGAGCCCTCAGCGACGAGGAAATCAGCCCCGCCGCCTGTCTGCCCAGACTGATGAACGCCCTCCGGGACGGCTGGCTGTTGGAGGAGAACGAGGAGGAGTGGAACGGCGTTCCCTGCCTCCGCCTCACGGTGGACCAGACGGGAGTGAAGGACGGAAAGATTCTCTCCACAGTCTGGTTGAACCTGGAAACCGGAACCCCTGTCCGGGGGGAAATCGCCGTGGACGGGGAGAGCATTTTGACGGCGGACTTTACGAACTTCTCCTTTTATGATACAATGTCTGAAAAAGCGGCCATTGAATCCGGTTCAGATTGAACGGCATGAATCACAACGGCGCTTCGCGCCCGTGACCCGATCCCGGAAGGCAGCGCCCGGCGCTTGAATCACCGCTCCCCCCGCCCCCGCATAGGATGACGTGGGGCGAGGACGCCGGAATTTGTCCCTCCCACGGCTTGATCGCAAGTTTGCTGGAAGAGGCGTATAAATTCCGAAACTGCGTGGGAGAATGAAAGTGGCCTCACCGAGGGGGAAGAAACTTCCTCCCCGATGGCGGGTACTTCTTTCGGCGGAGTGTGAACTTTGTGGATACGAGTGTCAAGCGTGGCGATATTTACTATGCCGATCTCTCCCCGGTGGTGGGCAGCGAACAGGGCGGCGTCCGGCCGGTTCTGATCATTCAGAACGACACCGGCAACCGCTACAGTCCCACCGTGATCGCGGCGGCCATTACTTCCCAGACCGGGAAGACCCGGCTGCCCACACATATCGATCTTCCTGTGGACCAGAGCTGCGGTCTGAGCCGGGATTCCGTCGTCCTGCTGGAGCAGGTACGGACCCTGGACAAAAAACGGCTCCGGGAGCGCATGGGCCATGTGGAGGAAAACGTGATGATGAAGGTGGACACGGCGATCGCGGTCAGTTTCGGACTGCCCCACGACCAGTTGGTTTGAGGTTCCCTCCCGGCGGAAGCGTATTCTTCCGCCGGGAGGGTGTACAGAGGAGGTACATATGAAAAAAGACAGATGGCTGGCCCGCTCCGCGGCGCTGCTGGCCCTCAGCGCCGTACTGATGACCGGTGTGTCCCTGGCGGTGGAGGCGGGGTCCAGCGGTGACCCGCTGGTGACTTTGAGCTACTTAAACGACACGTTTTTCAACAATATCATGCAGCGGGTGGACCAGAAAATTGCCCAGCGGACAGGGCAAGCCGTTTCCGGCGGAACCCCAGGAGCTCCCAGCGCCGCTTCTTTCGCAGTGGTAACCTTGAACGAGGGACAAACTCTCACCGGGGGCATCGGCTGCGAAGTGATGCTGCGGGTGGGAAACGCCGTCTGCGTTTCCCCTTCCGACCCGGGACTCATTGACGAAACTACCGCCGCCATCCTTTCCAACGGCGGAGCCCTGCTCCAGAATCACCTGTATATGATGACCATCGAGGGCAGGGGCGTTCGGGCCGCGTCGGGAACCGTCAAGGTGCTGGCCCGGGGAAGCTACACCGTCGCCTGAATTACATAATCGGACCCGCCGGCGCATAGAATTACGCAGACGGGTCCTTATTTTTAACGGCGGGAGGGATGACGGATATGGACAAATTCCCCTTGATGCTGGAGGGCAAGCCCGCCGGAGAATTGGCCGCCGAACGCGAGGGGCTTTACACGCTGTTTTCCGCCCGCTTCCCACTCCGAGCGGGCCTCTGGTGCGCCTGGGCCGTGGGGGACCAGGGGGAGCTGAGGCTGGGAGTGATGGAGCCGGAAGGAGACTGGTCCGTCATCCGCCGCCGCTTTTCCGGGCGGCTCACCGCCCCGCTGGGCCGCCTTCTTCGGGGGGAAATCCGCCCCGCCGGGGAAAAAGAACCGGAAGTCTGGGAGCAGGCGCCCGCACCGGACCGGCTTTTTCGAGCCCCCCTGCTCTGCCGGCAGCTGAAAGGGACCCAAGGAGCCCTGTCCCGGAAAGTGGGAGACGTCCGGCACCTGGCTCTCCCCTACGACCCGGGAAAGCCCTTTCCCCTGACCGCCCTGTTCTGCTTTGCCCGCCTCCGCAGCATCGGTGAAACGGCCTATGTGGTGTACGCTTTTGACGGACAGGACCGTCCGGTCTTCTAGGGGCCGTTTGAAAAATGCCAAAACACCCAATCGGCGGATATTTTTCCGCTGACGCTTCGTTGATTTCCCTTGAAATCCGCCAGGATTCCTGCGGAAAATCGCCTTGTCCGGCGAAAAAATCTCTCGCCGTTGGGCTTTCCGCTATTTTTCAAACAGCCCCTAATCCAGTCTGAAATTTTTTGCCGCCTCCCAAAATTAGGAAAAATATTTTCGAAAGATTTGACAAAATTCTATCAATTTTCGAAATCTCGTGATATAATACAGCCTAACGTTCCCGGGACATCCCTGCAACGCCCTTGGGAAGTACCAAAGGTGCCCGTAAGTACGGACGCGGGCCGCCGGAAACCCGGCGGAGGATCAGGAGGTCCTTTATGAAATGTCCCTATTGCGGCTTCAATGAGAGCAAGGTCATCGATTCCCGTCCTGCCGATGAAAACAGCAGCATCCGCCGGCGGAGGGAGTGCCTCTCCTGCGCCAACCGCTTCACCACTTATGAAACGGTGGAGAGCCTCCCAATCGTGGTGGTGAAGAAAGACGGCAGCCGCCAGAGCTTTGACCGGGGAAAGGTTCTGGGCGGTATGATCCGGGCCTGTGAAAAGCGGCCTGTCCCCGTGGCGAAACTGGAGAAGATCTCCGCCGACATTGAGCAGGAGCTTCAAAGCTCTATGGAGCGGGAAATCAGCACGGATGTCATCGGCGAACGGGTTATGGAGCATCTGCGGGCCATTGACCAGGTGGCCTACGTCCGCTTCGCCTCCGTTTACCGCCAGTTCAAAGACATCGACAGTTTTATGGAGGAGCTGACCAAGCTGCTGGCAGAGCGATGAACCGTCCGTATCATATTCTCGCCGTGGGCGACGTGGTCGGGGAGCCGGGGCTCCTCCACCTGGAAAAAGTTCTGAGGCCCTTGCAAAAACTCAAGAATATTTCCTTTACCGTGGTCAACGGGGAAAACGCCTCCGGCATAGGGCTGACCCGGGAACAGGCGGAGCGCATCCGCTGCGCCGGGGCCGACGCGGTAACTTTGGGAAACCATGCCTTCGGCAAGGCCCAGATTGGAAATCTCTTGGACGACGCGCCCTGGCTGCTGCGTCCCGCCAACTACTCCGGCCGGGCCCCGGGCCACGGCTGCGAGATTTTCGACCTGGGCGGCGTCCGGGTCCGGGTAATCAACCTCATCGGCCGCTGCGGCCTGGCCTGGGGGGCGGATAATCCCTTCACCCTGGCCGACCGCCTTCTGGAGCGGGAAAAGACGGACTTTACCCTGGTGGATTTCCACGCCGAGGCAACCAGTGAAAAGCTGGCCCTTGGGTATTACCTGGACGGGCGGGTTTCCGCCCTTTGGGGAACCCACACCCATGTCCCCACTGCCGACGAGCGGATCTATCCCAAGGGAACGGGCTATATCACGGACCTGGGGATGACCGGTCCCATTGAATCCGTACTGGGCGTTGAACCCCGCCAGTCCGTGGAAAACTTCTTGGGCGGCCTGCCAGGGCGGTACAGGCAGCCCGAGGGACCCTGCAAACTGCAAGGCGCCCTCTTTACCCTGGACTGTGAGACGGGACTGTGCACGGCCGTGGAACGGGTGGACATTCGATAATCATACACAGACGAAAAGAGGAAGCTTCCAATGTCTATTGAACATGTGAGGACGTATCTCAAAGCCTTCGGCGCCGAGGGCCGAATCCTGGAGTTCCCTGTCTCCTCCGCCACGGTGGAGCTGGCCGCGGAGGCCGTGGGGGTAGAGGGCGCCCGGATTGCCAAGAGCCTGAGTTTTAAAGTGGAGGACAAGCCGGTCATCATCGTAACGGCCGGAGACGCCAAAATCGACAACGGAAAATACAAGGCCCAATTTCACACCAAGGCCAAAATGCTCACCCATGAGGAGGCCCATACCCTCATCGGCCACGACGTGGGGGGCGTGTGCCCCTTCGCCCTTCCGGAGGATGTGCGGGTCTATCTGGACGTATCGCTGAAGCGGTTCGAAACCGTTTTCCCCGCCGCCGGCAGTGACAACAGCGCCATTGAACTGACCTGCGGAGAGCTGGAGGAGTACTCCTCCCATTTCACAGCGTGGATTGATGTTTGCAAGGGCTGGAACGCCGGAGGCTGATATGCTGAAATTTATTCACGCGGCGGATTTTCATCTGGACACCGCCTTTGCCGCCCTGCCTCCCGGCCAGGCGGCGGAACGGCGGCGGGAAAGCCGGGAGCTGGCTTTCCGCCTGGCAGACTACGTAAACAGCCGCGGCATCCAATTGGTGCTGCTGGCCGGGGACCTGTTTGACAGCGCCGCTCCCTACCGGGAAACCGGGGAAACCTTGGCGGAGGCCCTGGGACGTATGAAGGCCCAGGTCTTCGCCGCCCCGGGAAATCACGACTGGTACGGCCCCGGCAGCCCCTGGCTGACGGTGGACTGGCCGGAGAACATCCACATTTTTCGGGAGAACGCCATCACTTCCGTGGACCTGCCGGAGCTGGGCGTCACCGTCCATGGCGGGGCGTTCACCGGCCCGGAGCAGGGGAGCAGCCTTCTTTCGGGTTTTTCCGCACCGGAAGACGGAAGAATCCACCTGGGCCTTCTCCACGGGGAGATCGAACCGGCGGAGAGGCGCTACAACCCCTTGGAGCGGGGAGAAATCGCGGCCAGCGGCCTTACATACCTGGCCCTGGGGCACATTCACAAGCGGGGAGAACCCACGCGCTATGGGCAAACGCTTTGCGCCTGGCCCGGCTGCGTTGAGGGCCGGGGCTTTGACGAACAGGGGGAGAAAGGCTTTTACGAGGGCACGGCCGGCGGCGGAACCGTCTCCTTGACGTTTGTGCCCTTCGCTGGACGGCGGTATGAAACCTTGGAGGTGGATGTAACAGACCGTTCTCCCCGCGCGGCTGTGGAGGCCGCACTGCCGAAAGATACCGAAAAGGACCTTTACCGCATCCTCCTCACCGGAGAAACCGGGGAGCGCGGCGCTGAGTCCAAAGCCCTGGAGACGGCCCTGGCCGGGCGGTTTTACGCCCTGGAAGTCCAAGACCGCACCCGCATGGCGGCAGACATCTGGGCCCGGGCCGGGGAGGACTCTCTCCGGGGCCTGTTTCTCCGGGAACTCCGGGCAAAGTGGGACGCCGCCGCGGATGAGGCGGAACGGGAAACCATCACCCAGGCCGTCCGTTTCGGTCTGTCCGCTTTAGACCACCGGGATTTGGGTTAAGGCAGATTTTAGGGGATTTTCTGAAAAAGCGCTTGCAATTCTCAGAAGATTGTGATATCTTATTTGAGCGACAAAAAGGGCGGTCCTCTGCCGCGCGCGGAAAGACGCGCAAAAACGCGGGTAAGAACGCCTATAAAACAGGAGGAATCACTCATGGATCTTATCAAGGAACTGAACAAAGAGGCCCTGGGCAAGGAAACGCCCAAGGTGCAGGTCGGCGACACCGTCCGTGTCCACGTGAAGGTCAAGGAGGGCTCCCGGGAACGCATCCAGGTCTTCGAGGGCACCGTCATTGCCAAGAAGCACGGCGGCATTGAGGAAACCATCACCGTCCGCCGCATCTCTTACGGTGTGGGTGTGGAGAAGGTCTTCCCCGTTCACTCCCCTTCCATTGACACCATTCAGGTCGTCCGCAACGGTTCTGTCCGCCGGGCCAAACTGTACTATCTGCGGGGCCGTGTGGGCAAGGCTGCCAAAATCAAAGAGAAGCTGTAAGCTCCAGGAGAATAAAAGAGAGGCGCACGCCTCTCTTTTTGCCTATTCAAAGGTCCTTGAACCCCATTAAACCTTTATGGAATACGGAGGAAGCGGCATGAAAAAGAGGTGGATTCCCCTTATCCTGTCCCTGGTGCTTTACCTGGCGCCGGCGGCTCCGGCCGCGGCGGCGGAGGCCTCCCCCGGACAAGCAGCTTACACCAGCGACCGGCTCCTGTGGGCCGGCCCCATTCCCCTGGCAGGCCTTGTCACCATCAATCAAGAGTATTACCTCCCCCTGGAGCTGCTGAAGGAAACCGGGAAGGCGGATTCTTACATACCCCTTGCCGCCTCTTTGAGCAGCGGGGAGTACCACATTCGCCTTCAGGACCGCCGCCGCGGCGAAACCCTAAATGTGATTAAGCCCGTCGTATACGCCACGCCGGGCCTGGAGCTGGGTCCGGTCACTCCCGCCGCCATCCCGGTGAAGGTGCAAGACCCCCGTACTTCTCCCCAGCAGGCGGTGACGCTGCCTGCCGGTTCCGTTTACCAACTGGCCGGGTATTATACCATGGTGCGGCTGCGGACTTTGGGGGAGTACTACGGCTACCGGGAGGACACGGACGGCGTACATATTTGTGAGGAACCCAGCGGTGAAACGCCCGCCGCCGTCTGGGAGGAAGACCTGGCCGGGAAGGCCGCCAAGTCCCTGCGCTCCACCGACACCAAGGCTACCCTTCAGGCTTTCCATAATTACTTGGTCAACAACCTGACCCACAGCGACTTTATGGACAACGCCTATTTTCAGAAAAACGACCCCCAGCGTCACGAGCGTGCCGCGCAGATGTCGGAAACCTACCGGTGCCAAAACAATTTCACCCTGGCCTCCCGGTACGGCGTATGCCAGAACTACGCCGAGCTGTTTCAGGCCATGTGCCTCCAAAACTGCACTCCCTGTGAGCTGGTCGGCAGCAATGAGATGGATCACGTCTGGAATCGGGTGTGGCTGTGGGGCGAGTGGTATCACGTAGATGTTACCTTCGACGACCCCGGTCCCAAACCCGCGCTGCGGCAGACCTATTTCCTGGTAACCCCGGAGAAAATGATGCAAACCCACTGTTGGGAGGGCCCGGATTTCACCATGCCCAGCGAGTACGACCCTGCCTGGACACAAATTGACCCCATGAACCTCACCTCTGCCGACCAGTACCGGAAATGTCTCGCCGCACAGCTGGTACAGGGCAAGACGAAGTTCAGCCTCCGTCCCGCCGTCGCCGCCGCCTTTGGCGGAAGCCGGGGCCCTGTCACTTGGGCTCATGCCCACTACGGTGTTCCCGCCTGGGAGCTTCGTTGGAGCTATCAATACAACGCGGCAAAAAAAACCTATGATTACACGGTAATCTATCCATAATTTCCCTTTCCGGCGGGGCCTGGGAGAGAGCGGTTCCGGACCCCGCCGGAAAATTGGAGATATCTCTGTTTCAAGATCCGTGCAGCCGGCAACCATGATGACCGTCTACCGCCCTGATTGCTGCATGCCGCATATTTCTTAACAACCCGTTTTGAGGAATCGCCGGAGTTTTTGCCGGCAGCCTAAATCCGAAACAGAGCTTAAGGATTTTTTCTCTTGCAATTTCTCGTTTGCCGTGCTATATTATAGGGTGAATACTGTATTCGCGATGAACGGGAAAATAACGATCACGCCCCGCCAAGAGAGGACAGGCCATCGGCTGCAAGCCTGTCTGCGGCGCGCCGTTTGGTTCGCCCGGGAGCTGCCGTGGAAACACGGCCGGTCTGCTCTCCGTTATTGGGGCTTCAAGTGCGCGCCTGAGGGGCGCGAATTTGGGTGGTACCGCGGAAGGATCAGCCTTTCGTCCCAGAATTTGGGGCGGAAGGTCTTTCTTTTTTCCTCCCCGGCCAAGATCCGCAGATTGTAAAGAGAAAGGACTTGACCTCCATGAATCTTCTCCCCCTGGCGCTGGCGCTGTCTCTCACACTTTCTCTGCCCTTCTCTCCCGCCGCCGCATCCTCCGCCGCAGAGAGGCAGGCCTGCCCAACGCCGGAATCCGTTGAATTCCAGGCGGCCGCCATTCCAGAAATTTCCACGGTTTATCCCTCCTCCCCCAAGGGCGCGCCGGTGACCTATGAGCTCCATCTGCCGGTGTTGATGTACCATCACGTGGTCTACGATTGGCAGGAGTGCAACGAAATGACCATCACCACTGGGCGGCTGGAACGGGACCTGCGGTGGCTGGCGGAAAACGGCTATCAAACCGTTCTCCCCCGGGAGCTGGCGGCGGGAGAGCCTCTTCCGGAAAAACCCGTCCTCATCACCTTTGACGACGGCTATCAGAGCAACTACTATCTGGCCTACCCCCTTCTTCAGAAATACCGTGCCAAAGCCGCCATCGCCGTCATGGCCTATATGCAGGACAACCCGGGCGGAAATTTTCTCACCTGGGACATGTGCCGGGAGATGGCTGCCTCCGGGCTGGTGGAGATCGGGTCCCACGGCTATGTCATACACAATTTAGATATCCGGATGGGCAACTTTGTCCCCGGCCAGGCCAACGGCGTCCAACGCCGCAAGGGCGAGTCCGATCTGGACTTCCAATGCCGGGTACTGGAGGACCTGCGGTACAGCCACGAGCGCATTACCGTGGAATTGGGGACGCCGCCCACCTACTTTGCCTATCCCTTCGGCAAAACGGACCCGGACGCCGACGCCTATTTGAAGACGCTTTTTCCCCTCACCGTGGTGACAGGCCCTGGAAAGCACGCGGCCAATCTCTCCAAGGGTCTTCAGCAGCTGCCCCGCTTTACCGTCACGATGCAGCATACCCCGGCGGAGCTGCTGAAAAATGTCTGAGCAATTCCACCCAGAAAAAAGGAGTTACTGTCATATGAAAGAACAACTGGAATCCATCCGCAAAAATGCCCTGGAGGCCATCGGCGCTGCCCAGGAAACCTCCGGGCTGGAGGCCCTCCGGGTCAAATACCTGGGCAAAAAGGGTGAGCTTACCGCCGTATTAAAGCAGATGGGCGGCCTCTCCGCCGAGCTCCGGCCCGTTATGGGCCAGCTGGCCAACGATGTCCGGGCCAGCCTGGAGCAGGCCATTGAAGCCCAGTCCGCCGTCCTCTCCCAAAAGGCCCTGGAGGCCAAGCTGGCCGCGGAGGCTGTGGACGTGACCATCCCTGGAAAAAGGCCCCTCTTGGGCCACAAGCATCCCATGTACTCCGTGCTGGACGAGCTGAAGGAAATCTTCCTGAACATGGGTTTTGAAATCATGGATGGCCCGGAAATCGAGCAGGCGGATTACAACTTCACCAAGCTCAACGCTCCGGAAAATCACCCCTCCCGAGACTGGACCGACACTTTTTATCTGAAGGAGGACTCCTCCGTCCTCCTCCGTTCCCAGACCTCCCCCATGCAGATCCGGGCCATGGAGGGTTACGGTGTGCCGATCCGCATGATCTCCGCCGGCCGGGTGTACCGCAAGGACGAAGTGGACGCCACCCACTCTCCCATGTTCCACCAAATTGAAGGCCTGGTGGTAGACAAGGGCATCACCATGGCGGACCTGAAAGGGACGCTGAACGCCGTCATCCGGGAGATCTATGGCCCGGACACCCAGACCCGGTTCCGGCCCCACCACTTCCCCTTCACGGAGCCCAGCTGCGAGGTGGACATTCAGTGCTACAAATGCGGCGGCAAGGGCTGCCCCACCTGCAAGGGAGAGGGCTGGATCGAGATTCTGGGCGCGGGCATGGTGCACCCCAAGGTGCTGCGGGGCTGCGGCATCGACCCGGAGGAGTATTCCGGGTTTGCCTTCGGCATGGGGCTGGAGCGGCTGGCCCTGGGGCGGTACAAAATCAGCGACATGCGGCTGATTTTTGAAAACGACACTCGGTTTTTGGAACAGTTCTAAGCTGACACCTGCCCTTCGGGCGGGGCGGATTGGATACCAGCGATGGCTGGTGCATTGCACCCCCCATTTTCTCTTTTTCTTCCAGAAGAAAACGAGAAAACGGGCCGTGCACGGTCCAAAAGAGAAAAAGAAGTATGGGGGAACGACGCGGGGGCGCGGCTGAATGAACGGCGGAGCCGGAATGACTTCCCACGCGCAATTAGATTGAGCGGGGTTTGTTCTTCACTGCATGGATCAGCTCCTCTTTTTGCTGCCGCACCCCGGCGGTTCCGTCAGTCCCTCGTTTACCGAACTTCTTTTTCAGTGCCTGCCAGATGAGCGGCGGCGCTTCGCCGGCCGCCATCTTCTGAAAGCTTCTCCTCCGCGCCAGGGCAGCGGCAACGGAAAGAGGGGCTGGTCCATTCGACGATAACCCAACTCCCGCTAGGACTACGCCGCGGGCAAAAGACATGCGTAAAAACGGAGGCACGTCCTGCGCGTCCCCCGTCCCTTGTCCCCCCGCAGGGGCGTACACTTCTTTTTCTCTCTTCCACCGCGCACGGCGCATTCTCTCTTTTTCTTCTGGAAGAAAAAGAGAGAATGGGGGGTGCAATGAACCAGCCAGCATCCTGGCTGAATCCTTTTTCAAGGAGTAAAGACTATGAAACTATCCCGTAAATGGTTACAAGAATTTGTGGATGTGGGCCCGGTGAACGACCGGGACTTCGCTGAGGCCATGACCATCTCCGGCTCCAAGGTGGAGGTTACCGAAGACCTGGGCGCGGAAATCAAAAACGTGGTGGTGGGCCGCATTGACAAAATGGAGCGCCACCCGGACAGCGACCACATGTGGGTCTGCCAGATCGACGTGGGCCAGGACGAGCCCGTCCAGATCGTTACCGGGGCCTGGAACATCCACGTGGGAGATCTGATCCCCGTGGCCAAGGACAATTCCTGGCTCCCCGGCGGCAAGCACATCACCCGGGGCAACCTCCGGGGCGTGAAGTCCAAGGGTATGCTCTGCTCTTTGAAGGAGCTGAATCTGGACGAGCGGGACTTCCCCTACGCCGTCATCACCGCCGCCGCCCTGCTGAACGACTACAAACCCATCGACCCGGCGAAGCCGTCGATTCCGGCGGACATCCAGCCTGGGCACAAGATCTTCGGCCGGGTGGTGTGCGCCAAGGTGGGCGGCGTCAACCCCGGCGCGGAGGGCCAGTGGCTGCTCAATTTGAGCTGGGTCAAGGAAACGGGCCCCGACGCCATCATCATCCAGACCCCCTGCCAAAACATCCACGAAGGGGATCTCGTGGCCTATGACACCGTAAAGCAAACCGTCTGCACCCTGGCGGACCTCCACGCGGAGCAGCGGGAGTTCCCCCACTGCATCCCCAACGGTATCTTCGTCCTCCACGAGGACTGCAAGCCCGGAGACGACATCCGCCCCGTCATCGGCGCGGATGATCACGTGGTGGAGTTCGAGATCACCCCCAACCGGCCGGACTGCCTCAGCGTCATCGGCCTGGCCCGGGAGGCCGCCGTCACCTTTGATAAGCCCCTCAAACTCCATGACCCGGAGGTTAAGGGCGGCGCCGAGGGCGCTCTCCCCGACCTTCTGGACGTGGAAACCCCGGACGGCGACCTCTGCCCCCGGTACACTGCCCGGATGGTGCGGAACGTGAAAATCGCCCCCTCTCCCAAGTGGATGCGGGAGAGGCTCCGCTCCAGCGGCGTGCGGCCCATCAATAATATTGTAGATATCACGAACTATGTCATGCTGGAATACGGCCAGCCCATGCACGCCTTTGACTACCGCTATGTCCAGGGCGGGAAAATCGTCGTTCGCCGGGCCCGGGCGGGTGAAGAGCTCACCACCCTGGACGGGAACGTCCGGAAACTGAATCCCGACATGCTGGTCATCGCCGACGACACCCGGGCCGTAGGCCTGGCGGGCGTCATGGGCGGGCTGAACAGCGAGATCGTGGAGGACACCGTGGACGTGGTCTTCGAATCCGCCAATTTCGACGGCGCCTGTATCCGGAAAACCGCCCTGGCCTTAGGAATGCGCACCGAGGCTTCCGCCAAGTTTGAGAAGGGCCTGGACATTCTCAACACCCTCCCTGCCGTGAACCGGGCCTGCGAGCTGGTGGAGCTGCTGGGGGCCGGCGAGGTGGTAGACGGCGTCATTGATATCCTGAACTACGTCCCCAACCCGGTCACCGTCAAATTTGAGCCCGAGAAGATGAACCGCTTTCTGGGCGTGGACATCCCCGAGGCGGACACCCGGAAGACCCTGGCCGCCCTGGGCTTCGGCCTGGAGGGGGACGTCATCACCGTGCCCTCCTGGCGCTCCGACGTGGAGCACTGGTCCGACATCGCCGAGGAGGCCGCCCGGTTTTACGGCTATAATAACATCCCCAACACCCTTTCCGCCGGCCTGAACGAGCGCCGGGGCTGGAACGTCGTCCAGCAGGCGGAGAACGCCGCCGGGGCCCTTTGCCGGGCCGCCGGGTACAGCGAAATCATCACCTACTCCTTCATCAGCCCCACCTACTACGACAAAATCAACCTCCCGGTGGACTCCCCCCTCCGGGACTCCATGAAGATCCTGAACCCCCTGGGGGAGGACACCTCCATCATGCGCACCACCACCCTGCCCTCCATGCTGGAGATCTTGGCCCGGAACTGCCACTACCGGAACAAGTCCGTCCGGCTCTATGAGCTGGGCCGGACCTACTTTGCCAAAAACGACGGCTCCGGCATGGCTGACGAGCCTAAGGTCCTCTCCCTGGGAGCCTACGGCGGCGGCATGGACTTCTTCGGAATGAAGGGGGCCGTGGAGGCCGTGCTGGAGGGCCTGCACATTGAGGGTTTCCGCTTTGAGGCGGAATCCGGAAACCCCTCCTACCATCCCGGCCGCTGCGCCAAGGTCTGGAGCGGGGACCGCCTTCTGGGCGTGCTGGGCCAGATTCACCCCGCCGTGGCGGAGAACTACGACGTGGACTGCGAGCTGTACGCCGCCGAGCTGGACTTCAACGCCCTCTATGAGAACATGGGCGGCACGCCGGTCTATGAGCCCCTGCCCCGCTTCCCCGCCGTCACCCGGGACATTGCCCTGGTCTGCGACAAGTGCCTTCCCGTGGCCAAGCTGGAGGAGTGCATCTGCCGGGGCGCCAAGGGGCTTTTGAAGGGCGTACACCTCTTTGACATCTACACCGGCAAGGGCATCCCCGAAGGGAAAAAGAGCGTGGCCTTCAATCTGGAGCTCCGTTCCGACGACCGCAGTCTCACCGCCCAGGAAGCCGATGAGGACGTAAAGGGCATTCTGGAGCTGCTTTCCAAGGAGCTGGATTCTGTCCTGCGATAAGAACAGAGGTCTTTCCAGTAAAAATCTTTCGTAAAAATCCCGTCGAAACCCTTTACAGTCCGGGAAAAATCGAGTATACTAGAGGAGAATCAGAAAGGAAGGTGGTGTACCTATGGACGATTTCACCAGAAAGTTCAATCTCGCTTTGGAAAAGGACGCGGAAATTCATCAGATCCTTTCCACCGTTTACAAGGCCCTGGAGGAAAAGGGCTATAACCCTATCAATCAAATCGTGGGCTATATCCTGTCCGAGGACCCCACCTATATCACCAACCACAACAACGCCCGGACCCTGATCCGCAAAATTGACCGGGATGAACTGTTACAGGTGTTGGTACGGAAATACTTGGGTCAGTAAATTCGTAACAAAAAAAGTTACAAATTGTCACCATTTTCGACGCATATCCCGTGGAATACGGACGGCCGCCTGCCCGGCGCCGGTCGTGTTTCACGGGATTTTTGCTCTTTTTGTCAAATTCTCCATAAATTTCCCGTGTATTTTGGGTAAAATGCTTAGCTCAGAATATTGACAAAACGGGAAAAAGATGTTACAATTTGGTTACAAAATTTTTCAAGGAGGATTTTATGGCTGGAAGCACAAACACAAAATCCGAAGGCCTCGTTTATAAAGGCCATCCGCTCCGCCGGGCAGGAAACCTGATCTACTACGGCACGATGGCTGAAAAATATATTATTATGATGCAGGTTCTGGAAACCAAGAAGGAACAGGACCTGGAGCTGGCCGCCAAGGTTTCCATTCAGCTCCAGCTCACGGATCCCGGTTTGAAATCTCGGGACCGGGTAATCAAAAGGAGCGAAAAGGACAGCCTTTATGCGGCTATGGATATTGCCACCGTCTGGCTGAACCGGGCGCTGGCGGGCAAGGAGAAGTAACCGGCTTTTCCAAAGAAACAGAAGAAATGGCGTCAGCCGCTTCACCCCACCGTTTTACAAAAGACACGAGAAAGGAAGCGTAACTCCCATGAATCGATTTGCAGGAAAAGCCGCCAAGGTTTTGGCGCTCTCCCTTATGACCATGCTGTTCTTGTCCGTCACGGCCTTTGCCGCCGACGGTGATCCCCTGGTAGTAGGCATCGGCAAAACTACCGGTTCCTCCCTCCGCCTTCGGTCCAACCCTTCTTTGGACGCCTCTGTCATCACCATGCTGGATAAGGACTGGATCATCGCCGTCCTGGGTGAGGCGGACGGCTGGTATCATGTGGCCCATAATGGCGACGACGGTTACGTCTCCGCCGACTTCTTCACCATGAGTGAGGAAACGGAGTTTGAATACTACGGCCGGATCAATGCCCGGGGCGTCAATGTCCGGGCTGAAGCCAGCATTGACAGTGAAATCGTGAACAACCTGGGCCTGAACAGCGGCGTCACCGTCACCGGCATTGAAAACGGCTGGTATCACATTACCGGTACATACGGCGAAGGTTACGTCCGCAGCGACTACATCAGCCTGACCAACCAAACCCCCATTACTCCCGGCGCCAGCGTGGGCGACAGCAGCATCGTGGACTTTGCCCGGCAGTTCCTGGGCACCCGGTACAGCTATGGCGGCGCGGCCCCCGGCGGATTTGACTGTTCCGGCTTTACCATGTATGTGTACAAGCAGTTCGGCGTTTCCCTGCCTCACACGGCTACCGGTCAGTGGCAGAGCGGCCTGGGCACCCGGGTCTACAGCCTGGGCGAGCTTCAGCCCGGTGATTTGGTGTTCTTCAACGACCCCAGCCGCAACGCCGGAAAGGCCTGCTCTCATGCGGGCATTTACATCGGCGGCGGCCAGATGATTCACTCCTCCTCCTCTCGGAGCGGCGGCGTGATCTACTCCGACCTGACGGACGGCTATTACAATACATACTTCGTGGGCGGTATCCATATCTGATTTTGGGACAAGCGCAAGGCGGCACGGTTTTTACCGTGCCGCCTTTTTTCGTTCAAATCAGGGGAATCTCTGCGGTTCCCCAGCGAACAGCCGCAGCTTTCTCCAAGTCAATGGGGGCCTCGAAGGGGCCGTATTCCTCGTTCCAATTTTCACCGCAGGTGCCCACAGTATTTTCCAGGGCAACCTCACTGCCGTCCTTCATCACCACGGAGAGGGGCGCGCCGGGGTAAATCCCCTCCTTGGGCGCAGACCAACTGTGGCGAATCCGCATACCCAGGGGAGATAACCTTAGATATTCCATCGTCATCGTGCCGCAGTCCGCGTTCTCCACCGTCACGCCGGACACATCCACAACCCGGCTCTGCATGCCGCCGGAATGAGTCCCGATATTGAAGTCCCAGCTGCCGGTGAGAACGGGGGTGTAAATCTTCTCCGGGCTCTGGACCCAAAGGCCGGGGATGTGAAGGGTTTTATCCGTTCCGTCGCAGAGGTCCGCGTCCTCCATGGACCAAAGACGAATCACGGCGGTAAGGATGTTGTCCTCCGGATCATCATTGAACCAATCATAGTCCAGCGTGCAGAGGATGTCCAGTCCGTTGGCGTCCGTCAGGGTGACGTCCTCCTCCGGGGTGCCGCCAAAGAGTTGGTAAAAGCCCTCCTCCTCTCCATAGTCCCGGAAGACCGTGCCCTCCGGGGCCTTGATCTCCAGCATCAGGTAATAGAAATCCTGGTCCCCGAAGGCCGCCAGGGGGGTCATGACCGTCCCGTTGGACTCCGCTGCCGGGAGCTCCCGGCTCAGGGTTTCCATGATCTCCTGCTGATCCCCATCCAGATGTCCAAAATAGCGGTCCCAAAGTGTCCCGGCCGCCATAGAGGAGCCGGCCAGCACCACCGCCGCCAGGGCCGCCGCCATGCCTCGCTTGGCCCAGTTTCCCCGGCGCCGGGTGGGAACGGCCTCTCCTTTTATCAGCGCCTCTGCCAGAGCTTCCCGGCCCTGGGGGGTAAAGGCCACTCGGTCCAGTTCAGTCCGAAAAGCATTCTTGTCCATAGCTGCCTCCTAACATGGTTCTCAATTTTGCCTTGCCGCGGTAAAGATAGGTGCTGACCTGGGAAGTCCGGCAGCCCATCAGGGCGGCAATTTCGTCAATTCCATATTCTTCGTAATAGCGCAGGTACACCGCCTGCCGGTACTTTTCCGGCAGGGCCAGCACCGCCTTCAATACCGGGCTCTCTTCCGGCTCCGGCATGGTGACTGCCGCCTCCGCCGCCGCTTCCATGGAAACCCGCCGCCGGGCCCAGGCGGACTTTTTCAGGTCCTTGCAACAGTTGATGGTCACTCTCAGGACCCATGAACGCTGCCGCTCCGGGTCCGGAAAGCGCTCCGGATGGGTCAGCAGCTTTAACAGCACTGTCTGGCACACGTCTTGGGCATCCTGAGGGCTGCCGGTCCAGGTGTATCCCACCCGGAGGACGGGATCTGCCCAGCGCTGTACCAGTGCCTCCGCCTCCTGGCGGGTATAGGTGATCTGTTCCGTACTATCATCTCCTTTTGAACGGGCCGTTCCGCTGATAAAACGAATCAGGGATAGGAAATCTGGCAGTGTCCGGGAAAACTTTTCTCCCGCAACCGGGCTGGTTGCGGGCCCGGTTGGTGGACGCAACCGGCGCAACCTGCTATACTAGGCCCATGAAACATGTTTCGACTCACACTCTCACAGGGAGGATATACCAATGAATATCTCTGATATCATCAAACAGGCCCGAGAGGAGCTTGGCATGACCCAAGAGGACCTGGCGGAACGATTGGAGGTCAGCCGACAGGCGGTCAGCAAGTGGGAGCTGGGGGCTTCGGTTCCCAGCCCGGAGAACCTGGGACTTTTGGAGGAGGTCCTAGGGGTCACGTTCCCCGCGCCGGAGGAAGCCGATCCCATTCCCCAAGCCGCCCCTCAGCCCGCCGCGAAAGCGCCCTTCTGGAACTGGAGGCGGGTGGTGCTCCTGGTTCTGGGGGTGCTGATTGTGTCGGCTCTGCTGTCCATTGTAATGTTTGAGACCCTCAGGACGGACGCCCACACCGACGTCCCCCGGCCCTCGGAGCCCTATATCACCGGCATCTATTTCTATGATGAAAACGCCGCGCCGCTTTCCCCGGACCTGGGGGACGGCTGGAACCGCTTCATCGCCGGGGAACGGACGCTGGTGCTGGTGACATTTGAGGACAGTCCTGAAAACTACGTCAACGCCGTCTCGCTGTTCCTGACCCCCACGGGGACGGAGACTCTGGACCAGCGGGAACAGCTGGCGGTCCAGGCGGCGGGAGAGGGCCGGGACTTCGCCCTCTTCGCCTGGGACATCCCGGCGGACCTGATGGGGCACTTGGAGGCAGTGCTGGAGTGCGGCGGCGGCATCCGGGTCACGGAGACGCTGAACGTCACGGCTCCCCCCTCCTCCTCGGAGGCCCAGGGGATTCCGGGAATTCTCTCCCTGTCCACCGAAGAAATCCACGCCGTAGAGGGCGACACCGGTCACTATCTGCTGGAGGCCCTGGGGGCCCCCATGGCGGAGGTGGAATGGACCACCTCCAACTCCGACGTGGCACGGGTGGCCAACACCGGGCGGGTCTTCATCGAGAGCGAGGGGACTGCGGTGATCACCGCTTCCTGGAAGGACCAGACGGCGGAATGCCTTGTCCGGGTCCTTCCCAAAGCCTCCGTCGTGGGCGCGGAGGAAAACACGGACCTGCCGGAGGGTGAACCAAGGGGGGACATGGAGAGCGAGCCTGTTCTCCCCACGTATGAATCCCGGAAAGTCGAATGAGGGCAGAAAAAATCAGGGCCTTGACGGCCCTGATTTTTGTTTGGCATTTGTTATCCCTCTTCCGCCAATTTCCTCCCCATGAGCACGCCCATGGCGGAGGACATCATCAGTCCCCGGGTCCAGCCGGAGGAGTCCCCCAGACAGTGAAGGCCCTGCAAGCTGGTGTTGAAATCCGTGTCCATCTTCACCCGGTTGGAGTAGAATTTCAGCTCCGGGGAGTAGAGCAGGGTCTCGTAGGAGGCGAAGCCCGGCACCACGTAGTCCATAGCCTGGATGAAGTTGATGATGTTCACCATGGCCCGGTAGGGCATGGCGGCGGTGATGTCCCCCGCCACCACGTCCGGCAGGGTGGGCCGGATGTTGGACTGGGCCAGCTCCTTCTGCCACGTCCGCTTGCCATCCAGGATGTCGCCGAAGCGCTGGACCAGAATCTGGCCGTTGGCCAGCATGTTGGTCAGCTCGCCCACCTTCTGGGCATAGGCAATGGGCTGGTTGAAGGGGACGCTGAAATTATGGGAGCAGAGAATGGACAAGTTCGTATTGTCGCTCTTGAACTCCTTATAGGAGTGGCCGTTGACCACTGCCAGATCGTTGTCATAGTTCTCCTGGCTGACAAAACCGCCGGGATTCTGGCAGAAGGTCCGCACTTTGTTTTTAAAGGGCTTGGGCCAACCCACCAACTTGGACTCATAGAGCACCCGGTTCACCATCTCCATGACCTCGTTCCGAACCTCCACCCGGACGCCAATGTCCACGGTGCCCGGAGCGTGGGCGATGTTGTGCTCCGCGCAGAGCTTTTCCAGCCAGTCCGCCCCCCGGCGGCCGGTGGCCACCACGGTGTGCTTGGCATAGATTTCCCGGTCCGTCCGCCGGTCGGAGATGGTCACACCCTTACAGACGTCGTTTTCCAGAATCAAATTCTGGCACTCCCAGCCAAAGAGAATCTCCACCCCGTTTTCCTGCAAATACCGCT
Source organism: uncultured Oscillibacter sp. (assembly GCA_910578935.1). Taxonomy (GTDB): domain Bacteria; phylum Bacillota; class Clostridia; order Oscillospirales; family Oscillospiraceae; genus Oscillibacter. The sequence continues at coordinate 71,899 of CAJTSM010000006.1, read as the reverse complement.
CGATCCCCAAGTAAATATCGTGGGCCTTCTCCGTGCCCATATGGCGGATCGGGCAGTCCACCAGCTTGAGGCCCGCCTGAATGGCCCGCTTGCGGATTTCCTTCCGGTCCTCCGGGTACTCCAATCCCTCAATGTGGGTATCCGCGCCGAAATCCAGATAGATTTTATCGGCGTAATGAATGGTTTCCTGCGCCACATCCGGGCCGATCAGGGTAGGCAGATCCCCCCCCACCTCGTAGCTCAGGGAGAGCTTTCCATCAGAAAAGGCCCCTGCGCCGGAAAAGCCGGTAGTAATGTGGCAGTAGGGCTTGCAGTTTACACACTTGTTCGTCTGGCTCTTCGGGCAGCGGCGGTTCTCAATGCTCCGGCCCTTTTCCACCATGACGATTTTCTGTTTGCTCCCCTTTTTCAGCATTTCCAGGGCGGTGAAAATACCGGCGGGGCCGGCGCCCACGATGACAACGTCTGCTTTCATAACGGCTTCTCCTTATATAGTTTCTTTTAGAAAGTAGTTTCATCCGGTTCCCTTGGCGGAAAGATCTTTGGCCCGCCGGAGGATGGTCCAGGGGGGTACCTGCTGGGGAAGCTTCATGTGGAAGATGCTCCTGGGCGTTCGGGGCTCAAAAAGGGGAAGGCCGTCCTCATCCGTCATCTCCGGAACCGTCATTTCAAAAGGCCGCATATCCGGGCCCACCAGCTCCACCCGGTCCCCTGTGCGGAATTTATTGCGGAGGGACAAAGCCGCGTTTCCCTCCCCGTCGCAGTCCGTGACAACAGCGGCCACCTGCCACTCCCGCAGATAGCGGGCGTCGTCGTAATACTGGCCCGGAGGACCGTAGAAGAACCCGGTGGAATAGGGGCGGTGGCTGACGTGTTCCACCTCGTCCCTCCAGATCGGGTCGATCGCTTTCCCCGCCGCCAGGGCATCCAGGCCATGACGGTAAGCGGCGGTAACCACGGCGGCGTAATAGGCGGACTTGGCCCGTCCCTCAATTTTGAGACTGTCCAGAAACGCCAGGTCCTCCAGATGGTCAATCATGCACATGTCCCGGGAATTCAGTATATAGGCTCCCTGGCCGTCCTCTGCGATGGGGAAGAACTCGCCGGGACGCTTCTCCTCCATGAGGGCGTACTTATACCGGCAGGGCTGGGCGCAGGCACCCCGGCTGGAGTCCCGGCCCGTCATATAGTTGCTCAGAAGGCACCGCCCGGAGTAACTGACGCACATAGCTCCGTGGACAAAAGCCTCCAGCTCCAGGCCGGACGGCGTTTTCTCCCGGATGGTATGGATTTCCTCCAGGCTCAGTTCCCGGGCCAGAATGACCCGGGAGGCCCCCAGGTCGTACCAGGCCCGGGCGGTTTCATAATTGGTGACCCCAGCCTGGGTGGAAACGTGCCGGGCCGCATGAGGGGCATACCGCCCGGCCAGCTGAAAGGCCCCCAGGTCTGCCAGGATCACCGCGTCCACCCCCGCAGCCTCCAGCCGCTCCAAATGGGCGGGGAGGCGGTCCATCTCGCCGTTCCGGGGCATGGTGTTGACGGTGCAGTGGACCCGGACGCCGTGGGCATGGGCAAACCCCACCGCTTCGGTCAAATCCTCCGGGGAGAAGTTCCCCGCAAAGGCCCGCATACCGAAATCCGTCCCCGCCAGATACACCGCGTCCGCCCCATAGAGCACCGCCATGCGCAGGCGCTCCATGTCCCCCGCCGGGGCCAGCAGCTCCGGCCGATTATCCGCCATACTGGTCACTTTGGACAAAGGCGGTGTGTTCGCTCAGGGTGGAGAAATAGTGGTGCCGGTTGTCCTTGCCCAGGGCGTAGAAGTAATAGCCGGTTTCCGCCGGCTCCAGCGCCGCGTTGATGGCGGCAAGGCCGGGGTTGGCGATGGGCGTGGGGGGCAGGCCCTTGTGGAGATAGAGGTTATAGGGCGTGTCCGTCTCCAGGTCCGACTGGGTGATGGCCCCCTCGTGGCCCGGCAGGCCGTAAAGCAGGGAGGCGTCGATCTGGAGCAGGCCGTTGGTTCCCGCCTTGTCCCCCGGACCGTCCAGGCGGTTGTAGATGACGGAGGCAATGTTGGTCTGGTCCGTTCCGTCGGTTTCCCGCTCGATGAGGGAGGCCACGGTGACGATTTCCTTCAGGTCATAACCCTTTTCCTGCCAGAGGGCCAGCAGCTCGTCGTCGATCTTGCTGTTGAAGTTTTTGATGAGACGGTTCAGGGCGTTCTGCGGCTTTTCGTTCACGTAGAACTCGTAGGTGTCCGGGAAGAGGAAGCCCTCCAGGCGGCTGATGTCCTCAGATTCGTTGTCAATGAAGTCGTAGTCGAAATCGGCGGTCTGGGCCGCTTCCGTCAGGGCCGCCTCGGTGTTGACCCCGTTTTTCGCCAGGACGGCGATGGTCTGGGCCACGGTGTAGCCCTCGGGGATGGTGACCTGAACGGTTTCCGCCGTCATGTTTCCGGCGGAGCTCCGCATTCCCAGCACCAGGGCGTGGTAGTCCATGTCCGTGTTCAGAGAGTGGGTCCCCATGCCGATTTTTTCCTCCGCGTGGGTGACGTTGGCGTAGAGCTTGAAGAACCAAGGGTACTCGATGAGCCCCGCCGCCTTCAGCTTGTCCGCCACGGTGTCCACGGTGTCCTCGGAGGAAACCTCCACGATCATCTCCACCGGCGGCGTGCCGGAACGGTTAAAGGAGCAGAAGTCGCTGAACAGCAGCCACCCCGCACAGCCCAGCAGCGCGGAGGCCAGCGCCACAAAAATCACGTGCAGCAGAAGAAACAAAAGCGGGTGCATCCGCCGCCGCCTCCGGCGCTTCCGCTGGGGGGGGCGCTGGGGTGAATGGGATGGAGCGGGCGGCTCCCGCCGGACCTGTCCGGCATCCCAGCTGGCGGTATCTCGGTTGTTAAATTCGGCCATGTTGAAACCTCCTCGCGCGCGGCGCGTTTCCGTCCATCTCTCCTTCAGAAAAAAAACGAGAGATTTTCAGAGGGTCAGGCTCCCGGCGGAGGCCGGAAGCATAGAATATTTCAAATCCAGGGTCCCGCCGCAGGCCGCGGAAACGGACCCAAAGAAAGGTGACTGACTATGTGCTTTAACAATGGAAACGACAATGGCTGCCTGTGGATCATCCTGATCATCATCCTGTTCTGCTGCTGCGGATGCGGCGGGAACAGCTGGGGCGGCAACAACTGGAACGGCAGCTGCGGATGCGGTTGCGGTTGCAATAACAACTGCGGCTGTGGCTGCGGCTGCAACGGCGGCTGCAATTGCGGCTGCAACTGCGGCTGCAACTGCAACTGCGGCTGCAACGACTCCTGCTGCTAATCACCGGAGCAACATACGCTCTACCTGGAACCGCTCTGCGGCGATTCCTCACGCTGTTTCCTTCCTCTCTCCGCGGCCGCCGCACACGCTCCGGCGGTTTCATTGCCTCAGCGGATGCGGTTCCCCCTTTACAGGGACTTTGCCTGGGCGCGGGGAACCGGGGGAAGGGAAACAAGGCATGGCGGGACGCTTTGCGTCCCGCTTTCGCCCCTTCTTAGTGGGACAAGACGCCACGGACCATGGCCAGGATCTCCTGGTGGATGTCCTCCGGGGTCCGGGGTGCGCCCTCTGCGGCGCAGTTCACAATGGCCCAGCCCTGGATTCTGGCAATCTCCCCGGCGCACTCCCGGCAGCGGCGGAGATATTCCCCGTCCCGTTCATGAATATCGGCCTGGGTGTTCGTCTCCTGCTCCCTGCGGCGCAGCAAGCGCTTTGCCGCCTCGGTAGGCATGTCCAAGTACAGCACCAAATCCGGTTCCGGCAATCCCAGGCGGCGGTATTCCAAGTCAAACAGCCAATCCAAAAAGCTCCTCCGCTCCCCGTCCGGAAGCTTGGACGCCTGATGGACGGCGTTGGAAGTGGTATAGCGGTTGGCCACCACGACACCGCCGGACTCATAAAACGCTCCCCAGTCCTCTTTATAAGAGGCAAAGCGGTCCATCGCGAACATCACGGAAGCGGCACAGGCGTTTACGTCCCCGGGAGCTCCCCCCAGGGCTCCGTGGAGATACAGATTGGCGGGCTCGGCAAAGGGATTGCCGTACCGGGGAAAGTCGATCTCCCGGCAGGAAACGCCCCGGTCCTCCAAACTCCGGAGAAGAAGCTTGGCCTGCGTCGCCTTGCCGGAACCGTCGGTACCTTCCAGAACAATCAGTCTGCCCTTCATTTCCGGCTCTTCTCCTTCTGTACATGAATCAGGAACAGGGGCAGTTTCATCATCCGCCCCGCCCGCCAGGGGTTTTTGCAGAGGCGGTAAAACCACTCCAACCCATGGTCACGCCAAAACTTAGGGGCCCGTTCCGCCGCGCCGGCAAAAATGTCCAGGCTTCCCCCCAGGCCGCAGAGGAGGCGGGCCCCCGTCGCTTCGCCGTACTTGGCCATCCAAAGCTCCTGCTTCGGGGCCCCCAGACAGACAAAGGCACAATCCGCCCCGCTCTGCCGGACGGCTTCGGCAACCGGGCCATCCTCTTGAAAATAGCCGTCGTGAGTCCCCGCAATCTTCAATCCCGGATACTTCGCCGCCAATCGTTCCCCGGCGGCCTCCGCCACGCCGGGTTTGGCCCCCAGCAGGTAGAGGGACAATCCCTCTGCCGCCATTCGCTCCATCAGCCCGGCGGCAAACTCAATTCCAGGAATTTTCTCCTTCAAGGGCGTGCCCAGCATCTTTGCTCCCTTCACCACGCCTACGCCGTCCGGAAGCACCAGGTCCGCCGCATTCACCGCCCGCCGGGCAGCGGGATCTTCCCGGCACGCCTCCACGATTTCGGGGTTTGGAGTTACCACGTAATGGGTCCCGGGGCTGCGAAGCAGCTCCATCCCCCTGCACACGGCCTCCTCCATGGTCAAATTGTCGAAGCCGACGCCAAGCACGTTGATCCGCACGAGATCACCTCATTTGCAAAAAACTGGTATCTAAGCATATCATTACCATTTTACCGGCATTATAGCATAAGTTTCCTCTCTTGTCTATTGGGAAATCCCCCGTCCCTTTTTTCAAGCCGCGCAAAAACCCTCAGCTCTTGCGGGGTGAGGAAGGGGAAATGGAACGGGTGGAATTTTCTCCGCCCCGCGGCGGAAGCGAAGCAGAGCGGAATTTTGTTTGTCCGGGCAGCTGGGCCAGCACTACCGCCGCCAGCATCAGGGCGCAGCCCAGATATTCCCGGCCCGTCATCCGATTTCCCAGAATCAGCGCCCCCGCGATGGCGGCAAAGAGGGATTCCATACTCATCAGCAATGACACCACCGCCGGGTTGGAATCCTTCTGGGCCAAAATTTGAAGGGTGTAAGCCACCCCGCTGGAGAACACGCCCACGTACAGCACCGGACCCAGGTACTCCGGCAGCAGTTCCAGGGGCGGCGGAACTTCCGTCAGCGCCCCGATGGCGGAGAGGACGGTCATAACCAGAAACTGGGCGCAGGACAAGGACACGCCGTCCACCTTATTGGTAAAGTAGTCCACAATCAGAATCTGAGCGGTAAAGCAGAAGGCGCAGGCCAGCACATAGAGGTCCCCTCCGGTGACGCTCAGCTCTTCCGTGACGCAGAGACAATACAGTCCCGCCACTGCCAAAGCCACGCCCATCCACAGGGCGCGGGGCACCTTCTTCCCCAGAGCCAGCCCAGCCAGGGGCACCAGGACGATATACAGTGCCGTAATGAATCCCGCTTTGCCGGGAGTCGTGGTTTCCAGCCCCTTCTGCTGGAAAAAGCTGGCCACCGACATCGCCACGCCGCAGGCGGCGCCCCCCAGGACCAGGTCCCGGCGCGCCCCGGCGGAGGCGGCCCTTTGACCTTTCCACCGCCGGTACACAACCCGAAGGCCGCAGAGGGCCAGCAAAAAGACAAAGGCGATCACCGCCCGGGCGGCGTTGAAGGTAAAGGGCCCCATGTACTCCGCGCCTATGCTCTGGGCCACAAAGGCGGTGCCCCAGATCATGGCCGTGATAAGGGGCAGGACGTTTTGACGAACTCTGTTGACTTTCATTTTCCTTGCTCCATGTTCTCTTCTGTGATATACTGAAATTGCTGTGCGGCCCAGGGCCGCGTAAGTTAGTATTGTAACACTGAGGTGAAAAAATGGCAAGGCTTTCCCGTGAATTCTACGCCCAGGACACTCTGGAGGCCGCCCGGCAGCTGCTGGGAAAATACCTGATCCGCCGCCTGGACGGCGAGACGCTGGCGGGACGCATTGTGGAAACGGAGGCCTATGTGGGCCGCTGCGATAAGGCGTGCCACGCCTATCTCTACCGCCGGACAGCCCGGACGGAAACTCTCTTCGCCCCGCCGGGAACGGCCTATATCTACCTCATCTACGGCATGTACCACTGCCTGAACTTCGTCACGGAACCGGAGGGGGAGCCCGCCGCCGTCCTGCTCCGGGCAATAGAACCGGCAGCGGGCGCAAAAACAATGGCCCGCCTCCGCTACGGGGACAAGCCCTTGACCCCCTACCGGAAAAAGAACTTTCTCAACGGCCCCGGCAAAGTCTGCCGGGCCTTAGCCCTCACCAGGGCGGAAAACGGGCTGGATTTGACGGGGAATACGCTGTTTCTCTGCGACCGGCCGGAGGATGCGGGGCTGCCCCCCTTTCCTGTCCCGGCGGGAGAACGAATCGCCGCCGGTCCCCGAATCGGCGTGGACTACGCGGAGGAGGCCAGGGATTTTCCCTGGCGCTTCCGCCTGGTAAAGGAGGAGTGAGCGTATGTTTTTCTTCGATATGGACGGCGTGCTGACGGACTCCAATGGAGTGTGGAAAAAGGTGGACCGGGAATTCCTGGCCCGCCGGGGAATGAAGTATACCCACGCCTATTATGAAGGCGTGGCCCATGTTCCCCTCCCCCTGGCGGCGGTATTCACCAAGGAATTCTGCAAACTTCCGGAATCCTGCGAGTCCATCATTGCCGAGTGGATGGAGCTGGCGGCGGACTCTTACGCCCGTGTGCCGGTAAAACCCGGCGTCCGGGCCTATCTGAAGCAGTGCAAAACGGAAGGGCGCCGGATGGCGGTAGTGACTTCCAGCGTGCCGGAGCACTGTCATACGGCCTTGGAATCCCTGGGGCTGGAGAAGTACTTCGAGCGGGTCACCTTCGCCCAGGAGCTGGGGCTGGAAAAGCGAAAGCCGGACATCTGGCTGGCCGCCGCCAAGGCCGCCGGGGTCCGGCCGGAGGACTGCACCATTTTCGACGACAGCCTGGCCGCCTGTCAGGGAGCCAGGGCGGCAAAGATGCGGGTGGTAGGGGTCTACGACGGCCTCTTCGCCCAGGACGAGCAGGAGATGCGGGGCTATTGCGACGTATATATTAAAAGTTTTGAAGAGCTCCTCTGGATGCCGGAGCGGAAGAGGCAAACATGAGTGATATGGAGCGGGCCCTCCTCTCCGCCCGGGAGGAAGGAGAACAGCTGGCCGGACGGCGCTTTGACCGGGAGACGGCGGAAGGACTGGACCTCTCGGACCTTACCTTCCGGCAGGTCCAATTTGACCGCTGTCAATTTGCGGACTGCGATTTCAGCGGCGCGGCCTTTTACAGCTGCTCGTTTGAAAACTGCGCCTTCTCTTGCTGCCGCTTTGCCGTAAGCCTCTGGAAGGACACCGGCCTCTCCGGCTGTAAGGCCGAAGGCGGGGACTTCCGCAAAGCCCGCTTCAAGGACTGTTCCATGTCTGGGCTCCGGCTCCGCTGGTCCAATCTCACCGGGGCCCTGTGGGAGCGCTGCGCCCTGGCGGACTGCGATTTGGCGGAAAGCGGCTGTCAGGAGCTCAAAATTGTAAAGACCGCTCTAAAGAGCGTTGACCTCTCCGGAGCGGATCTCTTCCGGGCCGTCCTCAAGGGGGCGGACCTTTCCGGCTGCACTCTGGACGGTATAACGCTCTCCGCCTCCTGCCAGGAACTGCGGGGCGCGAAGATTCACGCCTCCCAGGCGGCGGTAGTAGCCCGAATCCTGGGCATCGAAATCGCAGACTGAGCCGCCCCGGCGCGGCGTCTCTCAGCCCGGAGACAATCCCGCCCAGCCCTCTCCCCTTCGCCCCCAGCCCGGCGCGGCGGTCGCGTTGGGGAAGAGGGGAACGGGTGGAGCGGGCGGAATTCTCGCCGCGCAGCGGCGGGCATGCGCTAAAGTAAAACTAGCGGAATTTCTTCCGGAAACGACGCGGGAGGGCCTGAAATCCGGCCCTCCCGCACTTTCCTTTTATATGGCGTTTCACCATTCCGGCGGGTAACCCCGCCCTGCCTCATCTATATACACCATCCCCGCCCGCCGCATGGCGGCTTTTTTGCCTTGCCGCAGCTCTTGCCGCGAAGCCGTCTCCGGGCGCGGGAGGACGTATCACTTGCCGCCCCGGAAAACCCGGGCGGACTCAACCGAAGAAATAACGGAACATGTCGAAGGGATCGTTGAAATATCCATTGCCGTATTGGCCGTTTCCGTTGCCGGGCTCCTGCTGTGCCGGCTCCTGCTGTGCCGGCTCCTGTTGAGCCTGCTCCTCCTTGGGAGCCGCGCCCCAGGTGACTTCCACGGTAATGGTCCCGTCCGGCCGGTAAACCTCCAGAGTGGCGGTATCTCCGGCGGAGTACTTCTTTTTCGCCAGATTCAGGTCCTCTACCGTCTTAATGGCGGTCCCGTCCACCTTGGTAATGACGTCGCCCATCTTCAGCCCCGCTTTGGCGGCGGCGCTGTCCGGCTCCACATAGTTGATGAACACGCCGGACGTGACGTCATAGTGGAACTGGGCTGCCGTACCCTCCGTCAGAGTTTGAGGCGTGATGCCCAGATAGGCCCGGTTAGAAACATAGCCGTTGGCCATGATGTCCTTCACCATGGAGAACACATCGTTCATGGGGATGGCGAAGCCCAGGCCCTCCACCGTGGTGCCGTTGGAGGACTGCGAATATTTGGCGGAGACGATGCCCACCACCTCGCCGTACTGATTGAACAGGGGCCCGCCGGAGTTGCCGGGATTGATGGACGCGTCGGTTTGGATCATATTGAAAGGCGTCCCGTCCACGTTGATGGCCCTGTCCACGCAGGAAACCATGCCGCCGCTCATGGAAAACGTCAGCTCTCCCAAGGGGTTGCCGATGGCCAGCACGTGGTCCCCCACGTTCAGCGTCCCGCTGTCTCCCAGGGTGACCGGCTGGAGATTCTCTGCCTCCACCTTAATGACGGCGATGTCGTAATCTTCCTCTCCACCGATATACTTGGCGTCAAACTCATCCCCATTATACATGGTGACGGTCACGGTTTCCGCGCCCTTTACCACGTGGTAATTCGTGAGGATGTAGCCGTCCTTGCTCAACACAAAGCCGGACCCTGCGGAGGCCGTCTGCACCGGCTGACCGTAAAAATTATATCCGGCGGTAGCGGAGGTGCGTATGGACACCACGCTGTTAACATTTGCCGCGTAGACCTCCGCGTCGCTCATGGCGGTTTTTCCGTCCACGTCCCGGAGGGCCACCTGGGTGACGGGACGGCTGGAGACGTTGATCTCGCTCTCGTTCCCTCCTCCGTTGTAGTGGGAAGCGGCCCACACGGCCCCGCCTCCCGCCGCGCCGCCAAGCAGCGCGCAGCTCAAGGCCAGGGCGGCAATCTTCAAGCCCAAGCGGTTTTTTCTCACGGGCTTTCCCTCCCATTCAGGCCCCTGGGGGCCGGGCTGTCCGCCCGGACGGACGGCCTCCCGCTGATGGGAGAGCTCGCTGCCGTCTTTGCGGTAAGTGTAGTTGTACAGATTGTTCTCATCGTTATACATAATCGGGTTCCTCCTTTATTATGTATCCCGTTCCTTCCGTTCTTAGAAGCTAAGATAACAGGAATTCATGTCGAACGTGTGAACTGGGATTGTCTGGTTTTTAAATTCTGCGGAATTCCGCCGTTTCCCGGCGGGGCCTTTCTCAACTTGATGGCCTTAGTATAGACGGAAGAACTTAAAAATTGCTGAAAGAAGTTTGAAGGATTTTTGAACATGAAACCTCTTGCCAGCCCGGCTCCGCTGTGCTATTCTATAAGTTACGATTGTATCAAGGAGGTTATCTGACATGAAGCTCAAAAAGGCGTTCCTCTGCGTCCTGGCCCTGGCGCTGCTGACGCTGCCCGTTTCTGCCCATGGCCACTACGGCGGCTGCCATGGCCGGCCCGTTCGGCCCTCCCAGCCCGTTGCCACGGTCACCGTCTGTCAGGTAGAGGGCTGCGACACCGCCGGACGGCATGTTCACAACGGCGTCACTTACTGCGGGTATCCCCATGAAAGCGGCGTCTGCGACAACAATTGCCGGGCGCTGTGCACGCTGGAGGGCTGCCCCGAAACCGGGCGGCATGTTCACAACGGTGTCACCTGCTGCGGCTATCCCCACGAAAACGGCTTTTGCGACGGCGCCTGCCGGGCCCTCTGCCCCGTCCCCAACTGCCCCATTGACGGGCGGCATGTCCACGACGGCGTCACCTACTGCGGGTATCCCCACCAGAACGGTTTTTGCGACGGCCGCTGCCGCAGCCTGTGCACCGTGGACGGCTGCATGATCCAGGGGCGGCACGACCATAACGGCACGCTCGCCTGCGGATATTGCCACCTGGACGGTTTCTGTGACGGCACCTGCCGGGCGCTGTGCCCAGTGGAGGGCTGTACCATTGAGGGACGCCACAGCCATCGGGGAGCCGCCTATTGCGGCGACCGCCATCTCTCCGGTTTCTGCGAAGGCATCTGCCATGCCGCCTGAAACGCAAATGCGTTCCTGGGGCCGCCGTAAGGCGGCTCCTTTTTTGATGCCAAAAATTTCACTCTTTTAAACCGCGTATACTCTCTTCTTCCCGGCGCACACTAGGAGGGCGCTGACGTGGCACAACCATCTCTCCTTTCACCGCAAAAACGCGCTGAGGGGACAAAAGGGACGGCCCCTCAGCGCCTTGAAAAATCTTCACGCGGGAGGACCAAACTCATGACCAAGGACTGCACCAACGGCGGCTGCGCCTGCACGCCCAACCAGAGCATCAAGTGCACCGTGAACAACTGCGCCAACCACTGCCAGGACACCGGCTACTGCGGCCTGAACACCATTCAGGTGGGTACCCATGAAACCAACCCCACCATGGTGGAGTGCACCGACTGCCAGAGCTTCAAGCTGAAATAAGCGGGCGGCCTTTCTCCCTCTTCCGGTCCCTCTCCGGAAGGGGGTACATAAAGAGGAAAGGAAGTGGCGGCGTGAAAGCAGCCTGGACATCCCGGCTGGCGGGGGCCGCGGCGGGACTGGCCAACGGACTGTTCGGCGGCGGCGGGGGCATGGTGTTCCTGCCCATTCAATCCCGATGGGGGGATCTGAGTCAGAGGAAGCTCTACGCCACCTGCGTGGGCGTCATCTTTCCGGTGTGCCTGGTGTCGGCAGCGGTATATCTCTGGAAGGGCGGCGTATCCCTGATGGAGGCCCTGCCCTACCTGGCGGGGGGGCTGATTGGCGGGTTCCTAGGCGGGAAGCTCTACGGAAAAATTTCCACCAAACTTTTGAAATGGCTGTTTGCCGCCTTTCTCTTCTACGCGGGGGTGAAATATCTGCTGTGACGGACTGGATTATTCCCTTCCTCTGCGGCCTGGGGGCCAGTATTGTCTCCGCCTGGGGCGTGGGAGGCGGGACGCTGCTGCTGCTGGTGATGACCCTTTTTCTGGGGGTGGACCAGCGGACGGCGCAGGGAGTAAACCTGCTGTTTTTCCTCCCCACCGCCGTCAGCGCCCTGGTCTGCCACGCCAGGAGCGGGTATCTGGACAAGCCTACGCTGAAGGCCGCCGTGCCCGCCGCAGTCATTGCCGCGCTGATTGGGGCCTGGATCTCCAACGCTGTGGACGTGGAGGTACTGCGCAAGCCCTTCGGGGTATATCTGCTGCTGTCGGGAATCAGCCTGGTGTGGCCCAAAAAGAAAGACAGCAATACGTAAAGCGCCGCGCCGCTCCGGGCGGCGCTTTTTCGTCCACAGGTGCGTCCTATCCGAAGATTTTATCATGTGGGGACGACCCCGGGCTTCCCGCTTCCCTGGAAATCCCGGCGGAGGCTCGGAGAAACGGGCCGCCGGGGGCGGCGGCCCTTACACGATGGCCCTGTTATAAAATGCGCAACTGGACATTCCCTCCGTCCACGGTCCCCTGGACAGCCGCCCCGGACCCTGGTATAATAGTTTGGAAACTCACCGGACTTTGGGAGGGAACGCCTATGAACGGCAAAGCCTTGATCTGGGACCTGGACGGGACCCTGTTGGACTCTTACGGCGTCATTGTCTCCAGCCTCCGCCAAACACTGGAGGAACTGGGAATCTCTATGGACGTAAACGAACTCCGCCGCCTGGCTACGGAGGGTTCCGTCAGCGACGTGGTAAAGTACGCCGCGGCGAAAACCGGCCGGACCTTTTCGGAAATCAAAAGCCGCTATTCCGAAATCAGCGGCGGGCGGTATCTGGAAATCGCCGCCATGCCCCACGCCGGGAAGGCCCTGGAAGCCGCCGCCGCCCTTGGCGCGGTCCATTTTGTTTACACCCATCGGGGCAGCACCACGGTCCCCGTTCTGAAACATTTGGGCCTGGACCGTTTCTTTGAAGAGGTGGTTTCCAGCCTGAACGGTTTTCCCCGAAAGCCCGCCCCCGCCGCCCTGCTCTACCTGATGGAAAAGCATCGTTTGGAAAAGAACCGGGTTTATTACATTGGGGACCGGACCCTGGACGTAGATTGTGCCAAAAACGCCGGGGTCCGCAGCGTCCTCTACTCCCCCTCCGGGACCGGAACGGCGGATTACGTGATCCGGGACCTGTTGGACATCCGGTCCATCGCGGCGGAATGAAGGACGGAAAAAATCTGCCGTTTGGGCGTTTTTACATTTTTCAAACAGCCCCTAATCCTACAGGGAGGAACCGCTATGGAACAGCGCGAACACATTGTCCGCCTCTGGTTTGACATGTGGCTGAAAAAGTCGGACCTGGGCATCTTGAACATCTTTTCAGAGGACGCCGTTTATATTGAGAGCTGGGGCCCGGAATACCACGGCGCGGAAACAATCCGGCACTGGTTTCAGGAGTGGAACACCCGGGGGACCGTCCTCCGGTGGGACATCCGGCAATTTTTCCACAAGGGGGACCAGACCATCGTTCAGTGGCACTTCCGCAATCAGATGGACGACGGCCGGGCGGAGCCCTTCGACGGGCTGTCCCTGATCCGCTGGAACCCGGCGGACCGCATCTGCTTTTTACAGGAGTTCGGCTGCAACGAAAACCGCTATAATCCCTACCAAGACGGCCCGGAACCTACATTCCGGAAGAACTCCGCCGCCTGGTTTTGACATGCGGACCGCTGAACGCCGTCCGGGCAAAGGGCCCGGACGGCGTTCAGCGGTTTCACGTACAGTTTCCCGCTTACAGCCCCAGAATCGCAGAGGCGAAGCGGAAGTAAATCAGCAGGGACAACGCGTCCACGATGGTGGTAATGAAAGGAGACGCCATCACCGCCGGATCAAAGCCGATCCGCTTGGCAAGCAGGGGCAGGGAGCAGCCCACCAGCTTGGCGCAGAGAACCGTCCCCACCAGCGTGGCGCAGACCACCAGGGCTACCTGAGGCGTCACCGTGGGGTTTTGCAGCAGCCAGCGGTCCACCAGCATCATCTTCACGAAGTTCGCCGCCGCCAGGCACAGCCCGCAGCAGACGGAAACCCAGAACTCTTTCCACAGCACCTGGAACAAATCGCTGAACCGGACTTCTCCCAGGGACAAGGCCCGGATAACGGCGGTGGACGCCTGAGTGCCGCTGTTGCCGCCGGTGCCGGAGAGCATGGGGATAAAGGAGGTCAGAATGGCGCAGGCCATGAGGGATTTTTCAAAGTGGGTCAAAATGATGCCCGTAAAGGTGGCGGAGAGCATCAGCAGCATCAGCCAGGGAGTCCGAGCCTTCCAAGTTTCAAAGATGCCCGTTTTCAAGTAAGGTTTGTCTCCAGGGAGCATAGCGGCCATCTTCTCGATGTCCTCCGTAACCTCCTCCTGCAAAACGTCGATGGCGTCGTCGACCGTGACGATGCCCACCAGCCGTTTCTCCTTGTCCACCACCGGCAGGGCCAGGAAATCGTACTTCCCCAGGGCCCGGGCCACGGCCTCCTGGTCATCCAGGGTCTGGACGGCTATGAGGTTTCGCTCCATGATATCGCCGATTACATCGTCCTCCTCCGCCAGGAGCAGGGTGCGGATCGTCAGAAGACCGATCAGATGCCGGCCCTCGTCAATGACATAGCAGATGTTGATGGTTTCCTTGTCCGGTCCCGTCCGGCGGATGCGCTTCAGTGCGTCTTCCACCGTCATGGTTTCCTTCAGGTCCACGAACTCCGTGGTCATAATGCTGCCGGCGGAATCCTCCGGATATTTCAGCACCTCATTGATACTCTTGCGCATCTCCGGGTCACAGTGGCGCAGGATGCGTTTCACCACCCCGGCGGGCATTTCCTCCACGATGTCGGCGGCGTCGTCCAGATACAGCTCGTCCAAAACCTCTTTCAGCTCCGTGTTGGAAAAGCTGTGAATCAGGAGCTCCTGGTCGTCGCTGTCCAGTTCCACAAAGACTTCTGCCGCCAGCTCCTTTGGCAGCAGGCGGAAAACCACCGGGACTTTCTCATCCAGGTCCGTGCAGAGGGAGGCGATGTCCGCCGCCTCCATAGGCAGCAGCAGGTCCCGAAGCTCCGCGTAGCGTTTTCGCCCGAACAGCTCCTCAATCTTCTCCAACAGCTCCGCCCGTTCCTTTTGCAGTTCAAACACGCCGGGACCTCCTCTCCTCGCAAATGGCAAAAAAACAAAAATCTCCAATCGTCCCGGATCGGCGCGACTGGAGAATCTCCCCCTCTGACAGGCGGATATCACCCCGCCCCTACCGTTTGAGCTTTAGCCTCACAAGGCGGTGAAATCGCGTTAGATGATACCTTCCCATTCGATATCGCCTGTTCAAACCAGCTGGTGATGTCTCCATCACTTCGCGGCAGCGACCCATATCCTTGTGGCAGCCTTACCTACCGGACCTTATGAAGTTTTTCCCTATATATCTATATTATGCCTATTCCCTGCCCCTGTCAAGGGCGAGAGCCCCAAAATCCCCCCGTTGAATTTTTCTCGACCTTTCCGGAAATCTGTGGTATACTATCAACCTGTACGATATCTCTGTGTTCATCACCGTAAAATACAGCGATCCACCCCCGCCAAGAAAGGACGGCTGAACTATGTGGGCTGACAAAAGCGTATTCTATCAAATCTATCCCCTGGGCTTCTGCGGAGCGCCCAAGGAAAACGACGGTGCGGCCGCGCACCGGATCGACAAGATCGGGGATTGGGCTCCCCATATTCAAAAACTGGGGGCCGACGCGGTCTACCTCTCCCCGATCTTTGAAAGCGACCGCCACGGCTATGACACCCGGGATTACCGGAAAGTGGATTGCCGTCTGGGAACCAATGAGGACTTTGCCAAAGTCGTGGAAACCCTCCACAGCCACGGCATCAAGGTGGTGCTGGACGGCGTGTTCAACCACGTGGGCAGGGGATTCTGGGCTTTTCGCGACGTGCAGGAGAAACAATGGGATTCCCCCTACAAGGACTGGTTCTACGTCAATTTCGACGGCAACTCCAACTACAGCGACGGCTTCTGGTATGAGGGCTGGGAAGGTCACTTTGAGCTGGTGAAGCTGAACCTCCGGAACCCTGCCGTCGTGGAGCATCTTTTGGACTGCGTGAAGTTCTGGGTGGACACCTTTGGCATCGACGGGCTCCGGCTGGACGTGGCCTACTGCCTGGAACCCGATTTTCTCCGCCGGCTCCGGTCTTTTACCGAGACGCTGAAACCAGAGTTCTTCCTGGTGGGGGAAACGCTCCACGGAGATTACAACCGCTGGGTGGGGGACGGCCTTCTCCACAGCTGCACCAACTATGAGTGCTATAAAGGTCTATACTCCAGCTTGAACTCCATGAACCTCTTCGAGATCGTCCACAGCCTCAAGCGCCAGTTCGGCCCGGAGCAATGGACTCTCTATAAGGGCAAGCATCTCCTCTGCTTCGCCGACAACCACGATGTTACCCGGGCTGCCAGTATCCTGGCAAACCCGGCCCACCTTCCCCTGATTTACGGCCTGGTCTTCGGTATGCCCGGCATCCCCTGTCTCTACTACGGAAGCGAATGGGGAGCTCTGGGAGAAAAATCCCAGGGGGACGACGCCCTCCGCCCCGCTTTCGGCGCCCCGGAGTGGACGGCCCTGACGGACCAGATTGCCGCCATGGCCCGGGCCCACAGGGAGAGCGACGCCCTGTGCTATGGAGACTTCAAGGACATCGTTCTGACCAACCACCAGACCATTTTCCTGCGCCGGACGGATTCCGAGCGGGTGTTGGTTGCCGTCAACGCTTCGGATGCGCCCTATACCGCCCACTTCGACGCGGGCTGCGGACAGGCGGTGGACCTGATTACCGGGAAGCTTCATGACTTCGGCGGCGGCAGCGAGCTGCCCCCCTACAGTGTGGCCTTCTGGAAATGTGAAAAAGTATAAATACTTTATAAAAGTTAAACCCTCCGTCAGGGCGTCTGCCTTGGCGGAGGATTTTCATTCTTCTCCGCTCCAGGTGCTTCGGCCCTTTCCGGCGGAGAGGAGCGTAAACTCGTTCTTCCGAAAGCGGATCAGCCCCTCTGACTCCATCCGGCTCAACTCGTGGGACAGGGCGCTGCGGTTCACGCAGAGAAAGGCCGCCAGCTCTTCCCGGGAGAAGGGGATGCGGAAGGTATGGGTCCCCCGCCGCTCCGCCTGCATGGTAAGGTAGACCAGCACCCGGTCCCGCAGGCCCCGCCGGGCCAAGATGGCCAGCCGGTAGTGTTTGCGGAGGACGCTGTCGGAGAGGATGGTCAGCAAATTTCTCCAAAGGACCTCTCTTATTTCTCCCGGCAGAACCCCCGGCTCCAGCACCAGCGCTCCCGGAAGCAGGAGAACTTGAAGCCGCCCGGCGGCAGCCGCGTAATAGGGCGAGCGGCGGCTGCGGGTGCAGATCAGGTCTGTTCCCAAAACATAGCCGGGGCCCAGGACATCCATCAGGCTGCTGCTCCCGTCGGAAAAAATCTGGGAAATCTGGGCTTTTCCCCGAAGAACCACGGCAAACCAATCCACCCGGTCCCCCGGCGCGATGAGAATGGTTTGTCTCTCAAACTCCCGCAGCTTCCCCTCCGGCAGGATTTTCCCCTTCAGCGCCTCCGGAGGCAGGTTTCGAAACAGGCGGCATTGGTTCAGCACGGACAACGGCGCATCCATAGGCGTCTTTCTCCTCTCTCCAAATACACTCTGGAAAAATTATAGCACAAAAAGTTGTTATAACAACATCTTTTTTTCAGAACCCCCTCTATAATCATTTTATTACACCATCGGGAAGGGAGGGAGCCGCCTTGCGGGACCGCTATGCCAGGAGCATCACCTATCTGCGTCTCTCTGTCACGGACCTCTGTTCCCTCCGCTGCCGTTACTGCGTGCCCGCCGAGGGAGTCCCCAAGCGGGACCACAGGGACATCTCCTCCGTGGAAGAGCTGGTGGAGATCGCCCAGGCCGCCGTGGACTGCGGAGTCCGCAAGGTCCGCCTCACCGGGGGAGAGCCTCTGGTCCGCCGGGGCATCCTGGATATTTGCCGGGGGATCGCGGCCATTCCAGGTGTGGAGGAGCTGTGCCTCACCACCAACGGCGTGGCCCTCTCCCAGCTGGCAGGGCCCCTCAGAGAGGCCGGGGTAAACCGGCTTAACGTCAGCCTGGACACCCTCCGCCCGGACCGCTTCGCCTATATAACCCGGGTGGGCCGCCTGGAGGACGTCTTCCGGGGCCTGGAGGCCGCGGCGGAGGCGGGCTTCGCCGGGATGAAGCTGAACGTGGTGCTGATGAAGGGCTTCAATGACGACGAGATCCCCGGCTTCGTGGACCTGGCCCGGCGGTATCCCCTGGAGGTCCGCTTCATTGAGCTCATGCCCATCGGCCAGGGGCGGACCGCTCAGTTTCTCCCCGCCCAGACGGTACTAAACGCCTGCCCAGCCCTCCGCCCGGTGGAGGGCTCCGGCGTGGCCCGGCGATACCGCTCTCCCGGCGGGCAGGGACTGGTGGGGCTGATCGAGCCTATGAGTCACCGCTTCTGCGGAAGCTGCGACCGGATTCGAGTGACGGCGGACGGAAAGCTGAAGCCCTGCCTCCACTCGGACCAGGAAATCCCCCTCCGGGGCCTTCATGGAGAGGCGCTCCGCCGGGCCATTCAAACGGGAATCACCGCCAAGCCGGAGCGGCACCACATGGATGAGACAGGCCGCAGCGAGGCAGGCCGGAATATGCACCAGATCGGAGGCTGAAGGAATGGAATTGACCCATATCAACGAGCAGGGCCGGGCCCGCATGGTGGACGTGACGAAGAAGGACATCACGTTCCGGCAGGCTGAGGCAGAGGGCCGGGTCCGCATGGACCGGGAAACCGTAGAGCTTATCCGCACCGGCGGCGCCCCCAAAGGAGATGTCCTGGCAGTGGCCCAAGTGGCGGGAATTCTAGCCGCCAAGCGGACCCATGAGCTGATTCCCATGTGCCACCCCTTGCGGCTGACCGCGGTGGACCTCTTTTTCACTCTGGAGGAAGAGGCTGTCCATATCCGCTCCAAAGTGAAGTGCAAGGGGGAAACCGGAGTGGAGATGGAGGCCCTGACGGCAGTCTCCGCCGCGGCGCTGACAATCTATGACATGTGCAAAGCCGTCCAGCGGGACATGGAGATTGCCGATCTCCGCCTCTGCCGGAAGAGCGGGGGCAAAACCGGAGACTATGTAAGGGAGTGGTAAGCGTGGCGGAAGTGGTATCCGTAAACATCAGCGAGAAGAAAGGCACCGTCAAACGGGAGGTTCCGGAAATTCAATTGCAGCTCCGCCACGGCATCGTAGGGGACGCCCACGCCGGTGACTGGCACCGGCAGATTTCCCTCCTGGCGGAGGAGAGCGTAGACAAGATGCGCGCCCTCCTGCCCGATTTGGAGCCCGGGGCCTTCGCCGAGAACATCAACACCCGGGGACTGGAATTAAAGTCCCTTCCTATCGGAACCCGGCTCCGGCTGGGAGAAACGGTGGTGGAGGTCACTCAAATCGGCAAGGAGTGCCACAATGACTGCGAAATCAAGAGGCGCACTGGGAAATGCGTCATGCCCACGGAGGGCGTCTTCGCCGTGGTGGTGCGGGAAGGGACTGTCCGCAAGGGCGATGAAATCGAAATTATAAAAGATTCTATATAAGGGGTGTGCGCGATGAAGCTGATACCGACGCGGGAGGCTGTGGGCCACGTTCTCTGCCACGATATGACCCAGATTATTCCAGGGAAGTACAAGGACGCCCGCTTCCGCAAGGGCCACGTGGTCCGGGAAGAGGACATCCCCGAGCTGCTCTCCATGGGCAAGGAGCACCTCTATGTCTGGGAGATGGTCCCCGGGATGGTCCACGAAAACGACGCGGCGGAGCGCCTCCGCGCCCTCTGTCAAAACCAATATATGGAATCCAGCCCAGTGAAGGAAGGCAAGATCGAGCTCACCGCCGCCAGGGACGGACTGTTCCTGGTGGACAGCGCCAGGCTGAACGCCGTCAACACTCTGGAGGACATCATGATTGCCACCCGCCACGGCGGCACGGCGGTCCGGAAGGGGGACAAACTGGCGGGGACCCGGGTCATCCCTCTGGTGATGGAAGAGGAAAAACTCCGCCGGGCGGAGGAGGCCGCCGGGGAACGGCCCCTGCTGGAGCTGCTGCCCTGGAAGCTGAAAACCGCCGCTGTCATCGCCACCGGCAGCGAGGTGGCCAAGGGGCTGATTCAGGATTCCTTTACCCCGGTGGTGGAGGGAAAGCTGGCGGAGTTCGGCATCGAAACCATAGAGCGCCGGACGCCGGGGGACGAGATCGAGGCTGTGAAAACCGCCATCCTGGAGGTCAAGGCCCAGGGGCCGGACCTGATCCTCTGCACCGGCGGCATGAGCGTGGACCCAGACGACAACACCCCTGGGGCCATCCGGCGCACCGGGGCAAGGATTGTCTCCTACGGCGCGCCGGTGCTGCCGGGAGCCATGTTTCTGCTGGGATATTTTGAGGATGGAACTCCGGTCCTGGGCCTCCCCGGCTGCGTTATGTACGCGAAACGGACCATCTTTGACCTGGTTCTCCCCAAGCTTGCCGCCGGGGTTCCCGTGTCCAGGGCGGACATTACCCGGATGGGCGAGGGCGGGCTGTGCCTGAGCTGCGGAGTCTGCACCTACCCCAACTGTGGATTCGGAAAATAAAACATTATCTTTTATAAAGTACATATGAAATGGAGGCTCTCATGAAACGTCTGCTCCCTCTCCTTTTGATTTTACTCCTCACTGCCTGCGCCTCCGAGGCGGACGGCCCTCTTGCGGACAAGGGAGTGGAGCTGACGGTCTTTGCCGCCGCCTCCCTCCAGGAGACGCTGACGGAGATCGGAGAGAATTATAAAAAGGACCATCCCAATGTGACGCTGTTCTTCAACTTCGACTCCTCCGGCACCCTCAAGGCTCAGATTGAGGCGGGGGCGGAGTGCGACCTCTTCATCTCTGCCGGTCAGAAGCAGATGAACGAACTGGATGCCGCCTTTGCCCCTGCCGTCAACATGGACGCCCCAAAAGAGTCCGGGGAAGAAAGCTTGGACTTCGTCCTGCCGGACACCCGGGTAAACTTGCTGGAGAATAAGGTTGCCCTGGCGGTTCCGGAGGGAAATCCGGCGGATATTTACAGCTTTGACGAGCTGAAAGACGCCCTGGAAACCGGAAGTATCCTCCTGGCCATAGGAAACGAGGACGTCCCCGTTGGGCAGTA
This sequence comes from uncultured Oscillibacter sp., assembly GCA_910578935.1. GTDB lineage: Bacteria > Bacillota > Clostridia > Oscillospirales > Oscillospiraceae > Oscillibacter. Next base: position 51,012 of record CAJTSM010000006.1, on the reverse strand, counting down.
CACCCAGAAAATTTTCTCCTATTACGGGCTGGACGAAAGCGTCTTGAACGCCGCCGGCGTTTTGACCTATGGCTCCAACGTCAAAGAGGTCACCACCCAGGTGGATCAGGGAACCGTGGACTGCGGCATCATCTACTCGACGGACGCCTTCTCCGCCGGGCTGGAGGTGGTGGACACCGCCACAGCGGATATGTGCGGGCAGGTCATCTACCCCGCCGCCGCCTTGAAAAACAGCGCGCATCTGGAGGAGGCCCAGGCGTTTTTGGACTACCTCCGCACCCCCGAGGCCGGGGCTGTGCTGGAGTCCGTGGGCTTCACGCCCCTGGGATAAACGAAACGGGAGGGCCCCCCTTATGGACTGGTTTCCCCTTTACAACTCCATCCGCATTGCCGCCGTGTCCACAGCGCTGGTCTTCTTCCTGGGCATCTTCGCCGCCCAGGTCATCGCCAGGGCCCCCCGGCTGGTGAAGGGCGTTCTGGACGTGATACTGACTCTGCCCCTGGTACTGCCCCCCACGGTGGTGGGCTGGCTGCTGCTGCTGGTTCTGGGACCCCGGAGGCCTCTGGGGAGCTGGTTCCTGGAAACCTTCGGCCTCCGGCTGACTATGACCTGGCAATCCGGCGTCTTCGCCGCCGTGGCGGTGAGCTTTCCCCTGATGTACCGCACCACCCGGGGGGCTTTCGAGTCCTTCGACCAGACTCTGGCCCAGGCGGGCCGGACTCTGGGGCTCAGCAACTCTTACATTTTCTGGCGGATTCAAATGCCGGCCTGCCGCCAGGGAATTCTGGCGGGGACGGTGCTGGCTTTCGCCCGGGCTCTGGGGGAATACGGGGCTACGTCCATGCTGGCGGGCTACACCCCCGGCCGCACCGCCACCGTCTCCACCACCGTCTACCAGCTCTGGCGAACCGGACAGGACGGCCTGGTCCTCCGCTGGGTACTGGTGAACCTGGGGATTTCCGCCGCCGTGCTGCTGACGGTAAATCTGCTGGAGCGGAAGGAGGGGCGCTCATGGCCCTGACGGTTCAAATCCAAAAGCGCTATGGGGACTTCCGTTTGGACGTGGACCTCAAAGCGGAGGCCGGTGAGGCCCTGGCCCTGCTGGGGGCCTCCGGCTGCGGAAAGAGCGCAACCTTAAAATGCGTCGCCGGCGTCGACCGGCCGGACCGGGGCCGGATTGAACTGGATGGCCAAGTTCTCTTTGACAGCGCAGCGGGAATCCATCTCCCGCCCCAGAGGCGCCGGGTGGGTTTCCTTTTCCAGAACTACGCCCTGTTCCCCCACATGACGGTAGAGCAAAACATCGCTGTCTGCCTGGGCCGGTTGGAAAAGCCCCGGCGGCGGGTCCGGACAGCAGAGCTGCTGGCCCTCCTCCACCTGAAAAACCAGGCGGCCCTCTATCCCCGGCAGCTCTCCGGCGGCCAGCAGCAACGGACGGCCCTGGCCCGCATCCTGGCGGCGGAACCCCGGGCGCTGCTGCTGGACGAGCCCTTTTCCGCCCTGGACAGTTTTTTGAAATGGCAGCTGGAGCAGGAGCTTCGGGAGCTCCTGGACCGCTTCCCCGGCCCGGTGGTCTGGGTCAGCCACGACCGGGGGGAGGCTTATCGGAACTGTTCCCGGGTCTGCGTGCTGGAGGATGGGAAGTCCGCCCCGGCAGCGTCCATGGCGGAACTGATGGCAAACCCCGGTACCGCCGCCGCCGCCCGGCTGTCCGGCTGTGAAAATGATATTTCCGTCCGCCCGGGACCGGCCCCAGACCTGGTGGAAGTTCCGGACTGGGGGCTGGTACTTCAAACCGCCGTCCCCTGGTCCAAGGATCTCACATCCTTGGGCATTCGGGCCGCGCACGTCCATCCGGCGGAGCCCGGGGAGCCTAACGCCTTTCCCTGCCGGGTACTGCGGGCCGTGGAAGACGTCTTTGTCATACACGCCGCCCTTTGTCCTGAGAGCGCGGCCCCCGGGGCTCCGCCCCTCTGGATGGAGCTCCCGAAAGAGGACTGGGCGATTCTTCCGGACCGAAAACATCTCCTGGCGGCGGTCCGGCCGGAGGACCTGATGCTGTTAAAATAGGAGGAGATTTTTATGTACACAGCCGCCGTCCTCACCGTCAGCGACCGGTGCTTCCGGGGCCAGCGCCCCGATGAGGCGGGCCCTATGGTGGTTTCCCTTCTGAAAGGCGCGGGCTATCAGGTAGTCGAAACCGCTGTGGTTGCCGATGAGCGAGAGGATATCCAAGCGGCCCTGGTCCGCCTTTCCGGTGAGACTCGCGCCGCCCTGGTGGTAACCACCGGGGGCACGGGATTTTCTCCCCGGGATGTGACTCCGGAGGCCACCGCCGCTGTCTGCGAACGCATGGTTCCCGGCATTCCAGAGGCCATGCGGGCCGCCTCCCTTGCCGTCACTCCCCGGGCCATGCTCTCCCGGGCCATGGCGGGCATCCGGGGCGGGAGCCTTATTGTCAACCTCCCCGGAAGCCCCAAGGCCGCCCAGGAGAACCTGGAGGCGGTCCTGCCCGCCCTGGACCACGGCCTGAAGATGCTGCTGGAAGGGCCTTCTGACTGCGCTTCCACTTTTCCTTGAAAGGAAAGGCGGGCAAAAAGGACCTTTGCACGCTCTGATTGTCTGGCGGTAAACCGAGCCGAAACGACGGCATCGCAGACCATACCTTATGGAAAAAGCCTCCTGCCAAACGGGCAGGAGGCTTTCCTAAAGCCTGTTCACATAAGACAAATGTGCGGATTCCCGAGCAAATTTTCGCTGGCTGCAAGGCAAAAATTTTCAACGCGGCAGACAGCAAAATTTGCCGGGAAGACGTGTATGGGGACTTATGTGAACAGGCCCTGTATACTCTATAAATGTGACGGGCAACCATGCTCCGCCGCCCCGGCGGCCTCCCGGCGGAGAGCCCGCTCATAGATCAGCTCCCCGGTGATACTGACGGCGATCTCCTCCGGAGTCACGGCCTTGATGGCAGTGCCGATGGGAGTGTGCACCCGCCGGAGGGCCTCTTCAGGTACACCTGCTTCCCGAAGCTTCCCATTGACATAGGCGGTCTTCGTCCGGGAGCCCATAACCCCTACGTAGGCCAGGGGCCGGCGGAGCAGCTGCTCCTCCACTTCAAAGTCATGACTGTGCCCGCTGGTCATGACCACGGCGTAATCCTCCTCCGTCAGCTCCAGCCCGGCGGCAAAGTCGGTATATCTGCCGCAGACCACGGTTTCCGCCTCCGGGAAGCGCTCCTCACTGGCAAATTCCGGGCGGTCGTCAAATACGGCCACCCGGAAGCCCACGCTCCGCAGCACCGGAACCAGGGCCAGGGCGCAGTGCCCGCCGCCGAAGATCACCACCCGCTCCCCCTTCGGCAGGGGCAGGACCAGCCGCTTTCCATCCCAAGCAGGTCCGGCTTCCTCCAGCAAAACCGGGTCTGCCCCGGCCTCCAAAACCAGCCAGCCGCCCCGGCGGGCCTCCAGCCGTTCCAGAACCTCCCGGGCCAGAGCTCTCCATGAGGCGCTGTCATGGGGGATGAACTGGAGAAGTACCGTCTGCTCCCCGCCGCAAACGGAGTCCAGCTCTCCGCCGTGGCGGAGCTCCAGGCGGCGGACGGCGGACTTGCCTTCTTTCAGCAGCTCCGCCGCGAGAGCCAGCGCCTGGGCCTCCCCCGGCCCGCCGCCGATCGTCCCGGCCAGGAGGCCGGACCGGCCCGCTAAAAGCTGGGACCCGGCCCCCCGGGGGGTGGAGCCCTGGGCGGAGGCCACGGTTGCCAGCACCGCGTCCTCTCCTTGATTCAGCAGGGCCAGGAGGGCTTCAAACATCGTGCGCATAGGACGCTCCTTTCTCTAGCGGCTTGCCAGCATCCCGGCAAGCACCATCTCCCGGATCAGCGGCGTGTTATCCGGCAGGTCCACCGCGATGGAATGCCAGAGGAAGCCGCCGTGTTTGTCTTTCTGGGCCTCGCGGTGGCAGCGCAGGGAAACCGTGCGGACCGGGGTCCTGGGGGATAGGTCCTCATAGACTCCATGGCCCCTCTTTCCCTGTCCGGTCAGCCTCCCGCCAAAAGCGGATACGCCGCCCAGGACAGCGCGTATAAGATGTAGACGTGGGCGGGGTAGAACACGTAAAAGAACCGCTTCGGCCCCCAGCCCCGTTTTCCATTGTAACACAGCATCAGAACCGCCGCAAGGGCCCCGTACCACTCGTAGGCGGTCGTGAACATCATCGTCCAATGGAAATCCGGGAGCCGGGAGAACACCAGCAGAGGATAAAGGAAGTCATAAAGCACCGTGAAGCCCGCGAACACGCCGGCCTGAACCCTTCGGTTTTTTCGAAAGCCGTACAGTAGAATCCCCGTGAGAATTGTGCCGATGCCGGCGTCCGGATTCGAGTTCCACATAGGCAGCAGCGTATAGCCCAGGGCGGACAGGGGCAGTTGCAGCGCAGGCGCCGCCCCCATCAGTACGCTGGCCAGAATGGGCCACGCCAGGGGCAGGACCACCGCCGCCAGTCCCGGCCCCCAGCGCCTCTCCCCCAGCCAGTCCATTCCCTGAAAGACCAGCATCAAAATGGCAAAGGAAGTCATCATGCCGTTCATGGGATAAAACCCGTCAGGCCGAACCGGCAGGAGGCCGCACATCATCAAAAACAGCAGGCCGGACATCAGCAAATGAACTGCATATACTTTTATAAAGTATTTCCTTCGGTCGTGGGTATGGGAAAAGCCCTCCGCCAGACAGAAGAGGAACAGCGGCGCGGCCAGCCTTCCCGCCATGCTGAACCACTCCGGCACCCGGCCTGTGTAGGCAAACATATAGTGAATGTGGTCCAGAACCATTAAACCCAAGGCAATCCATTTCAGCCCCGTGGAACTGAAGCCCCTCTTTTTCGTGCGTTCCATAAAATGTCTTCCTCCCAAATGTATTAATGAACTGTTACAATAGTATAGTAATACAAAGGTTGGAGGATGTCAAGCAAAAAACGCCCGGCCGGTTGGCCGGGCGTTTCGCCGCGTTTGTGGAATTCAGTTGACGCTGGGATTGTTGGAACGAATTGCGAACAGCGCGCCAATCATCAGCACGACACCGATGGGCAGGCCCAGCAGGCCGGGGGCCCCCACGCTCACCAGGATGCCCGCGATGAGGTAGGTGACCCCGGACACCACCGCGCAGGTGATGGCGTAGGGCAGCTGGGTGGAAACATGGTTCACATGGTCGCACTGAGCGCCCGCGGAGGCCATGATGGTGGTATCGGAGATCGGAGAGCAGTGGTCGCCGCAGACCGCGCCGGCCATGCAGGCGGAGATACAGACGATGGCCATGGGGTTGTCCATGGAGAACACATTCTGCACGATGGGAATCAAAATACCGAAGGTGCCCCAAGAAGTACCGGTGGCGAAGGCCAGCAGGCAGCCGATGGCGAACACGATGAGGGGCAGAATCATCTGAAGGCCGCCGGCAGAGGACCGGACAAAGTCCCGGACAAAGAACTTCGCGCCCAGGGAATCCGTCATGTTTTTCAGGCTCCAGGCAAAGGTCAAAATCATGATGGCGGGAACCATGGCCTTAAAGCCCTCGGGGATGCAGCCCATCATCTCCTTGAAACTCATGGACCGGCGGATCAGATAATAGACCAGGGTAAACACCAGGGCAAACGCACTGCCCAGCATCAGGCCCACGGATGCGTCGGAGTTGGAGAAGGCGGTGATGAAGCCCTCGCCGTCGAAGAAACCGCCGGAGTAGATCATGCCGATGACGCAGCAGATAATCAAGACCACCACGGGCAGCACCAGATCCAGTACAGTGCCCTTGTCCTCGGGGGCGTCGTCCTCAGCTCCGGCGTAAGGATTGGTTCCGGAGAAGAGGTCGCCTTTCTCAACAGCGTTCTTCTCAAACCGGGCCATGGGGCCGAACTCGGTCTTCATAACAATCATGCCCACCATCATGACAATCGTCAGCAGGGCGTAATAGTTATACGGAATGGCCCGCAGGAAAAGGTTGAAGCCCTGGCCGTCCTCAGCAAAGCCGGCAACAGCCGCGGCCCAGGAGCTGATGGGGGCGATGATGCACACCGGGGCGGCGGTGGCGTCGATGATGTAGGCCAGCTTGGCCCGGGAGATGTTGTGCTTGTCGGTAATGGGCCGCATAACGCTGCCCACGGTCAGGCAATTGAAATAGTCGTCGATGAAAATCAGCACGCCCAGGAGAACGGAGGCCAGCTGCGCGCCGACGCGGGACTTGATGTGGTCCTTGGCCCAGCGGCCGAAGGCGGCGGAGCCCCCCGCCTTGTTCATCAGGCACACCATAGAGCCCAGGATGATGAGGAAGATCAGAATGCCCATGTTGTAGCTGTCGGTGACGGAGGCTACGATCCCGTCGTTGAAGACGTGGAGGATGGTGGCCTCAAAGGCGAAGTTGGAGTACAGCAGGCCGCCCACCAAAATCCCCAGGAAGAGGGAGGAATACACTTCCTTGGTAATCAGGGCCAGGGCGATGGCGATGATGGGGGGCAGCAGGGACCAAAAGCTGTTGTAGAAATGGCTGGGGGACTCCACATAGCCCACACCTTCGCAGCTCTCACAGGTAACGGCCTCCAGGTCCTCGGACAGGACGACGCCGGAGGCCCCGCAGTCGGGGCACTCAATGTACTTGGTGCCAGCCACCTCCGTGAGGTCTTCCCCGGCAGCCAAGACTGGGACGGTCATGGCCGCGCACAGCAGCATCAGTACTGCCAGCAAGGGCAGAAACCGTCTTCTCAGGGTTCTCATAATGCTCTCTCCTAAATGAAAAATGAAGTCATGACGGCTCGTCATGACTTCACACCGAACACACGAAACGGTTGAATCACGACAGCGCTCCACCTCCGCAGAGGTGACAGTCCGCGGGATCTTCTCGCCGCGGCCCGGCTCCGGCTCCCTCAGGCGGGAGGGCGAAACCTCGGCGGAGGCCCCTTTCCCCCTCCCCGGTTCCTGAACCTCTGGGAAGGCGTACTCTTGGCATCCGCGCCTCTATCATGCTGGCACCTATTATAATAAGCAATTTAAAAATGTCAACCACCTTTCTAAATTTTTTTCCACTGCTTTTTCCAAAAAGCTTTTTAAAATGGAAGTATCTGACAGGGTCATCCTTCTTTCCTCCCGGTAATTCCTCTGTCTTTGCGCAGTTTGCCCAGCTTCCATGCCGGCTCTCAGGAGGCCTTCGGGCAAAACGATGATTTTTGGAAAAGCGTTTGACTTAACAGGCCAACATGCTACAATAGAAAAATACGCGGTTTCCGTTATATAAATACGCAAAGCCCCAAGGAGGCGAAAAGGATGAAGTTTTCCAGCAAATGTGAGGCGTGCAGCCTCTCCCCCATTCGGAAATTCCACCCCTATGTGGTGGCGGCGGAGGCAGCCGGGCGGCGCGTCCTCCATCTGAACATCGGACAGCCCGATGTGGAAACCCCCCAGGCATTCTTTGACGCCGTAAAGGGCTTCCGCGATTCCGTCCTGGCTTATGCCCCCGCCGGCGGTCTGGATGTGTACCTTGAGGCTGTGCGGGATTATTACAAGAGCTTCGGCGTCTCCCTGGCGCAGGAGGATATTCTGGCTACCTACGGCGGCAGCGAAGCATTGCAGCTTACCGCCGCCTGTATCCTGGACGACGGAGACGAGGTGCTGATCCCCGAGCCCTTCTATCCCAACTACGACACCTTCATCGGCGTCACCGGGGGGAAAATCGTTCCCATCCCCACCACGGCGGAGGAGGGTTACCGCTTCGCCCGCCGGGAAAAGATCGAGCCCCTTATCAACGAACGCACCAAGGCCATCATGGTCACAAATCCCGGCAATCCCACCGGCGCGGTCCTCACCCATGAAGAGCAGCGCCTCCTGCTGGACATCTGCAAGGAGCATGGCCTTTTCCTTGTCAGCGACGAGGTTTATCGGGAGATCATTTACTCCGGAAAAAAGCTCAGCTCCCTGCTGGAATTTGAGGACGGAGCGGAAAACGTCATTGTCACCGACTCCATTTCCAAACGGTTCTCCTCCTGCGGCGCCCGGGTGGGCGCGCTGATCTCCCGGAACAAACACTTCATGGAGCTTGCCATGAAGATCTGCCAGGGCCGCCTCTGCGCCGCCACCCTGGACCAGACCGGCGCCGCCGCCCTGTACCGCCACATGACGCCGGATTACCTGTCCTCCGTCCGGGACGAGTACGGCCGCCGGAAGGACGCGCTGGTGGAAGCCCTCTCCAAGCTTCCCGGCGTCACCCACAGCTCCCCGGAGGGCGCGTTTTACGTCATGGCCACCCTGCCGGTGGACGACGCGGAAAAACTCCAGTACTTCCTCCTCCAGGAATTTGAGGACCGGGGGGAAACCGTCATGTACGCCCCGGGCGAGGGCTTTTACGCCACCCCCGGCAAAGGCCGGAATGAAATCCGCATCGCCTACGTCACCAACCCCCAGGAGCTGACCCGGGCCATAGAGCTGCTGGGTCTGGGCATCGAAGCTTACAACCGCAAAAATGGCAAATAAGGGGGCAGCTCAATGATCCGTCATATCGTCATGTGGAAGTTCCGCCCGGGCACCGAAGGGGCCCAGGAGCAGTTTCTCAGCGGCCTTCGAGCCTTGCAGGGCGTAGTGCCCCAGCTGCTCCGCAGCGAGGTGGCCCGAAACGTGGCCCCCGGAAATTACGACGCCGTACTGGTCAGCGAGTTCCGGAGTCTGGAGGACCTGGAGGCCTATAAAAACGATCCCCGGCACAAGGCGGTTTCCGCCCTGTGCAAATCGATCCGGGAAGATCGGGTGGCAGTAGATTATGAAGTTTTATAAAGAATCAATATAAGTTTTTGAAATAGAAGGGCCGCGCTGTGATTCCACAGCGCGGCCCTTCCTATATGTTTGGACAGTCTCAGAGGGTTCACCCCAGGGCTTCCAGGTTTCCAGCCTGAATGGCTTGTAAATTGCCTGAAAGCTTTTCCAGGGGCCAATCCCACCACCGCAGCTCCAAAAGCGCGTCGATGGTTTTCTGGTCAAACCGCCGCCGTATAGGCTTTGCCGGTACACCTCCCACAATGGTATAGGGCGGCACATCTCTGGTCACCACAGACCGGGCCGCTATGATGGCCCCGTCCCCAACCGTGACGCCGGACAGAATAACCGCCTCATAGCCGATCCACACGTCGTTTCCCACCACAATATCTCCCCTATGGTCCCAGGCCTCCGTCACCTTCATCCCATGGCCCCACTCTTCGTAAAAGATGGGAAACACATAGGTGGACAGGGAGTCCAGGGCGTGGTTGGCACTGTTCATCAAAAACCGGGCGCCGCAGGCGATGGAGCAGAATTTCCCAATCAACAGCCGGTCACCGTTAATGGGGTAATGATACAGCACGTTGTTTCTCTGGAAGTCCCTGGGGTCATTGACAAAATCGTTATAAATGGTAAACTCGCCGATCTCAATATCAGGGTTCTGGACGGCGTTTTTCAGGTAAATGGTTTGGCTGTCCCCCGTTCTGGGGTACATTTTCGTTGAAGCCGGAATCGTCATGGGGCTTTCTCCTTTTTCATTTGACGTTAGTTTGGACGATTCCGGCTCAGACAATACAGCGCCTCACTTCCTTATCTCCCCTTCTATTTTTTAATAACTTTTATAATTTACCTATATAATTCCCTTCCGCCCTTATGCTTTCAGGAACATGGTCCATGCGTCCAGCTTCCCGTTCTCCAGGGTCACGATCCCATAGGACGGCCGGGCATAATCCCCAATACTGCCGGGATTTAAGAACAGCGTTTTTCCCCGCATATCCACCAAAGGCTTGTGGGTGTGTCCAAACAAAAAGAGGTCCAAATCCTTCTCCTCCGCCGCCAGCCCCGCCGCCATCAAGGATTGCTTTACACCATAGGTATGCCCGTGGCACAGCAGCACCCGCCTGTCTCCTAAATATAGCAGCTTCTCCGCTTCCCGGGAACCCCGGAAATAGTCGCAATTGCCATACACCTGTTCAAAAGGCAACTCTGGGAAGCGGTCACGGAGCCGCTCCCCATCCCGCCAGCAGTCTCCTAAATGGAAGATCATCCGGGGCGTTTCCCGTTCCACTGCCCGGATCATATTTGAAATGTTTCCGTGGGAATCTGAGAGGACCAAAACCTTCATGGCAATGCCCCTTTCCCGCCTGCCGGCGTCCTTTTGTCGTAAAGATCAGTATAGGGATTTTCCATTCGCTTTGCAATCCCATACCGGATGAATTAAAAAAATATTTAAAAACTCCTTGGCGGATGTAGTTGGTTCCGCTAAACTTCGTGTTTGTATAGTTAGTAATTGCTAATTAATTGCGGCCTGCCAATCGGAGGCCTGCCATGCCGCTCTCCATGGAAAAAGCCGGAGAAACCGTTACCTTCCTCAAGATCCGTAGAACAGGCGCTAAGGGTATTGGGATCACTGCGTTCTTCCTCTTCACCGGCATCGACGGTCCAGTCTTTCCGGCAGGCCTTGCCCGCTGGCCCGGCGGGGATGCCGTCCAGGTATTCCTGGGGGGATGCTCCCGCAGGAAGCGGCTTCCCAGCTCTTCTCATAAATCCGGCGACCTCCAACCGGCTATCTGCCTCTTGCGGCGGCCGAATCTCCACGGGCTTATGTCCCCTTTCCATCTATCAGCGTCAGCTTTTTCCAGCGGTTCAGGCCCTTGATGGCCGCTTCCCGCCGGAGAGCGGCAGACTTGTCCGGGACCTCCTCTTGATAAACCAGTTCCACCGGCAAACGGCTTCGGGTATACTTTGCTCCTTTTCCGCTCTGGTGGGTCTTCAGCCGCCGGGGCAAGTCATTGGTACAGCCGGTGTAAAGGGTTCCGTCTCCACAGCGGAGGATGTACACTGTCCAGCCCATGCCACCGCCTCCTTTTGTCATTTCGAAAACAGTATAGCAGATTGGTTCTCCAAAGGCAAAAGCCGCATAGGGACTTCCCCGGTTTTCATAGGGTAAAAGGAGAGGGCGGCGCTCCCGCCCCCAAATTCGGTCCGCCGCCAGCCGGGAAAGCGGCAGCCGGGGCAACCGCCCCGGTGAGGAGGTCTTATGCTGTCTGCCGCGCTGCTGATGTTTGCCAACACGCTGCTGTTTTCCCTGCGTCTTTCCGGCGGCGGGTCCTTCCCCAAGCCCCTATCCGCCGCCGAAGAGCGGGAGTGGCTGGAGAAATATGCCGGAGGGGACCCGGAGGCACGGCAGGTGCTGATTGAGCGGAATCTGAGATTGGTGGCGCATATCATCAAGAAGGGGTGAAGCGAAAGGAACGAGGTTTTTGGGGAAGGCAAAACGCTCCTGACTTTCATCAAAGTCTTTTGCGCCGTCGATTCCCAAAGTACAAGCCAACCGTTCTTTTGCTGCACGTTTTCAAATAGGTGTGGCACACAGCATGCAGCACACATCAAAAATGCATCATTTTTACTCCCGCGCAAAAATAAAATGCATCAAAAATAATACACCCGCAGCGGCATAAATTACAGCCGTCAAAAGCAGGCGCTTATATTTAGCAAATCTGCATCATTCCGAAATGGTTAAATCTAATAAAACTAAGGGTAGAATTTTGACAAATTAAGAAAAAAATTTGGGACAGGCTAAAATAAACCGTGTTGGCATGAAAATTGCTTAATATCATGGGCAAGAACCTGCAAATTCTGTTTCAAATCAAAAATGAGGTGATGGAATGCTTGAACAACTCCCGGTTCTCGGAATTATTCTCGGCGACCACGCTGGCAGCAGCCCTGAATTAGCGGCAAAGGCGGTCTTGGCAGCTAAAGGCAATTATATTCCCGTACTGACCGGAAATCTGGAACGCTTTCAGATTTCCTGCCGGCACGTGGAAGGGGCGGATTCTTTGCAGGTTCGCCCATTAAAAGGCCGCCCCTTAGAAGACGGGGAAAACACGGTCTATTTCTGCGACGTCCCGGCAGGCCCCGATATTCACTTCTCCGCGGTAACAGGTGACAGCGGCAGACTTCAGTATGACAGCATGGTAAAGATGATGGAATTAGAACGGGCCGGAATCGTGGACGGATTTGCTATGGCCCCTATTACCAAAGCTGGATTCCACGCTGCCGGTCTAAAATTCAGCTCGGAATTTGAAGTTTACAAAGGCTATTACAAAACCGAACAATGCGCGGCCGTTATTAAGTGTGAGGATATTTTCCGTGCTACCGTGGTGGGCCACTGCGCATTCCGCGAAATTGTGGATCGTTTGACTTCGGACGGCATCGTGGCTACCGCCCATGCTCTGCTGGACACCATGGCAATCTTCAAGGACCGTAAAAATTGCCGAATCGCAGTCGCGGCGCTGAATCCCCACGCGGGCGAAGACGGCCTGTTCGGTACTGAAGAAGCCGTCATTATCCAGCCTGCTATCGATCAGCTGATGGCCGAGGGAAACCAAGTCATTGGCCCCTGCCCAGCCGACACGGTGTTCCTCAAGGCTCGGAACGGTGAAGTTTGCGGCGTTGTGTTCTTGTATCACGACCAAGGCAACATCGCTATGAAGAGCTGTTTCTTTGGCGACGGCGTTCTAATCTACACGGGAATTCCCGCCAACATTGTCTCCGTTGGGCATGGTCCTGCATATGGAAAGGCGGGCAAGGGAACCGCAGACCCCAAAAATATGATTTCCAGCATGGAAGTTCTGCGGAAATTGGTCCTGAAAAAACAGAAGTAAGATGACGGATATACAGACCTTTGTACACCCCTACCTAAATATTTACACCAAATGCTTCCTTCTGCAAACCGCGCATTACAATGTGTGGATTGACGCAGGACTCCGGGGAGGCTGGAGCGGCGCCCAGGAAAAATTTTTAACGGACGGACGTCAAAACATGGTTCTGCTGACCCATGGGCATTGGGATCATATTGGCGGCGTAAATCGCATTCGCCGCAGCGGCGGCCTAATTTACGGCCACGAGGAGGACCGGCGGGAGTTAACAGACCCGGATTGGCAGTGGCTGTGGCAATTTGAGCAGCTGAAAAAGGATTTTGATTTGCCGCCGGCCCGAAAAAGCATCTTTTGGAATTCCATAGAACCGCCTATGGACTTGGACCGAATCGTAAAAGAAGGCGACATCCTGGTATTTGACCGCCTGAGATTCCGGGTGATTGCGGCGCCCGGTCATTCCAACGGCAGCGTCTGCTATCTTGAGGAAAACAGCGGCGTTCTCTTCTCCGGGGACTCCATCATGGGAAGCGGATTTTTTACGGGGACTCCACAGATCTCAAACTTTGATGCCTACTGCCGGTCCATGGAAAAAGTCAAACATCTGGCCCTTCGAAACGTGCTGACAGCTCACACGCAGCCCGTTCCCGGGGAAGAACTTTCGCAGTTGGCGCAAACCAGCCAAGACTGTGCGCAAAGAATGCGCTTGACTGTGGAACAATACGTAAAAAAAGCAGGCGGACCGGTAACAGTCCGAGACGCAGCTCTGGCAATTGCCGGAGTTGAGGGAAAAGGCGTTGGCGGTGGAACCTGCGTGTCCGCTCTGGCGGCTCTGTGGCAAATGGATGATCCGCAAGCGAGGGCTTGCGCTTCAGGATACATCTGCGGGACTTGATCACCCCCCGTATCTTCAGGCAAAGATCAAAAAAGTTTTTAGGAGGACATTATGAAAAAGGTATTTGCTCTGCTCCTTGCGCTGGCCATGACCCTGTCCCTGGCTGCCTGCGGCGGCGAAAAAGAATCCACCGCTCCCGAAACGGAACCCGCAAAAACAGAAGAGCCCGCAAAGACGGAACCTCCCGTTGACAAGGTCACTATGAAATTCGCCGGCACCACTACTGCCGACCCCGCCCTGGGCGAGTATCAGGCTATGCTGATGGTGGAGGAACTGGTAGAGAAGTATTCTGAAGGCACCATTGACGTTGAGGTTTACCCTGCCTCTCAGCTGGGAAGCAACGTCGAATTCTCCGAAGGCGTGGCCCTGGGCGAGATCGAGGCGGCCGTCTGCGGTTTTGACGGCCTGGGCAACTACGCCCCTGTTGCCAACGCGCTGTGCATGCCCTACCTGTTTGCATCCAACGAAGACGCCATGGCCAAGATCTGGGGGGAAACCTCTGTTCACAAGGCCTTGGACGACGCTTTCGCAGAGATTAATCTACAGATCGTCGGTTATGTAAACCGCCCCTTCCGCGTTGTCTGCAACAACGTCCGCAGCGTCAAATCCCCCGCGGACATGAAGGGCCTGGTCCTGCGCAGCCCCACCTCCGCCGTGAATACCTCCATCAATACCGCCATGGGGGCCGAGCCTGTCACCATCTCCTGGGGCGAGGTTTATACCTCTATGAGCCAAGGCGCCTGCACTGCCGTTGAAAACGCCATTACGGAACTGAAGTCCATCAATCTGGAGCAACAGTGCAAGTACATTTCCGAGACAAACCACACCGGCGGCCTGATCCCCATGTTTGTCTGCAAGTCTTGGTTTGACAGCCTGGCTCCCATTCAGCAGGAAGCCATTGTCAAAGGCTTTGCCGAGGTCACCGAATGGCGCAACAACGCTCTACAGGAGGAAGTTGACGACGCCTGGCAAGCGTTTGCCAACGCCGGCGCCGAGGTCCTGCGCATGGACGAGATCGACATTGCCGCTTTCCAGGAAGCCTGTTCCGGCGTTGCCGCTGAGTTTATCGCCAAGGGCGACTTCACCCAGAAGTTCTATGACTCTTTGAAGGGCTGATTCCCCAGCCGGAATTTCTCAAGCCGCAAAGTACCTTCCATGCAATTCGCTGGGAAGGGGCAAACGCCCCTTCCCAACTTGAATTGTTTAACAGACTTCACTTGATAAAAGGCCGTAGGGCTCTGCGGCTTTTTATCAGGTGAAGCCTGGGGCAAACCAATAAGCATGCAAGAAGAAAGGGGTTGTGTTATGACGAAGTTCCTAAAGGTCAAGGACCGTTTGGATGCTGTCTTCGCTGCCGTTGCAACGGGTGCAAAGTTCATTTCGGCATGTTTCCTGCTGTCTATGATCGCAGCCGTGTCCATGCAGGTGCTTGGGCGCATTTTCCACTTTAAAGTTCCCGTAACCGAGGAAATCGGTACCTATTCACTGATCTGGATGACTTACATTGCTTCCATTGCCGTTATTATCAAGGGGGAGCACCTGACGGTAGACCTGTTTTTAAACCATTATAAACCCGCACAAAGACGGGTCGTACGAGTCTTTGTGGATGTGCTGATCCTGATCTTTTGCGGTATGCTGATGATTTTTGGCTTCCAGCTCTGCCGGAGCCCCATCATCATCAACGGCAGAACCCCTGCGCTGCAGATGTCCCGCCTCTACGTTTACCTAAGCGTTCCCATTGCGATGACCTTCAATACAATATTTATATTTTATGATCTGATTGTCGCCGCTGCGGATATCTGCTTCAAGGGCGGTTTGACCGATGAAGACAACCGGCGCAAAGCGGCGGAAACGGCCAAGCACGCGAAAGAATCTGCGCAGGAGGAAGCTGAATTCAAAAAAGCTTTTCTCATGAACGAGGAAGCCGGAGAGGAGGAAAACGATCTATGATTGGCGCTGTCATGTTTGTCTTGTTGATCGGCCTGATGTTTATCGGCGTCCCTATTGCGTTTTCCATGGGACTTTCCGCTGTAATTATGCTGCTGATCAACGCCACTGCAACTCCTGTAGCCATTACGACCCGCGCGGTTAACAGTTTGGACTCCTTCACCACCATGGCCATTCCGTTCTTTATGATGGCCTCCTTTATTCTAACCGGCTCCAATGTAGGCGTAAAAATTTTCCGCTTTGCAAGCACTGCCGTGCGGCACCTGCGGGGCGGTCTGGCTCATGTAAACGTATTGACCTCCATGATTATGGCCGGTATGTCTGGCTCTGCCGTGTCCGACGTGTCCGGCATCGGCAGAATGGAGATCGAAGCCATGAAGGAAGCCGGCTACGACACCGATTTCTCTGCGGCAGTCACCGCCGCATCTTCCACCATCGCGCCGATCATCCCGCCCAGTACCTCCTGCGTACTGTACGGGTCCATCACCGGCGTTTCCATTGGAGCGCTGCTGATCGGCGGTTTGGTGCCAGGCATCCTGATGGGTGTCCTTCAAATGATTATCTGTTGGTTTACAGCTAAAAAGCGGGGCTACCCCTTACAGCCCAAGGCGTCCCGGCGCGAAACCTGGGCGGCTTTCACAGACGGCTTTGCCGCTATGATGATGCCTGTTATCCTGGTCGCCGGCATTCTCTCCGGATATTTCACCCCTACGGAAGGCGCCTGCGTTGCCACCGTGTATTCCATTCTCATCGGAATGTTCGTCTATAAGACGCTGACCTTCAAAAAGCTCTTTAAAATTTTGATGGATACCTCTGTATTTGCCGGCGCGACGTTGTTTGTGCTGTCTATGGCCTCCATCTTTGGCTTGGTGCTGACTCATAATCAGATTCCCACCGCGCTGACGAATTTTTTCCTGGGCCTGTCTGACAACAAGTACATCCTGCTGTTCCTAATCAACGTTTTGCTGCTGGTCCTGGGCATGTTGATGGAGGGCAATGCCATCTACATGATTATGGGCCCCATTCTGGGCATGTTGGCGGTTCAGCTCGGCTGCGATCCTGTCCACTTCGGCATCATGGTCATCTTTAACCTGACTCTGGGCCTCATCACCCCGCCTGTTGGCCTGTGCCTGTTCCTGACCCAGAAAGTCGCAAGGATTACAACTTCCCAGATGATTAAGTCCATCATGCCCTTCGTAATCATGATGATTATCTGTCTGCTCATCATCACCTATTTCCCGCCGCTGGCTACCTGGCTGCCAAGCCTGTTCCATCTCTGCTGAGGAGGAGGTCCCATGTTTGATTATACTGATCGGGTCGTAGCAATCACCGGAGCGTCCAGCGGTATCGGGTTGGAAATCGCCCGCCGGTTTTATCTGGCGGGGGCCAATCTGGCGCTTTGCAGCCGTTCTGAAGAGCGCGTGCGCGGCGCTGTTTCCAGTTGGGTCAAAGCGGATGATCCCAGAGTGTTGATTGTCTCGGCAGATACCTCTATAATAAAGGATATATACAGGTTTTGCGACATAGCTGTGGAACGGTTTGGCCGTATCGACGTTTGGGTAAACAATGCAGGCATTGAGCGGCCCATGCCTACCATAGATATGACGCAAGAGATTTTTGACGCCGTGGTAAATACCAATTTCAGGGGGTACTTCTTCGGCTGTCAGCGTGCGGCGCGGGATATGCTGCAACGGGGAAAAGGCGGTTCCATCATCAATATTGGGTCTGTAAACGCAGTGACTGTCGTACCCGGACAGGCAGTCTATGCGGCCGCCAAGGCTGCCGTCTCTCAGATGACCAAGCTCTTCGCCCGAGAGTGGGGCAGAGATGGTATCCGGGTCAACTGCGTAGCTCCCGGCAGTATCCCCACCAAGATCAACGCGGAGAAATACAAGGACCCTGCCGCCGATGCAGCGATGCGGGAAAAAATCCCCATAGGCCGCCGCGGCGATGTTAGCGAAATCGCGGATGCCGTCTTATATTTGGCATCTGAACAGGCATCCTATATCACGGGACAGACCCTTTTTGTCGATGGCGGATTAACGCTGGTACACGGATAGGGTGTGATCGTAAGGACGGTGTATCATGCAAGAGCGATATGAACGGCCATGGATCGGCTTCGTACTGGGCGATCAAGCGGGTATCGGCCCGGAGATCGTGCTCAAGCTCCTTAAGCGCCCTCGAATCTATGATTTATGTCGTCCAATTATCATTGGAAATTTTGAGTTGCTCTGCCGCACGGCGCGTCAGATCAATCCCGACTATCTGCTAATCCCTTACACGCTGAGCGAACTGGAAAACCGCTTTCCCTCCGGTTTCCATGAAACCGGGGTCCCCGTCGTGAACATAGACGGAGATGTCAGCCATGTCATTTCCGGAATGATCAACACGGCGGCCGGCTTGATTGCCTACCACTCGATTGTGACCGCTTACCGTCTGCTGGAAGAAGGCATTATCGAAGGCTTGATCCTGGCTCCTATCACAAAGGAAGCGCTTTCCCGGTCAGGGTGCGGGTATCATTCGGAATATGAGATCCTGGCCGCCTGCGCTGATGTCAGCGAAGTGCAGACGGTGGTGAAGGGCGGCGGTTTGCTCCGCGCTTCTGTCGTGGGGCACATCCCGTTCCGGGATATCCTCGAAAACCTGTCTGTCGAGCGGGTAGTGGAAACCGGCTGCCACCTGGTGGAGATGATTCGGCTGGTGTATGGAAAAGCTCCCAGAATCCTGGTGTCCGGGCTGAATTCTTGTCTGGAGGACGGAATCTTGGAAACCGAAGAGCGCGAAATCATCATGCCGGCCATTGTGGAATTGCGAAAACGGATTGGTGAAGTCGAAATCAGCGGCCCACTGCCGGCGGACATCATTTTCAACCGTGCGCTGGAGGAGGAGTACAACGGAATCCTCTACATGTACCACGACCAAGGCAATATTGCCATGAAGACCCAGATGTTCCAGACCACGGCTTGTATTTACACAAATATTCCATACCCGGTCTTATCCACCGGACATGGCAGCGCATTGGATATTGCGGAGCTTGGCGTTGCAAACCCCACGAATATTTCTTATGTCTTGACAACGCTGTCGGAGATCATTCAGACAAAACGGCAAATGGTGGGCCTGCTTCGCCAGGCGTAATGAAAACGGAAGGAGGCAGAGAGACCATGACAGAACTGGAACTGCGGCAGTTGGTAGATACGATTCTCGCGCCAATGCTAGTGGCCGACGCTCATGGCACGGTTCTCGCAGAGAATCGCGCTTGGGTCTCTGTGCGTCAAATGCTGGGCGAACAATCCGAGAGGCTCCAGGACCTGCTGAGGAGAGCCGCAGAATGCGGAGAGAGGCAAACGTTAAAGGCAAATGGTTTGACGGTTGTTTCCTCCCGCGTCTCCTCCGGATATATTATACTTCAGCGGAAGGAGGAAAATCTCCAGCAGCTTCGCGAGAAGATGGAGGATACCATACAGACAAACTCTTCCTATCAGGAAACGCTGTCCAATTTTGGTATCCAAAATTGCATCGCTACCAGCGACAGCATGATCCGCATCTTCACAAAAGCGAAGCAGGTGGCGGCCTACCCTACAACCGTGCTGCTGCTGGGCGAAACGGGTGTGGGCAAAGAAGTGGTGTCCTCCTTTATTCACCACAACAGCGGCCGCGCGGATAAACCGTTTATTAAAATCAACTGCAGCGCCATCCCGGCGCCGCTGATGGAATCGGAACTGTTCGGTTATGAAAAAGGCGCTTTTACCGGCGCACGCGAAAAGGGAAAGATGGGCCTTTTTGAGCTGGCGAATCACGGAACGATTCTCTTGGATGAGATTGGCGACATGAGTCTTTCCCTTCAGGCAAAGCTGCTACGGACCATCCAGGAAAATGAAATTATGCGGGTCGGCGGAACACATCCCGTTAAACTGGACGTGCGTCTGATCTCTGCCACCAGCCGCAATATTGAAGAAATGGTGGAAAGCGGCCAATTCCTGGATGCGCTGTACTATCGGTTAAACGTTGTAGAGCTGGATATTCCGCCGCTCCGAAAGAGGCAGGAGGATATCATCCCTCTGGCGGAATTTTATTTACAGCATTTTTGCGAGAAATACAAGCTCTCGAAAGAATTCACCCAGGATGTCCGCAACTGTTTCCTCCAATACGGTTGGCCCGGCAATGTCCGGGAACTGCGGAACACGGTGGAGAACCTAACGGTATCGTCGATTGGTACGAAAATCAGCAAGGAGGATCTGCCCGCCCGCATCGCGGGGATGGACCAGCCCGCTGTATATTCCCCTGTGCATTCCAACGGCACGAATATGAAAGCGGCTGTGGAAAATTTGCAGCGCGAGCTGGTTACAAAAGCGCTTCACCGGGAAGGCAGCCTTCGGAAAGCGGCCACGGCGCTGGATATGGACGCCAGTACGTTAGGACGCTTGGCAAAAAAATTGGGCATTGAGTTATCGTAACTAGAAAGGGAGATTTATTATGAGTAAAATCGGTTTTATCGGCCTTGGCATTATGGGTATGCCCATGTCTAATAATCTGAAAAAGGCGGGGTTTGATCTGCTGGTCGGCGTTCGGAATGAAGCGCGAAAAAGGGAAGCTGAGGAAAGCGGCATGGCCGTGGCCGGCAGCTTCGCGCAAGTCGCCCGGGAGTGCGGGGTCATCGTTACCATGCTTCCGAACAGCCCCCAGGTCAAGGAATTGCTGCTGGGCGAAAACGGCATCGCAAAGGAGGCCAAGCCCGGCACGCTGTTTGTGGACATGACCTCCGGCGCCCCCGGCGATTCCCGTGAAATCTATGCCGAATTGAAGAAGATGGGTATTCATTTCATTGACGCTCCGGTTTCCGGCGGCGAGCCTATGGCTGTGGCCGGCACACTGGCTATCATGGCCGGCGGCGACGTGGAAAACTTTGAAAGAGCAAAGCCTCTGTTTGAAGCCATGGGCAGCAGCGCCACCTGGGTCGGCCCCGCCGGCAGCGGAAACACATGCAAGCTGGCCAATCAGGTCATTGTAGCGGTGAACATCGCCGGTCTCGCAGAGGGCCTGATGCTGGCAGAGAAGGCCGGTGCGGATACTCAGAAAGTCTTTGAGGCCATCAAAGGCGGTCTGGCCGGCTCTAATGTCATGAACGCCAAGGCGCCTATGATGCTGGCCGACAATTATAAGCCAGGATTCCGGATCGATCTGCATATCAAGGATCTGACCAACGCGCTGAGCACCGGCGAGCTGGTGCATGCCCCGATGCCTTTGGCGCAGGAAATGCTGGAGCTCATGAAGAAGCTGTCCGAAAGCGGCAGCGGCGCTTGTGATCACAGCGCCGTCGCAAAGTATTACGAAGAACTCGGCGGCGTAAAATTCAACGACTGATCCATTCCAAGACGATTGCCACCGGCGGGAGGAGGCCGCCCTTCTCCCGCCGAATGATTTTTAACGAAGGAGGGACGCAATATGGAACGATACGTATTGGTGCCGGATTCTTTCAAGGGGACACTGACATCCCAGGATATCTGCAATATTATGAGGGATGAGATCCTTCGCGTCCGCCCATCGGCGGATGTCGTTGCCATTCCGGTAGCTGACGGAGGCGAGGGCAGCGTGGACGCATTCCTTGCCGCACTAGGGGGAGAGCGCATAGAGGTCCCCTGCCACGGACCCTATATGGAAGAAATAACGGGCTTTTACGGCCTGCTTCCCGATAGTACGGCGGTTGTGGAAATGGCGGCAGCGGCAGGCCTTCCGTTGGCAGGAAACCGTCTGGAACCTGATCAGGCAACCACTTACGGCGTGGGAGAGCTGATGGCTGCGGCGGCGGAGGGAGGGGCAAAGCGCATCATTCTGGGTCTGGGCGGAAGCGCCACCAACGACGGAGGCTGCGGCGCGGCGGCCGCGCTGGGATCACGCTTCCTGGACGAGACTGGGAACGTGTTTGTACCGACCGGCGGAACGCTGGACCGCATTGCGCAGATCGATCCCACCGGGCAGCGCTCCTTGCCGGAAATCACAGTGATGTGCGACATCGATAATCCGCTCTGCGGTCCCATGGGAGCCAGCGCGGTATTCGGCCCACAAAAAGGAGCAGACACGGAGATGGTTGCTCGGCTGGACGCAAACCTGCATCACTTTGCCCAAATCGCAGCTCGGGATCTCGGCGTGGAAATTGAACAGCTTCCCGGCGCCGGCGCCGCCGGCGGCATGGGCGGCGGCGCGGTGGCGTTCTGGCGGGGAACGCTGCAAATGGGCATTGAAACCGTGCTGAATACCGTTGGATTTAACAATATTGTGCGGGGCGCCCGGGTCGTCTTTACGGGCGAAGGACGGCTGGATAGTCAAAGCGTCCGGGGCAAGGTCATTGCAGGCGTTGGACGCCGTGCCAAACAAGTGGGGACGCCTGTCGTGGCAGTGGTAGGTTCTGTGGGCGACGGAGCCGACGGGATCTACGACCTGGGCGTTTGCAGCGTATTCAGTATCAACCATGTTCCTGAGCCGTTCGAAACGGCGAAGCTGAAAAGCCGGGAAAACCTGCGCCGGACGATTCGAAACATCATGGGCTTTCTTACAGCAATCATGGATATGGAGGAAGCGTATCGTGAGTAAAATATTAAAAAGCCCGGCGAAATATGTACAGGGCCCGGATGCGCTGCGGACATTGGACCAATACTTACAGGGAATGGGGAACCGGCTGCTGGTGATCATCAGCCCCAACGGTATGAAACGAATGGGGGATACTCTGCAAAGCGGTCTTGACGGCAAGCCGTATGAGCTGACGTATGAGCTCTTTCAAGGAGAGTGTTCTCAAAGACAGATCGATGATTTGACAAACCGCGCAAAAGAAAAGGGCTCCACGGCAGTCATTGGAATTGGCGGAGGAAAAATTCTGGATACGGCTAAGGCGGTCGCCTATGAAGCGGGCTTACGGTCTGTCATCATTCCCACGGTCGCTTCCACGGATTCGCCTTGCAGTTCACTGAGCGTAATTTACCGGGACAACGGCGAATTTGAACGATATCTCTTCTTAAATACCTGCCCGGACATGGTGCTGGCAGATACTTCCGTCATCGCAAAAGCGCCCGCCGCCCTGCTCGCGGCAGGCATGGGCGATGCGATGGCAACCTGGTTCGAGGCGAGAGCCTGCGGAGCTTCCGGCAGTCCGAACCAGACAGGCGGTCAGCCTACGCGGGCGGCGGCGGGGCTTGCGGCCATGTGTTGGGAGCTGCTACAGGAGTATGGCCCTCAAGCGAAAAAAGACGCGGAAGCGGGCGTCTGCTCGGAGGCGCTGGAAACCATTGTGGAGGTAAATACATACCTGTCCAGCGTCGGCTTTGAAAGCGGCGGTCTTGCCGCTGCCCATGCCATCCAGAAAGGATTTACCATGATTCCTCAGCTTCACTGCCAATACCACGGCTGCAAAGTGGCGTTCTGCACCCTGACCCAGCTGGTCATGGAAGCGGCTCCCAAGCAGGAGGTAGATGCGGTTTTGCGGTTTTGCTGTGACGTGGGACTTCCGGTTTGTTTTTCGGATATGGGGTATTACGAACCTGATCCGGCTCTTCTCTGCCTTGCCGCAGAAAAAGCCTGTGTTCCGGGCTCTACGGTCCACCACATGCCGTTTCCTGTGACGCCGGAATTAATATACGGCGCAATGCTGGAAGCCGACGCCCTTGGAAAGAAATACCGTCAAAACCTGTGAACGGTCCCGTCTCCCCCGCCCCTCCCATCGAATCGGGTATGATTCCGCCAGGTTTCAGGCATCCTCAGCTGCCTGTCGCCGGTGAATGAACTGCCCGTTTTCTAATATTTCAATTGATGCCAGACGGATTTTTTCCGCCCGGCATTTTTTTGCCTTCCAAGCATACCTATGAACCGAGGTGATGCAATTTGGAAAGCGCACAGCGAGAACTGGTTGGCACTCTGCTGGACTACATTCATTCTCTTAGCCTGATATCGGATTTCACTCATTCCAAAGCCATGGATTTGGTACATTCTGTGATAGACTTCCCGGAGCTTTTCCAGTACCCTATGTGCTTGACAGAGGAGGCGAGCGGACGTGAATGTGCTCAGGATCCGCAATGAAATGCGGAACGGAAAGACCATCTTTGACCTGCCTTTGCGAGTGACCTTTTACGCCCGAGTGTCCACCGACAAGGACGAGCAGATTAACAGCCTGGAAAACCAGGTGCAGTATTATACAGAGCTGATTCAATCAAAACCAAGCTGGACCTTCGTCCCGGGGTACATCGACGAGGGCATCTCCGGCACCAGCACCAAAAAGCGGGACAGCTTCTTACGGATGATAAAGGACGCCAAAGCGGGGCGGTTCGACTTTATCATCACAAAGGAGATCTCCCGCTTTTCCCGTTCCACCCTGGACAGCATCAAATACACCCAGGAGCTGCTGGAGCACGACGTGGGGGTGCTGTTCCAAAACGACAACATCAACACCCTGGACAGCGACAGCGAGTTCCGGCTGGTGGTCATGGCCGGGGTGGCCCAGGACGAGGTGCGCAAGCTGTCCGAGCGGCTGAAGTTCGGCTTCCGCCAGGCCATCAAGAACGGCCACGTGCTGGGGAACGACAAGCTATGGGGCTACAACAAAAAGGACTGCGTCCTCACCATCAACGAGGAGGAAGCCCAGGTGGTGCGGCGGATTTTTGACCTCTACGCCAACCAGCAAATGGGGATTCGCCGGATCTCTCAGACGTTGCTGGATGAGGGCTTCACCAGCCGGAAGGGCAACGCTTTCAATGTGCTGACCATCCGGCATATCCTCTGCAACCCAAAATATAAGGGCTGGTACTGCGCCAACAAGTCCCAGACGGTGGACTACCGCAACAAGCGGAAAATCTTTCTGGACGAAGACGAGTGGGTCATGTATCCGGACCCGTCCATCCCGGCCATCGTGCCGGAGGAGCTGTGGAACCGGGCCAACGCCCTGTACAAGCGGCGGAGCGAGCAAATGCGGCAGCACCAGAGCGCCGCCGAGTTTCACAACCGTTACCCTTACAGCGGCAAGATCATCTGCGGGGAGCACGGAACCAGCTTTCATAGGCAGGTACTGAAAAGTGCCGGAGGCAATAAGGAGGTCTGGCAATGCCGGGTCTACCGGGACAAGGGCCGGGCGGCCTGCTCCGCGCCTCAACTCAGGACGGCGGAGTTAGACCAAATCATGGCCCATATTTTCAACCAGCTGGCCCAAAATAAACAGGCCATTATGGAAGCGGTGGTAACCGTCCTTCAATCCGTTCCCGACGAGCACGATTACGCCCAGGACATCCGCCGGATGGAGGGGGAACTGTCCTCCATCAAAGCAAAAAAAGACCGCCTGCTGGAGATGAACATCGAGGGCATCATCACTACGGCGGAGTTTAAACAGCGCAACGACGGCTTCAATCAACAGGTCAAAGCCTTAGAGGAAAGACTGTCAGCAACCCAGGCCGGGGCATCAAAAAGGGGCAGACAGACAACCGCACAGCTAGAGAAAATCCGTGCGGCGTTGGAACGGGAACTAACCTTCCAAAACGGCGTCAACTCCGCTCTGGTGACCACTATTTTGGACCACATTGTGGTCCAAAAGGGCAGCACCAAAGAGCACATCCACCTGGACATCCACCTGAAATCCGGCGGCCCGTGGGAGGCCGCTTTCAACCGGGCCAATCCATCCCTTTGCTTCATCCGTCCAAAAAATACTACACCCAAAGCGCCGACCAGGAAGACCTGATCTCCATCGGCACCATAGGCCTGATCAAGGGCATCTCCAGCTTTGATCCCGCCAAGGGCGCGCGCCTGGCCACTTACGCCGCCCGCTGCATCGAAAACGAAATTCTCATGTACTTCCGGGGGCAAAAGAAACTCCAGGGGGAGGTTTCCCTCTCCGACTCCATTGACACCGATAAGGACGGCAACGCCCTCCAGCTTATGGACATCGTAGGCGTGGACGACACCATGCTGGAGGACCTCCATGACCGGGACAACGCCCTGCGGCTCCACAAGCTGGTTCGGGAGCGCCTTACCACCCGGGAGGCGGAGATCATCCGCCTTCGCTATGGTCTGGGGGGCACCGTGCCCTTGACGCAAAGGGAAATTGCCTCCTCCTTCGGCATCTCCCGGAGCTATGTGTCCCGCATTGAAAAGCGGGCTTTGGAAAAGCTCCGAGAGGCTCTCCAAGAGAGCAGTTCCCTCCTGTAGCCCCTGGGAATTTCCCTCCGCTACGGCCGCATACCGCCCTTGTCATCCGTCGCCGGATTGTCGATCAGCCCCCCGTCTTCTCCAAACCGGGACCCATGGCAGGGGCAGTCCCAGCTGTGCTCCTGGGCGTTGTACTTCAGCGCGCAGCCCATATGGGGGCACCGGGGGACCGTGGGGGTCAGCAGCCCCAGGACAGATTCCCAGGCGTTCACCGCCAGCTGGGGCCGCAGCACACTTCGGGACGGATTAAACAACTCTGTATAAGGGTTCTCCCGGCCTTGAACCAGGTCCGCCAGCAGCAGCGCCGCCGCCATGGAGGAGGTCATCCCCCACTTGTCGAACCCCGTGGCCACGTAAAGCCCATCCGCCCCCTTGGAATACCGCCCCACGTAGGGCACACCGTCTAAGGTCATGCAGTCCTGAGTAGCCCAGCGGGCGGCAATCTTCGCCTGGGGATAGTACCGGGCGGCGAAATCCTCCAGCTCCCGCCAGCCGCCGCATTTCTTTCCGGTCCGGCGTCCCCCGCCGCCCAGCAGGAGGCAGCCTTTATAGTCCCGAAAGGACAGTCCCCCTTCCGCTTCGTCCACATACATGCCCCCCACCTCCGGCGCATTTTCCAGAGCCAGGACATAGGACCGGCTTTGATAGAGCTTGAGGAAATAGGCCCCGTGTTTGTTCAGCAAGGGGAAATGGGTTGCTATGACCATGCTCTCCGCCGTCACCGTCCCCCGGTCCGTCACCGCCCTGCCGGGGCTCAGCTCCAGCACTTTTGTGCGCTCATAAATCCGCAGCCCCTTGGCGATGGCGGCGGCAAACTTCAGCGGGTGGAACTGCGCCTGTTTCGGGAATTTTACCGCCCCCGCCGTGGGTATAGGCAGCGCCGGTGTTCTGGACCACTCCGCCTGAAAACCCAGGCGCTCCAATGCTTCCAGTTCCCGGTCCAATTTTCTCCGGTCCGCCAGGGCGTAAACGCAGGTATCCCTTTCCTCAAAATCACAGTCTATGTCTTGGCAGAGCTTCCGATACTCTCTCAGTGCCGCCCGGTTGGCCTCAAGGTACAGCCTGGCCCGCTCCAGGCCGAATTCCCGAAGCAGTCTTGCGTAAACCAGGCCGTGCTGAAACGTGAGTTTCGCGGTGGTGCTTCCCGTCACGCCGCCGCAGATGCGGTCCGCTTCCACCAGGGCATAATCCACCCCTGCCTGAGCCAGCCAATAGGCGCAGAGCAGTCCCGCCAAACCGCCGCCCACAATCAGCACACTGGTTTTCAAGTCCCCGTCCAAGGGGGAAAATTCAGGCATGTCCGCCGTCTGCGTCCAAATAGATTCCATGAAATCACCTCTCCGCTAGCTTGACCCGCCGGGCGGAAATCATACCTTCCGCCCGGCGGTTCTCCAGAGGGCATCTTCAGACTCCACGCCTTGTTTGAAAAAAGGTCTGGTCGGCTATTATAAAATTTCGCGTATATTCTTCGTTCGAATTGTAATATTTGCCGAATTAATTTTTGGGACTTGACAAAACCGCCCTGCCCGGCGTATTCTGTATCCAAGTTCAAAAGCGCAAACCAATGACACGGACGAGTAGGCAGGGCCTTGGTTCTCAAAGAGAGCCGCCGGTGGTGAGATGGCGGCAGAAACGAGCCTGTTGAATGGACCGCGGAGGGCGGGCTGAACGGGGAATTTTCCCCAATTACGCTGCGACGGGCTTTTCCCCCGTTACCAAGGAAAGGCGCGTGTTGGCGCGCCGCCGAGCGGGCGGTTTTTCATACCGCCAATTTGGGTGGCACCGCAGAAGTTTCAAGACTTTTGTCCCAAAGGTACCTGTAACGGGTCCTTTCGTGGACGGAGGTCTTTTTTTGACGCTCCGCCTCCGGAAGAACCTCCGGATTGGAAAGGAGCAAACGCCATGACCTTCGAGAAAATCCCCTACAAGATCTATCTCTCCGAACAGGAAATGCCGAAAACCTGGTACAACGTCCGGGCCGACATGAAGACCAAGCCCGCTCCCCTGCGGAACCCCGGAACCGGAGCCCCCATGGGCTTTGAGGACCTGCGGGGCGTTTTCTGCGACGAGCTGGTCCGTCAGGAGCTGGACAACGACACAGCGGAAATTCCCATCCCCCGGGAGATCCGGGACTTCTACAAAATGTACCGCCCCTCCCCCCTGGTCCGGGCCTACTGCCTGGAGGAGAAGCTCCAGACCCCGGCGAAGATCTACTACAAATTTGAGGGGAACAACACCTCCGGCTCCCACAAGCTGAACAGCGCCATTGCCCAGGCATATTATGCCAAACAGCAGGGGCTTGCCGGCGTCACCACCGAAACCGGAGCGGGCCAGTGGGGCACCGCCCTCTCCATGGCCTGCGCCTACCTGGGACTGGACTGCAAGGTTTACATGGTGAAGGTCAGCTATGAACAAAAGCCCTTCCGCCGGGAGGTCATGCGGACCTACGGCGCGGCGGTGACCCCCTCCCCCTCCATGGAGACGGAGATCGGGAAGAAGATTCTCCAGGAGCATCCTGGCACTACCGGCTCCCTGGGCTGCGCCATCTCCGAAGCGGTGGAGGCGGCGGCAAAGAATCCCGGCTACCGCTATGTGCTGGGGAGCGTTTTGAACCAGGTGCTGCTTCACCAGTCCGTCATCGGTCTGGAAACCAAGGCGGCCCTGGACAAATACGGCGTGGTCCCCGATATCATCATCGGCTGCGCCGGAGGCGGCAGCAACCTGGGCGGGCTCATCTCCCCCTTCATGGGCGAGAAGCTCCGGGGGGAAAAGAACTACCGCATCATCGCCGTGGAGCCCGCCTCCTGCCCCAGCTTCACCCGGGGCCGGTTCGCTTACGACTTCTGCGACACCGGCATGGTCTGCCCCCTGGCGAAGATGTACACCCTGGGCAGCGGGTTCATCCCCTCCGCCAACCACGCCGGCGGCCTCCGGTACCACGGCATGAGCCCCGTCCTCTCTCAGCTCTACCACGATGGGCTTATGGAGGCCGTTTCCGTGGAACAAACAAAGGTCTTTGAAGCGGCGGAGGCCTTCGCCCGGGTGGAGGGCATCCTCCCGGCCCCGGAGTCCAGCCACGCCATCCGAGTGGCCATGGATGAGGCCCTGAAATGCAAGGAAACCGGGGAGGAGAAGACCATCGTCTTCGGCCTGACGGGCACCGGGTATTTTGACATGGTGGCCTATGAAAAGTTCCACAACGGGGAGATGACGGACTACATCCCCACGGACGCGGAGCTGCAAAAGAGCTTCGACAAGCTGCCCCAGGTCCCGGGGCTGGACTGAACCGCATAAAAGAGGCCGCCCCGCAAGGGGCGGCCTCCGCTTTTCGGTTTTCACGCAATGGGAAACTCCGGAATTCCCGCCGCTCCGGCGGCGATGCTGTACTCAGGAAAACACACCACGACCGTTCCGTCCTCCCGGACGTAGAACCCGGTGGACTCGTCCACAGTGGTAAAGCCCCCCTGGTCCGCCGGGAAGAAGAAGGTGAAGCCCTCCTCGTCCACGCTCTCGTCAATCTGCTTTTGAATGGCGGCGTTGCAGACCTCCACCCAGTCCTCCCCCAGGTAGTCCCGGAGGGTCAGGTCCCGGTCCTCCGCCAGGTCCAGGTTGTAGTAGTACCGCTCCTCCATGGCGGATACCCAGCCCTCGCCGAAGCTCACCACGAAGGAGACCCGGCTGTCCGTCTGGCTCTTGACCTCGTAGTTCACGATCACATCCATCTCCCGGCCGGCCCACTCCTCTTCCGTGCCGCCGGTGGCGAAGAAAGCCTCCCGGTAGTCGTCCCAGTCCCTCTGGGCTTTAAGCAGGTGGCGCTGGACCCGGTTTTCAATGGCGTCGTTGACCACCTGGGCCAGATCGCCCTCCGCCTCCACCTGGGGGACGGAAACGTCGTAGTGAATGCCGTCCTGGGTTTCGTCATAGTCCATAAAGGTCAGCACCTGGAACAGCCCGCCCAGAACGGGCACCTCCGCCGCCGCCTTGGCGATGGTGGGGGACAGGTTCAGCCCCGCCAGCACCACCACGAAGCAGGCGGCCGCCGCCGTCCAGCGCCGGAACGTCCGGCCCCGGCGGGCCCGGTATCGGGCCTTGCCCTCCTCAATGCCCGCCTGGACCCGCTCGCTGAGCTCGGCGGGGATGGGGGTGTTGTCGTATTCCTCTTTGGCGTTTTTAAATTCGTTCATGAAACTTCCGCTCCTTCCATGGCGACGCGCAGCTTTTTCAGCCCCGCGTACAGGCGGCTCTTCACCGTGCTCAAATTCTGCCCGGTGACCTCGCCGATTTCCTTCAGAGTCAATTCCTCGTAAAACCGCAGTTTGATGACGGTCCCCACCTCCCTTGGCAGAGCGTCCACCCGCCGGGCCAGGGACTCGTCGGCGGGCTCCGGGTCCTCCCATCCCGGTTCCGGGCCTTCCTCCGGGAAGGGGATCACCCGGCCCCGCTGGCGGAGGGTGTCGTTGCAGGCGTTCATCAAAATCCGGGTGAACCAGGTCTTGACCGCCCCAGGGTCCCGGAGACTGTCCTGCCGCTCCAGGCAGCGGCAGACGGCGGTCTGCACCGCGTCCAGAGCCTCGTCCCGGTTTTTAAGGGAGCTGTAGGCCAGCCGATAGGCCCGCTCCTGGTTTTCCACGAGAAAGTTTGTCAGTGTCTCTTCCTTCGTCACATCGATGCTCCTTTCCTTGGAGCCGCCCTGTCCGGCGCCTGGGCTTCGGCGGCTTCTGTAGTATAGACGGAGAGAGGGGGCTAAAAGTTTGAGCAAGCGGGAAAAAATTTTTTGTAACACAGGGCCCGCCTTACGGCGGGCCCTGTGTTCACTCCGTATAGGCCCGGACGGCCTGGCGCAAAAATGCGGCGCAGCCGGGAACCTCTTTGTCGTAGTAGGCGGTGAAGCGCTCATCCGCCGTGTACAGCTCCGCGAGCCCTCGGTGGGCCTGGGGCGTGTAGGCCGTCCACGTATAGGACAGCCAGCGGCGGTGGAGCTCCGCGATTCTCCGGCCCTCCTCCCCCGCCGGGTCCTCCCGGTCGCGGACGGCGGCGGCCAGGGCGGACAAAATCTCCTCCTCCAGAGTTTTCCACTGTCCGTGCTCCTCCTCCGTCATGGAGAGGAACTTGCCGTTAGAGCCTTCCACGGCCTTCCGGCCGTACTTCTCCCGGATTTCCTTGCCGTACTGCTCCTCGTTGGCCTTTACAGCCCGGCGCTTGAACGCCTCGAATTTTTCCTTGTCGCTCATGGGTCTTCCTCCTTTTGCCTCGTCGATGGTTTTCTCTACCGTCAGGATCAGGGCGTCCAGCCGCTGCCGCCGGGCCTCCAGCTCCGCCAGGTGGCTCTGCAGCGCCTCCAGCCGATCGAAGCCTGGCGCGTCCAGGAGCTCCCGGACGGCCTCCAGTCCCAGCCCCATCTCCTTATAAAACAGGATATCCTGAAGCCGGTCCACCTCCCGGGGGCCGTAGAGGCGATAACCCGCCCCGGTGGTCCGCCGGGGCTTGAGGAGCCCCTTTTGGTCGTACCAGCGCAGCGTCCTGGGCGTGACCCCGGCCAGCTCCGCCAGGGCTTTTACGGTGTATTCCATGGGGTATCCCTCCTGACAAACGAGAGTATAAGGGCTGACGCAGCGTCAAGGTCAAGGGGTAACTTCAACTTTCCCTGAAAAATTTTTCGGTTGCCTTCCCGGCGAAAGTCCGATACTATATCTATAATCAATTTATCACAAGGAGGACCCCGCCATGGACCGCTTTTCCATTCTCGTAGGCGACATCACAACATCGGACGCGGAGGCCATCGTCAACGCCGCCAACACCACCCTCTTGGGGGGCAGCGGCGTGGACGGGGCCATCCACCGCTCCGCCGGGCCGGAACTGCTGGCGGAGTGCCGGACCCTGGGGGGCTGTGAAACCGGACAGGCCAAGCTGACCCGGGGCTACCGGCTCCCCGCCAAGTACGTCCTCCACACCCCCGGCCCCATTTGGCGGGGCGGAACCGCCGGGGAGGCGGCGGCGCTGGCCTCCTGCTACCGCTCCTGCCTGGAGTTGGCGGAGGAACAGGGCATTGAAACCGTGGATTTTCCCTCCATCTCCACCGGGGTCTACGGCTACCCCATGGCCCAGGCCACCGCCGTGGCTCTGAAGGCCATTATGGACTTCCTCCGGGCGCACAGCCTCCCCCGCCGGGTGCGGATGGTCTGCCACACAGAGGCGGCGGCGGAAATCTACCGGCAGACCTATAATATGTGGTATGCCGGGGAGAAGGCGGAGAGGCTGTAACCCCCCCCATATAAACAGAGGAGCAGGCCGCCGAAGGCGGCGGCCCCTACATGGGTTCTATTGGAAACGAACCTGTAGGGGCCGCCCCCTTGGGCGGCCCGTTTTTCCGGAACCTCCGGCGTTCTTCTATTCTTCCCTCGGCCCGGGCAGGTACTCCTCCCCCGCCGGGTGAATTGCCAGCTGCCCGGCGGAGAGCTCCGTCAGCCGCTGGGCGAATGCCTCCGCTCCCGCCCCGGTAAAGGCCGTGTGGAGGGTCACCTCCGCCCCGTAGTCCGCGTCCCGGAGGACGCCGTCCTGGGCGGCGATCTCCAGCTTCACCCGCTCCAAAAGCGGGTAGGGACAAGGCACGTCCCAGAGGGTCCACAGGCTCACCCAGGCGGTGCCCGCCGCCTCCAGGCCGTCCCGGGCCCCCCGGCCATAGGCCCTTGTCAGCCCCCCGGCCCCCAGCAGCACGCCGCCGAAGTACCGGGTGACCACACAGCAGACGTTGGTGACCTCCTGGCGCTGGAAAACGTTCAGCATGGGCTGGCCCGCGGTGCCCTGGGGCTCGCCGTCGTCGGAGTAGCGGACCACGCCGCCGTCCTGAAGAAGATAGCACCAGCAGTGGTGCCGGGCGTCGTAGTGCTTTTTGCGGACCTCCTCGATCTTCGCCCGGGCCTCCGCCTCGGACTCTACCCGCCAGAGGTTCGTAATGAAGCGGGAGCGCTTTTCGGTGAATTCGGTTTCGGCGTCTGCGAAGGGTACGCGGTAGCCGGACATGGGGGTCACCTCTTTCCTGGTTTGGTGGGCAGCAGCCAGGGGTTCCGATTGCGGAGAACACCGATTACAGGTAACACCAATCATGGGGAACAGGCCGCCGTGGGCGGCGGCCCCTACATGGTGTTCTATATGAAAGGGGAACCCGTAGGGGCCGCCCCCCTGGGCGGCCCGTTTTCCCGGAACCTCCAGCATCATCGGTAAACCGATTTCAAATTTCCTCCGTCTTCTCAAGGGACGGCGGCAGCATGTCCCGGACGTCGGTTCTTCCGGCCAGATAATCCAGATTCACCTGGAAGTGGTCCGCCAGGGCGCAGAAAACCGGGTAGCTGGGATACCCTTCCCCACTCTCGAATCTCTGGTAGTTGCGCAAGGTAATGTCAATCGCTCTGGCAACCCGCTCCTGGGATTCCTTTCGCTCCTTGCGCAATGTCTTCAATCTCGTTGTAATTTCCATACACAGCTCCTTGACACGTCCAATTATATATGTTATAATAGACGTAATCAATTTAACGTAATAGAGGTGGTTCTTATGCCCGATTTCCTGCTCTGGCTTCACGCCAACTACATCAAGCCCCAGCTGGACGCTGCGCCCCTGGGAGCTTACGCTTATCCTATGGACGCCCTGCGCAATGTCCTCTGCGATGACGGGCGGCAGGACCTGGACAAGACCCTGGAGTTCACGGCCATCCAGGCCTTCCTCCTGGGCCTCCGCACCGGGGAGGGGCTGGCCCTCAACCGTCCATGAACTCCGTCAACCTTCCCAAGGTCCGGGGCGTACAGACCGCCGTCACGTCGATCGTCTCCCCGTACTCCACTTTCTCCACCTTGGCTTCCTTGTAAAGAAGGTCCAAAAGGCCCCCCTGGTCATAGGGGAGGTGCAGCGTTACCCTGCGGTTTCCCTTGTCCAGCCGCCGGGCGATCATCTCCAGCAGCTTGTCCACCCCCGCGCCGCTCCTGGCGGAGATGGCGCAGATGTCCTCCCCGTGGGGCATGATCTCCCCCGGAGGCAGAAGGTCTGATTTGTTGAACACGTCGATCCGGGGCAACTCCCCCGCCCCCAGCTCTAAAATCAAATTCTCCACCACCTGGGCCTGTCCCTGCCAGTCCGGGCTTGCAACGTCGATGACGTGAAGCAGAAGGTCCGCATATTCCAGCTCCTCCAACGTGGCCTTGAAGGCCTCCACCAGCTGGTGGGGGAGCTTGCGGATAAAGCCCACGGTGTCGCTGAGAACCGCGTCTTGTGTATCGCTGACGCGGAGGAGGCGGCTGGTGGTGTCCAGCGTGTCAAAGAGCCGGTTGTTGGCGGGGATGCCCGCTCCGGTGAGGCGGTTTAAGAGGGTGGACTTCCCGGCGTTGGTATAGCCGACTAAAGCCACCACAGGGATCTCGTTCTTCTGCCGCTGGCGGCGTTGGGTGCTCCGCACCCGGCGCACGTCCTCCAGGTCTTCCCGGAGCTTGTCGATTTTGCGGTGGATGTGCCGCCGGTCCGTCTCCAGCTGGGTTTCACCGGGGCCCTTGGAGCCGATGGGCCCGCTGCCGCTGGTGCCCGCCTGGCGCTCCAGATGGGTCCACATGCCTGTGAGGCGGGGCAGAAGGTACTGGTACTGGGCCAGCTCCACCTGGAGCCGGCCCTCCCGGGTCCGGGCCCGCTGGGCGAAGATGTCCAGGATCAGCCCGCAGCGGTCCAGCACCTGAACCCCTAGCAGTTCCGTCAGGACCCGGAGCTGAGAGGGGGACAGGTCGTTGTCGAAGATGACCATGGTGGCCTCGGTGTTTTCGCAGTAGAGCTTTACTTCGGCACACTTGCCCTCGCCGATGAAGGTCCTGGGGTCCGGGCTGTTCCGGTTCTGCAAGACCATGCCCACGGTTTCGCCCCCGGCAGTTTCCACCAGGGCGGAGAGCTCCTCCAGAGTGTCTTCGTCCGCGTTCTCCTCCCGTTTGAGGACCGGGGAGTTCAGGCCCACCAGGACCACCTTGTCTCGAATCTTGTCTGTCTCTCGCATAGTACTTCCTTATCTGTTATTTGGCGGAGTAAGCCTCCACGATCTCGCCGGCATATGCCCGGTGCCAGCCGCCCTTTTCCCCGTAATAGGGAAGAATCTTCTCCCCCCCGGCGGGGAGGACGGCGGCAGAGTCCAGGTCCTGGGCGTAGAGCTTCCGGCACACCAGCACCAGCTCCGCCTCTTCGAAGAAGGGGGCGCCGCCGGCGCCCGTGCGGACCGTCAGGCCGCACTCCTTGATTTTGTCCATGTCCCGGCCGCTCTTCGTGCCGCAGAGGGCCATGGTCTTCTTCATGTCCCCGGGGAGGACGGAGACGGTGAAATACTCCTGCTCCTCCATAAATTGACTGGTATACCGCTCCGGCCGCACGTAGACCGTGCAGGTTTGCAGGCTCCACAGCCGTCCCGCCTGGCACCAGCCGATCGTCATGGTGTTGCAGCGGTCCGCCGTCCCGGCGGTAAGCAGGGCGTTTTCCGCCCCCAGGGCCGGGAGAAGTTCCCGGACGGCGGCTTGAGACTCGGTGAGATGTAAACGCATGGCGGAGGACTCCTTTCTAAGTTCACTGTTTTCAGTATATGCGTTTTCTGAAAAAACGCAACCTTCTTTTTCTCGCGGGGAATGCCCTGCCTTGTAGGGGTCGCCGCCCTCGGCGGCCCGTTCCTCCGAACCTGCCGGGGGTTACAAGGAACCGGGCGGCCCAGGGAACCGGGCGGGGCCCAGGGAACCAGGCAGCCCAGAGAACCAGGCGGCTCAGGGGGGCCGCCCCTACCACAAGGTCACGGATTCAGCCCCCAAATCTCCTCCTGAAGGTTCTCCAGAAACCTCGCGGCGTGGCCGCCGTCCATCTGGGTATGATGAAACTGGAAGGAGATGGGCAGGGACGCCCGCCAGAGTTTCTTCCGGACCTTCCCCCAGACGAGAAAGGGATTGTTGTAGAACCCGGCGTAAATGTTTACCGCCCCGTCGATCTCCGTCTCGGGCAGGGCGGAGGCGCCGATGACCATGTAATCGCCGTCCAGGTCATAGGGCTTTCCGGTTTCCCGCACCCGGGCGGTCAGAGCCAGGTAGTCCCGCCGGAATTGGTCCAGGCTTTCGGAAAAGGGAATGTCGCAGGTGGCGATGCCGCCGTTCTCCAGGGCCGCCACGGTGTTGACGGCAAGATTTCCATAGCGGATCAGTTTGTCCCCCACCGGGAGAGTGTAGAACTCCGCCGCCCGGGAGGCCGCTTTGCCGATACACCAGCACAGCAGCATATTGAATTTCAGTCCCCGGCGGCTGAGCCTTACCAGGCGGGTCACGTCCAGGGTCTTGGTCAGCGTCACCATAGGCATGGGAGCCTTCATCCACAGTTCGAAGGCCTGGGCGCGGGACGTTTGTTTCGGGTCCAGTTCTTCCATGGGGGCCTCCTTTCAAAAAGCACCGTGGGGAATCCTGCCGCTTCATGGTTCCCTATGGATGTACAGCCTCGACAGGCCCGGCTCGCCGTCTCCTTGGGCCATGCAGAAAAGCTCCCATCCATAGCGTTCGTAAAAGGATGTATGGTCTGTTATCAGATACAGCGTATCAATTCCCCTGGCCTTCATGTCGGCGCAGGCGAACCGCAGCAGGGCCCCGGCGATGCCCCGGCCCCGGCAGTCCTCCTCCGTGTATACGGCGCAGACGTTGGGGGCCAGGTCCTTTCGGGCGTGGAAATCATGTTCGATTACGCCCAGCCCTCCGATGATCCTGCCGGACTCCACAGCGGCATACCACTGGGGGACAGGCGCTTTTTCGGTCAGGCACGCCTCCATGCTGTCCAGATAAGAGGTCAGAGGAATTCCCCATTTTTCATGGAACCACCGCGCGGCACGCTCCTTTATTTCCGGCCGGTCCGTAAGGCGTATGATCTCATAGTCCATTTGCCATTCCCTCTCCAAAGTACGCGAAAAAGAGCGCGCCGCAGCTACGGCGCGCTCTTTTGAATGCGACAGTGTCGGACTTATTTGTCCAGGCCGAACCTCTTGTTGAACTTCGCGACCCGGCCGCCGGTGTCCACCAGCTTCTGCTTGCCGGTGAAGAAGGGGTGACACTTAGAGCAGACTTCCACCTTGATATCCTTCTTGGTAGAACCTGTCTCAATCACATTACCGCAGGCGCATGTAATCGTAGTCTGCTGATAATTGGGATGGATTCCTTCCTTCATTGCTCTGTTCACCCCTTTCTAAAACGAACTCCGCCGCGCAGCTTTCACCACAACAGCAACTGTCAGTATAGCACGGCGGATTTTAAATTGCAAGTGTTTTCTTCGAATTGGGGAAGTTTATTTTTCAAGTTTCCCTTGCGTCTTCCGGGAGCGCGTGGTATAATGACGTTGACCGAAGACAAAGAGCATCCATGTTTTCCACGCAAAAAGCGGACCCCCGGAGAGATTGCGCCTCTCCGGGGGTCCCTTTTTGCTCAGCTGCCCCTATGTCGGCGGTCGAACAACTTGCAGATGTAATAACCCACAATACTTGCCGCAACCGAGGACAAGAAGTTATAAAGAGCCTCCATGCCTTCCACCTCCTCCCTGTTGCCAGTTTGGATCGGGCAGCATGGCCATTATAACAGGATTCGACAAATCCCGCAACGCTTTAATCCACCGGCGCCTCCGGCAGAATGTCGGTTTCCATATGGACGGCCTCCGCCTCCGCCGTCGCCCGGTGCAGGATCTGGATGGCGGAAATGATCCGCCCGCTCTGCAAACAGGCCAGGGCCTCCGTCACGGCGTCAAACAGCCGCAAATACAACTCTTTATATGACAACATCATCACCTCTTCATTCAGTATAGCGAATTATTCGCTAAGGGTCAACAGAAAATAAGGGGAGCTTTTAGGATAGGGCTTGAGGTGAGCGCATGAAACCCTATTCCCGTATTCGGGACTTCCGAGAAGATAAGGACATGACTCAGGCTGAGATAGCGGAGATTCTTCATTGCAGCCAGAGGGTATACAGTAACTATGAACGTGGGGATATTGATATTCCCACGGAAGTACTCCGTATTTTAGCAAGATTTCACAACACCAGCGTAGACTATCTCCTGGAGCTGACCGACGACCCCAGGCCCTACCCCCGTAAACGCTGAACGGCCCGCGAAAGCGGGCCGTTTTGTGTTACCGGCGCTTCAGCGCCCCCGCGCCGCAGGCCAAGAGGAACAGCGCCAGGTTCGCCGCCACCACTGTGGCCCCCACCGGCGTGGACCAGGCAAAGGACGCCGTGAGCCCCGCGCAAAAACACCCCACCGACGTGACGGCGGCGCAGAGGGTCACCCCCAGGAAGCTCCGGAAGAGCCGCATGGCCGTCAGCGCCGGGAAGATCACCAGGGAGGAGATCAGCATGGCCCCCATCATCCGCATCCCCAGGACGATGGTCAGGGCCGTCAGAATGGCGAGCAGGGCGTTGTAGCGCTCCACCTTCATCCCCGTGGCCCGGGAAAAGCTCTCGTCGAAGGTCACGGCGAAAATCCGGTGGTAGAACAGGAGGAACAGGGCCAGCACCGCGGCGCAGAGGACCACCGACAGCCCCACGTCCGCCTTGCTCATGGCCAGGACGCTGCCGAACATGTAGTTGTCCACGTCCGTGGTCATGCCGGAAGTCTTGGAAATCACCAGCACCCCCAGGGCCAGGGAGGAGGCGCTGACCACGGCGATGGCGGCGTCGCTGTTCCACCGGGGGCTGTCCGCCACCCGAAGGAGAAGGAAGGCCGCGGCAATCACCACAGGGATGGAGAAATACAGCGGCGTGAACCCCAGGGCCACCGCCATGGCCAGGGCCCCGAAAGACACGTGGCTGAGGCCGTCGCCGATCATGGAGTACCGCTTCAGCACCAGGGGCACCCCCAGCAGGGCGGCGCACAAGCTCACCAGCACCCCGGCGACCAGGGCCCGCTGGATGAAGGGAAAGGAAAACATATCCAATAAGCTCATATGGCACCTCGTTGCCGCCGCTTCGGCCTGGTTGATCTCCAGACCGCAGAGCGCGCTAAAGTTCCTTTGGTTCTTTCCTTTCAAGGAAAGAACCAAAACGCTTCCCGTAGGGGGAGGCCAGATACTCCTCCGGAGTTCCCAGGAAGGTCCCTCCGTGGCCGATGTGCAGCACCGTCCCCGCGTCCCGGAGGGCGGGGCGGAGGTCATGGGTCACCATGACCACGGCCATACCCTCCTTCCTATTTAAATAGGTCAAGGTCTTATAAAGGTCCTGGGCGGCAGCGGGGTCCAGCCCGGTGACGGGCTCGTCCAAAATCAGCAGACGGCTTGCGGCGCACAAGGCCCGCGCCAGGAGCACCCGCTGCTGCTGGCCTCCGGAGAGGTCCCGGTAGCTCTTGCCCCGGAGCTCCAGCACCCCCAGCTTCCCCAGGTTCATCAGCGCCCGGGAGCGCTGGGCGGCGGTGTAAAAGAACCGCAGCCCCTTCTGGTTCAGGCAGCCGGAGAGGACCACCTCCTCCACCGTGGCGGGAAAATCCCGCTGGGCCTTCGTCTGCTGGGGAAGATAGCCCACGGCCCCCCGCTCCAGCTCCGCCGCCCGTTCAATGGCCCCTGCCAGGGGCGGCAGGAGCCCTAAGAGTCCCCGGAGCAGGGTGGACTTTCCGGAACCGTTGTCCCCCACTACGCAGAGGTAGTCTCCGGTCCGGACGCGGAGGTTCAAATGACTCAGGACACTCTGCCCCTCATAGCCCAAAGACAGATCCCGGCAGATAATCAGGTCGGTACGCTCCATCATTCGCCTCCCGGTTCAAGGATGTCAAGGTTTTTTATAACGCAGTCCAGGCAGAAAATTTGGCGGCAGGACGTGCGCGGGGATTTATTCGGTGCTTCCTTAATTACCGCCATTCTACAGCCAGGGCAGAGGAAAAGTCAAGGGGCCCCGGGGGGCCGAATACGCATTATATTATGGAATGCCTTACCGGAGAGGGGCTCTGCGCCCTCCCCTGTTTCTAAAACCGCCAGGCGTCCGGGCCGGGACAGAGCCTGTCCCCTCTTGAATTGCCGGGACTCCCATGATAAAATGAACCCGCTTCATCTTATTCATCTTATTTCTATGGGAAGGGGGCGGGTCCATGACCGCCGCGGAATGGAAGACCCTCTGGCTGGAGGAAGAGGCCCAGGCCCATATACGCGGCTGGGATTTCTCCCATCTCCAGGGCCGGTTTGAGGAGGAGCACGACCTCCCCTGGAGCTACCGCCGCCTAGTCCGGCAGTACCTGCGGAACGATACGGCTCTCCTGGATTACGACACCGGGGGCGGCGAGTTCCTGCTTTCCCTGGGCCACCCGGCGGACCGAACCGCCGCCACAGAGGGCTATCCCCCCAACGTGAAGCTCTGCCGGGAAGCCCTTTTGCCCCTGGGCATTGACTTTCGAGAGTGCTCCAATCCCTCAGAAATCCCCTTTTCCGGCGGGAGCTTTGACCTCATTCTCAACCGTCACGGCTCCTTCGACCCTGAGGAGCTGTTCCGCCTGCTGAAACCGGGCGGTGTTTTCCTTACGGAACAGGTGGGGGAGGACAATGAGCGGGACCTGGTGGAACGGGTCCTCCCCGGCATCCCGAAGCCTTTTCCCCACAAGAACCTCCAGGAGCAGCAGGCCGCCTTCCAGGCGGCGGGCTTTCGGATTCTCCGGGGAGAGGAGGCCTTTCGCCCCATTCTCTTTTACGATGTGGGGGCCTTTGTCTGGTTTGCCCGGGTGATCGAGTGGGAGTTTCCCGGCTTTTCTGTGGACCGCTGCTTTGAACGCCTCCTTGCCATGCAGGAGGAAATTGAGCAGACCGGCCAGGTCCGGGGGACCATCCACCGTTATCTGATCATCGCCCAAAAATAACGCCCGGCAGGAGGCCCGTTCCATGGACAAGCTCTCTCTTTTAAAACAGTATTTCGGGCACAGCGGCTTTCGCCCCGGGCAGGAG
Source organism: uncultured Oscillibacter sp. (assembly GCA_910578935.1). GTDB lineage: Bacteria > Bacillota > Clostridia > Oscillospirales > Oscillospiraceae > Oscillibacter. Next base: position 10,394 of record CAJTSM010000006.1, on the reverse strand, counting down.
CCGCTGGTGGACGCCCTTCTGGCGGGCCGGGACGTGGTGGGCGTTATGCCCACCGGGGCGGGGAAATCGGTCTGCTACCAGCTTCCGGCCCTGCTGCTGCCGGGACTGACCCTGGTGCTCTCCCCGCTCATCTCTCTGATGAAGGATCAGGTTGCCGCCCTGGCTCAGGCGGGCGTTCCCGCCGCATACGTCAACTCTTCTCTGGACGCGGAGGAATACCGGACAGTCTACCGTCAAATTCGCCGGGGAGCGTGCAAGCTCCTGTACATCGCCCCCGAGCGGCTCCAGGCCGGGGGATTCCGCCGCCTTCTGGGGGAGATGCCCGTCTCCCTGGTGGCAGTGGATGAGGCCCACTGTGTCTCCCAATGGGGCCAGGACTTCCGGCCCAGCTATCTGGAAATTGCGGAGCTGGTCCGCTCCCTCCCCGTCCGGCCTCCCGTGGGGGCTTTCACCGCCACCGCCACGGCAGCGGTGCGGCGGGACATCGAAGCCCTGCTGGAACTCCGGGATCCCCTGCGCATCACCACGGGCTTCGACCGGCCCAACCTCTTTTTCGAGATCGTCCGGGCCGGGGACAAGGACCTCTGGCTCCGCCGCTTCCTGGCGGAGCGGCCGGAGCAGAGTGGTATCGTCTACTGCGCCACCCGGAAGACCGTGGACGCCGTCACCGCCTCCCTGCTGGCCCAGGGCGTCCCCGCCGCCCGGTATCACGCCGGCATGGAGGATGCGGACCGCCGCCAAAGCCAGGAGGGCTTCGTCTACGACCAGGTCCGGGTAATGGTAGCCACCAACGCTTTCGGGATGGGCATCGACAAATCCAACGTCAGCTTTGTGATCCACTACAACATGCCCAAGGATCTGGAGAGCTATTACCAGGAGGCGGGCCGGGCCGGAAGGGACGGCAGTCCCGCCCGCTGTGTCCTGCTCTACGCCCCCGGAGATATACAGACCGCCAAATATCTCATCACCCGCTCCCAGGAGGCTCAGGAGGGCGACCCGGAACGCCTCCGGCGGGACCTCAGCCGCCTGAACCGAATGGTCCGCTATTGCAAGACCACCGGCTGTCTCCGAGCGGACCTCCTGGACTACTTCGGGGAGATTCACGGCGGGCGCTGCAGAACCTGTAGCAACTGCGCCGGGGACTTTATAGAGCGGGACGTAACGGTGGAGGCCCAGAAGATTCTCTCCGCCGTGGCCCGGGTGGAAAAGCGCTGTGCCTATGGCCTGGGGGCCGCCGCCATCATTAAGCTCCTCCGGGGCAGCCGGGACCGGCGGACGGTTCAGCTGGGCCTGGACCAGCTCCCCACCCACGGGGCCCTGAAGGGCGTGGACCAGGAGCGGGTCCAGCGGTACATCGACCTCCTGATGGAGGAGGGATACCTCCGAAGCGACGGGGAGGAGTACCCCGTTCTCCGGCTGACGGCCCAGGCGGGAGACGTGCTTTTCCGGGGAAAGCGGGTCCTCATCCGGGAACACGTTTCCCCGGCGGGGGCCCGAACCGCCGCGGAATCCACCCGGCAGCCCGCCGCACGGGAGGTGGACTGCCGTCTGCTGGCGGCGCTGAAAGCTCTCCGCTCCCGCCTGGCCCAGGAGGCAGGCGTGCCCGCTTACATGGTCTTTTCCAACGCCGCCCTGCTGGATATGGCGGCCCTTCGCCCCTCAGACATGGAGGCGTTTTTGCGGGTTTCCGGCGTGGGAAAAGTCAAAGCGGAACGCTATGGTGAGGCATTTTTAAAGGCCATTCGGGACTGGCGGGCGGGAGTGGAATAGCCGTCCCTGCCCGCGGCGAAAGCCACCCGTCGAAAAGTTGGATATCTCTGGAAATAATCGTTTGCGTGCCTTAGATACTATCCACAAAAAATTTCCATTCAATTCTTCGAAACTGTACAAAGATCATGTGCTCTTCTTGACTGGCGGCGGAGTCCTGTGCTAAAATACGAACGTATTTGCCGGAGGGCTCGTTATTCTTCTCCTCATGGGATTTTGGAAAGGGGGTACCCCCTTTCCCGCGCTTAAAAGCGCGGGAAACCAAAGTTTTTTTGGGGGGAAGCCGTGCTTTTCGGGGAAACCATTTGAAAAGGAGAAAAGAAGTTATGAAGAAGTTTCTCGCACTGATCCTCACTCTTGCCATGGCCCTGTCCCTGGCCGCCTGCGGCGGCAGCGATGGCGGCTCCTCCGCTCCCGCCGACGGCGGGCAGCAGCAGTCCCAGCCCGCCGACACCGGCAGCGATACCCAGCCCTCCGGTTCCGGCGACGAGAGCTACAACATCTCCGTGATCCTGAAGACCACCGCCTCCGAGTACTGGAGCTATGTGGTGGCCGGCGCCGAGGCCTATGGCAAAGATCATCCCAACGTGACGGTCAATGTCAAGGGCGCCACTTCCGAAACCGCCTATGACGAGCAGCTGAATATGATCGAAACCGACATGAACAACGCCGACATCGACGGCTATGTCATCGCTCCCCTCCAGGCGGACATGGTAACCACCATTATCGCCGGCCAGTCCAAACCCATCGTGGCCGTGGACACCGACATTGACGCCCCCGAGGTCCTCTCCTTCGTCGGCACCGGCAACGAGGCCGCCGGCAAGCTGGGCGGCGAAGCCGCCGCGAAGCTGGCCAAGGAGCGGGGCTGGGAAGAGATTAAGTGCATTGAGATCTGCGGCGTCCAGGGCGACTCCACCAACGAGGCCCGGAAGGCCGGCTACAAAGCGGGCATCGAGGCCGCCGGCGGCACCTTCCTGGAAGATGAAACCCAGTATGCCAACGCCGAGGCCAACCAGGCCGTGGCCTGCATGGAAGCCATTATGCAGAACCATCCCGAGGGCATCGCCGTGATCTGCGCCAACAACGATGACATGGCCATGGCCGCCGCCCGTACCGCCGCCGGAAACTCCGCCTATGAGAACACCGTGTTCCTGGGCTTTGACGGTATCCAGTCCGCCTGCAACTCCATTCTTGCCGGTGAGGAAACCATGTCTGTCTGCCAGGAGGGTTACAACATGGGCTATGAGTCCGTTGCCTCCGTGGTCCGCGCCCTCCAGGGTGAAACTCTGGACGAGTTTGTGGACGCCGGCGCCAGCATCGTTGATCCCGACACCGCCCAGGCCCGTCTGGAGCAGCTCCAGGGCTACCTGGCCTAATAAGCAAAGCCGTACATCCCTTTTGAAGTGAGAATCTGTATTCATAACCGGGGGATGCTGGTTGGGCGAGGATTTTTCCCGGCAGACAAGGAGCTTTCCCGCAGCAATCTTGACAGATTGAAAAAGACCGCCCGGGCAGCGTCCAACGGTTGTGAACACAGGTTCTGAGTGAAGGGGCCCCGTTCCGGCTCCGCCGGAGCGGGGCCCCTTTTCTCTTTTCCCTGTCACATATTTCCAGAACTCAGTGTGCCACAAAACCCCTGATTTCCAAGAGAATGAGGTGATTATTAGGTGGGCGAATACGTAGTTGAGCTGAGAAACATAACCAAGCGCTTCCCCGGCGTGGTGGCTCTGCACAACATGCAGCTGGCCGTGAAGCCAGGTGAAATCCATGGACTGATCGGTGAAAACGGCGCGGGCAAATCCACGCTGATCAAGGTCCTTACCGGCGTCCATATGGCGGATGAGGGCGAGATCTATGTCCACGGTGAGAAAAAGGTCTTCAAGAATCCTAACGAGTCCGCCGCCGCGGGCATTGCCTGCGTGTATCAGGAGCTGAACATCGAAAAACTTCTCAGCGTCACGGACAATATCTTTATTAACAAATGGACCAAGAAGGGCCTCCTTCTGGACTATGACGCCATGCACAAGAAGGCCGCCGAGGTCATGCAGTCCCTGGGGCAGGACATCGACCCCCGGAAGGCTGCGGGCACCTTCGGCATGGGCGTCCAGCAGATGATTGAGATTGCCAAGGCCGTGCTGATCGACGCCAAGATGATTATCATGGACGAGCCGACCTCCTCCCTGGGCGAGAAAGAGGTCAAGCAGCTGATGGCCACCTGCCGGGAGCTGAAAGCCCGTGGCGTGGGCATTCTCTTCGTCTCTCACAAGCTGGAGGAGCTCTTCGAGCTCTGCGACCGGGTGACGGTCATCCGGGACGGCGAGTACATCGAAACCCGGGACATCCAGGACTGGAGCAACGACTCCCTCATCGCCTCCATGGTGGGCCGGACACTGGACAACCTGTTCCCCAAGGAGTTTGGCACCAAGGGCGAGTGCATGCTGAAGGTGGAAAACCTCTCCATCGGCGGCGTGCTGCGAAACGTCAGCTTTGAAGCCTACGGCGGCCAGGTCCTGGGGCTCAGCGGCCTGGTGGGCGCGGGGCGGACGGAAACCGTTCGGGCTGTCTTCGGCGCGGACCCCATTGACGGCGGCAAAATCTATGTCAAGGGCCAGGAGGTCCACATCAAGAGTCCCAAGCAGGCCATTGCGGCGGGCATCGCTCTTTTGACCGAGGACCGCAAGGGCCAGGGCCTGGTGCTGGCTCAGACGATCCGCACCAATCTGATTCTCTCCAGCTTCAAACGGCATTCCACCGGCATCTTCCTGGACGAGAAGAAGATTGAGGAGAGCGGCCAGGGCCACATTCAGTCCCTGCGTATCAAGACCCCCTCCATCGACGAGATCGTGGGCCAGCTCTCCGGCGGCAACCAGCAAAAGGTCGTTATCGGCAAATGGATCAACAACGACGCCGATATTTACATCTTCGACGAGCCCACCCGCGGCATCGACGTGGGCGCCAAGGTCGAAGTCTACAATGTTATGAACAGCCTGGTAAAGGCGGGAAAATGCGTCATCATGATCTCCTCCGAAATGCCGGAAATCCTGGGCATGAGCGACCGGGTGGTCGTCATGCGGGGCGGCCGGGTCATGGCCGAAGTGGACCGGGACAGCAGGCATTTCAACCAGGAGGACATCATGAAAGCGGCTTGGGGAGGTAGTTTAGATGACTAAGAAAAAAAGCGGCGCGGGCGTACAGCTTGGTACCGTCCTGGCGCTGGTGGTAATGTGCGCGTTCCTTGCCATCGCAGATAAAAACTTCTACAGCTACAGCAACATCATGAGCATCTTCAAGCAGACGGCCTTCAACGCCTTCCTGGCCGTGGGCATGCTGCTCTGCCTGATCACCGCGGGCATCGACCTGTCCGTGGGCGCCAACGCCATTTTCTGCGCCTGCCTGATGGGCGCGCTGAAAAACGCCGGGCTCACCAACGGCATTTTGCTGATGATCATCGCCGTTTTGGCGGGCGGCGTGATGGGCCTGATCAACGGCACGCTGCTGACCCGGCTGCACCTGCCTCATCCCTTCGTGTCCACCCTGGGCATGAAGAACGTTCTCTGGGGCCTGGCTCTGCTGGTCACCGGGAACCAAATGATTAACAACTTCCCGGATTCCGTCACCTTCCTGGGCTACCGCACTGTGGGCGGCACCACCTCCAACAACGGCTTTCCGGTCAGTTTCATCGTGGTGCTCATCCTGTATGTCATCATGCACGTATTCCTGACCCGGACGGCCCTGGGCCGTTCCATCTACTGCGCCGGCGGCAACATGGAGGCAACCCGCCTCTCCGGCATCAACACCGCAAACGTTCTGACCTTCTGCTATACCCTCTCCGGCGTCACCGCCGCCCTGGGCGGCATCGTCTCCGTGGGCCGGTCCGGCATCTGCAACGGCTCCATGGCAAACTACGCCTATGACACGGACGCCATCGCGGCCTGCATTATCGGCGGCGCCTCCTTCACCGGCGGCAAGGGCACCATGGCGGGCACCATGCTGGGGGCCCTGATCATCGCAGTCCTCCGCAACGGCTTCACCCTGCTGTCCATTGACTCCTCCGGCCAGAACATCGTCCTGGGCCTGGTGATCATCCTGGCCGTCTTTATGGACGTGGTCCGGGCAGGTCTGGAAGCTAAGAACCGCCGCATGGCCGCCGCCGCCAAGCAGGAGGCCGAGGAGAAAGAAAAGGTCGCGAAGTAATGGAAAAAGTAAAGATTGGAGTCGTGGGCCTTGGCCGCCTGGGCAAGGTCCACGCCCGGAACCTTCGCTATAAGATCCCCGGCGCGGAACTGACGGCGGCCTGTTCCATCGTCCCCGCCGAGCTGGAGTACGCCAAAAACGAGCTGGGCGTCGCCGATGTCTACACGGACTACCGGGAAATGCTGGCCAAGGCGGATATCGACGCAGTGGTCATTGTCACCACCTCTTCCGAGCACTGCTGGCAGATCGAGGCCGCCCTGGACGCGGGGAAGCATGTCTTCTCCGAAAAGCCCTTGGGGGTGGACGTGGCCCAGTGCAGGCAGGCGGAGGCCGCTGTGGAGCGCCACCCGGAGCTGACCTTCATGCTGGGCTTTATGCGGCGCTATGATAAATCCTATGCCTATGCCAAGCAGAAGATCGAGGAGGGGGCCATCGGCACCCCCTACCTGGTGAAGGCCACGGGCATCGACCCGGAAGCCTTCGTAGACGGGGCCATCCGCTTCGCCAAGAACTCCGGCGGCATCTTTTTGGACATGGCCATCCACGACATTGACCTGATGCGCTGGTTCTTGGGCTGCGAGGCCACGGAGGTTTACGCCATGGGCGCCACCTTCAAGCATCCGGAGTTCAAGGAAGCCGGGGACGACGAAACCGGCGTTGCCGTCTACAAGTTTGAAAACGGCGCCATGGGCATGATCCATGTGGGCCGTACGGCCCCCTACGGCTACCATGTGGAAACGGAAATCGTGGGTACTGAGGGCACGATCCGCATCTCCGCCGTGCCGGAGAAGAACCAGGCCCGGCTGTACAACGGTAACGGCGTATGCGCCGAGTGCGTGGGCTCCTTCCCGGAGCGGTTTGAGGAAGCTTACCTCATCGAAGTCCAGGAGTTCGTGGACTGCGTTCTCCAGGGCAAGACTCCCGGAGTCAGCGTCTACGACGGTACCAAATCCACCGCCATCGGCTATGCTACCACGGAAGCGTGGCGGACCGGCAAGGCGGTCAAGCTCTGATACTTTCTTAAAAGAAAGTATCCAAAGAACTTTCGCGCGCTCTGACAATCTGGAGATTTACCAAGCTGAAGCGACGGCAACGAACCTTTTCCGTTGCCGCCGCTTCGTTTCTTATCCGGACTTATAGAGCGCGCGAAGGCTTTTAGGGTCACTTTTTCCTCAGAAAAAGTACCTAAGCCGATTGAATGACGTCCTTGTTCTTCACGAGGTACTCCACCCCGGAGTACAGGGTCGTCAGGGTGATGACCCACACACAGATTGTGTCGATCCATGAAATATACCGGTCCCAGGGCACGGCGCCCAGGTAATTCCCGGATTGGTAAGCGGCCAGGGAGGGCCCCATCAGCAGCATCAGCACAATGCACACCATGGTGGAGGCCGTCTTCACCTTCCCGGACCACCCGGCGGCGATAACCCGCCCGTTGTCGGAGGCAATCATTCTAAGACCGCTGACGGCAAATTCTCTTGTGATGACGATCATCACCATCCAGGCGGGCATCCGGCCGCACTCCACAAACCACAGCATGGCCGCCACCACCAGGATCTTGTCCGCCAGGGGGTCGGCGAACTTGCCGAAATCCGTTACCAAGTTATATTTCCGGGCGATCTTTCCGTCCAGCAGATCCGTCAAACTGGCGATGATGAAGATGGCCAGAGCCGCGTAGTCCGCGCCGGGGAAGCCCCAGTACAGCACCGCCAGGAAAACGGGCGTCAGGATAATGCGGAGCATGGTCAATTTGTTGGGCAGATTCATAGGTCCTCCTTCTCCGGATAGGGTTTGTCCTTCCAGTACCACCATTTCAGTTTCCCGGGGTCCCGGGCTTCGTGGTCCGCGTAGTACACCGCCGCCCGCCAGACATACAGGGCGCAGCGGTCCTCTTGGTATCCCTTCATCGCGCACTCCCGGAGATACAGCTCCTCCGGGTCCCGGCCCCGGAGGTCCGAGACGGCCCGGACGCCCAGGGCCTCCATGACGGCGGCGATGCGGTCCCCCACGCCGGGAATTTCGGTCAAGGGGCTTTTCATATCCGCTCCCCGGTGAGCTCGCCGTCCATGACCCCGGTGAGGCGGACGGTGACAAAGTCTCCCGGCTCCGGCTCCTCCCCGGCGGAGAACCAGATACGCCCGTCAATCTCCGGGGACTCGGCGTAACTCCGTCCATAGAACAGCTGGGCCTGTCCGTCGAAACCCTCACAGAGGACCTCCCGCTCCTCTCCCAGGATGGATGCGTTGTATGCGTCGATGACGCCGGACTGCACGTCCACGGCGATTTCCGCCCGGCGGGCGGCTTCTTCCCCGTCCACGTGGTCCATCTGGGCCGCCCGGGTCCCGTCCTCCGGGGAGAAGGGGAACACCCCGGCCCGCTCAATTTTCTGCTCCCGGAGGAAGGCGCACAGCTCCTCAAATTCCGCCTCTCCTTCTCCGGGAAGCCCGGCAATCAAACTGGTCCGCAGCACCAGGCCGGGAATTCGCTGCCGGAGGGTCTGGAACAGAGTGCGGATGGATTCCTTGGTATCCCGGCGGTTCATGGCCTTCAAAATGCCGTCGTTGCAGTGCTGGATGGGGATGTCCAGATACGGAAGGATCTTCGGCTCTGCGGCAATGGTGTCAATCAGTTCCTCCGTAATCTCATCGGGGTAGAGATAGTGGAGGCGAATCCAGTGGAAGTCCAGCTTACAGAGCTCCCGAAGCAGGGCGGCCAGCTGGTGCTCCCCGTTCAAGTCCGTGCCGTAGCGGGTGATATCCTGGGCAATCACCAGGAGCTCCTTGACCCCGGCGGAGGCCAGCTCCGCCGCCTCGTCCAGCAGTTCCCCCATGGGGCGGCTGCGGTACCTGCCCCGGAGGGAGGGTATGACACAGTAGGCACAGTGGTTGTCACAGCCCTCGGCGATGCGGAGATAGGCATACCAGGGGGGCGTGGAGAGGATACGGGGGCCGTTTTGGGGCGCCGTATGGATGTTCCCCAGACGGCAGGGCCGGAGGCCGGCTTCCATGACCTCAGAAATGGCCTGGACAATTTCGCCATAACTGCCCGTACCCAGGATGCCGTCGATCTCCGGCAGCTCCTCCAGCACGTCTTCCCGGTAGCGCTGGGCCATGCAGCCGGTGACCAGAATCTTTTTCAGCCCCCCGGCCCGTTTCAGCTCCGCCAGCTCCAGGATGTTGTCGATGGCCTCCTCACAGGCGGAGGCCAGGAAGCCGCAGGTGTTCACGACCGCTATGTCCGCCCCGGCGGGGGACGGGGTGAGCTCGTGGCCTGCGGACTGGACCAGAGACATCATCTGCTCGCAGTTGACTTGGTTCTTGGCACAGCCAAGGGAGAGGAAATATACCTTGTAGGGCATGATGTGCCCCCTTTCTTGTAGTCGCCCGTTCGGGCGGGGGATTGGATGTCAGCGATGGCTGGTTCATTGCACCCCCCATTCTCTCTTTTGCGAAAAGAGAGAATGCGCCGTGCACGGTGGAAGAGAGAAAACGGGGGCGCGGCACGGTACAGACTGCTTGATACGCATGTCCCTGCCCGCGGCGTAGTTTGAGCGGGGGTTTTGGTGGTTGATGCAAGGACTGTCCGGCCCTCCTCGCTGCCGCTAACCTGGCGGTGAGTTGGGCCCCTGACCCCCCTGTTGACCTTCGTCGGGTCACTCCTCCGGCCCCCGCCAGGTGGGGTCGTCCGTGATGCCCAGCAGATAGTCCGTGGAGACGTGGAAATACTCCGCCAGCTGAACCAGTTTTTCAATCGTAGTTCCCCTGTGGCCCCGCTCCATCATACCAACTCCGTTACTTGACAGACCAACTTTTTCTCCTAATTCATTTTGTTGTAGTCCAGCCTTCTGCCGCAGTTCCCGGAGTCTTTCTCCAAAAATAGTTTTAACTTCCATAAAACCTCTTGACAGCACACTATTTGCGTGCTATCATCAGTGTAACACACAAATACTTTTTTGAAAAGGAGAATTGTCCATGCTTGATATCCTGACTGCGCTTCAATACGGTGAGCTCAACGACCTGCGGGGCAAGCCTCCCATGGAAGCGCCTTACACAATTGCGGAGGAGCGCATTCTGCGCCAGCTGCACGCGCTTGATCCAAAAGAGGCGGAAAACTTCCAGCGTGAGATACAGGCCCTGGCGCTGGAGCAGCGGGACGCCGCTTTTCATACCGGCGTCCGCATCGGCGCGCAGTTGATGGCGCAGCTGATAGACGAGTTCTAATCCTCCCGCACGTCTCCCCCAACCGCCAGATTAGCGGCAGCGAGGACGGGAGATCGGGCCTTGCGTCGACCGCCAAAACCCCCGCTCGCACTACGCCGCGGGCAGAAAACATTCGTGAAACCGGAGGTACTGCCAACGCGCCCCCGTTTTCTCTCTTCCACCGTGCACGGCGCATTCTCTCTTTTCGCAAAAGAGAGAATGGGGGGTGCAATG
>CAJTSM010000005.1:74792-152214 GCA_910578935.1 uncultured Oscillibacter sp. | reverse complement strand
CATATTGCCGGGAGTACACTTTTGAGCAGCATTTCCGAAAGAGTGTTGTAGAGTATATTCGGTTTTGCAATGAGATCCCAACACATAAAACGCCGAATTATTAAGACGCCGCCGGCGTTTGAGGACATTTACCGGAAGCGTTTTGCGCAAAAGCAGAGTCCATATAGCGGCCTCAAGTAAAAATATTAGTTTTGCATTTTGAAAGTTTTAGAAAACACCGCCCATGTGATAGAATCTCTGAAACCCCGATATAGCAATGGATTAGGCAAAAGAGGAACCCCGTTTTTCGAAAAAACAGTTCGAAAAGCGGGGTTCCTCTAAAAATATAAGTCCCTCAAAAAGTTATAAAAACAGCCGTTTCCAATAAGAAAACAGCTGTTTTTCTGGTTGCGGAGACAGGGCTTGAATTTCTTTTCAGGGCTTTTTCGGTTTTCCCAGCAAATCCCGCCTAGTCCCGAAAGCCTTTAATTGCAACAGGTCCAGCGTTTTCCATGTGTTACCTAATCACAAGCGGTCCCGGCTTAAATTAAGCCATTAAGGGAAAAAATAAGGGAAACTCAAGGCCATGCGGACGTACAAAAAACGAAAGAGAACAGGAGGCCAAACCCGGCCCCCTGTCTCTTTTTGAATCTACACGTTCAAACCTCCGCCATAGGGACCAAGCAGTCCCCGCAAATAATGTTGACCTTTTTGGTAGCCCGGACGCTCTGCCCACAGCAGGGGCAAGCAACCTTCCGTGTGCTGGAAGTCCTGCCCGTAGCCGGAGGGGTGACGCCTCCTTTTGCTCCCGGTCCTCCCACGCCCCGCATGGAAAAGCCCGCTTTCCGGTTCATCATAATATCGTCCCAGCCCTGGGAGATGATGAACTCGATTAGCGCGTCCGTGGGTTCGGTAATGCTCCACCCGATACGGCTGTCATAGCTGATATGCAGATCCCTTGCCTCGGCGGCGTCACGAAATTTCTTGTTGTGGTAGGCCCCGTCCCGGCTGGTGTCCTGTACGCCGGTTTGCAAATTATAAAGATGGACCATTTCATGAAGCACGGTAGCCGTCACGTTTTCTATGGGACGGTCCAGCGTCCCGGCTCCGATGTTAAGCTCATGCCTTTGTCCGCCGTCCGCCCTCTGCCATGCCTTAGCCACGGTGACATGCCCGTAGGCCCTGGGGGTACTCTGGATGGTAATAACGGGTTCCTCGATAACCCCGCTGAAATAATGCTCATTTAGCGCCCTGAAAATTTTCTCCAGATACCCGGCTGTCCTGCTGGTCTTAATCGTCTGCTTCATAGCTGTATCCTCCCAAAATCAACGTTGTCGGCCTTGCCGAAATCGGCTGCGGCGATTTCGGTTGGCCTCCTTGCGCACAAAGAGCAGACAGGGTCAAGGGTGGAGCGAAGCGGAAAGTAAAAAAAATTTCCGGGCACTTACGCAACCCGGAAATTTTTTTACGGCCCTTGACGCTGGCTTCTCTCTGTGCTATCTGCCAGGGGTGTATTTCATTTTGGGGGGATAAGACTTTATTTGAAAAAAACTGGCCCACACGTTTTACAACGTGTGGGCCAGTTTTGCGATTTAGTCGGGATATACGGTGTAGATGTCGTAGGTGAAGTCGAAACCATACTTGTCAGGGTCTGCACAACCCAGGTCCCATGTCATGATGTTTGCACCACCACCATAGTTTGCATCAGTGGTGCAAACCTGATTGGGGCGACCATTGACAGTCTTTCTGGCACTGACGATGGCAACATGCGCCAGATATCCTTGACTGTCTACTTCGATGAGAAGGTCACCGATACGGGCTTCGTCATAGCTGACCTGCCGGAAGGTGACATTCTTGTCGAAGATATAGTCGAATACCCGGGCGGCCCATCCGCCGCAGCCGGCGCTGGTGCTGACGATTCCACCGGTATCAACGCTATATTTGTTGGTAATTTTGCGAATAGTCATCGGTCCGCCGCTGTATGTCCCAGCGTCGGTTTTGCTCGGATACTGGGCCCGCAGCTCGTTCATGAGTTCCGTCACGTTCTCGACCGTGATGGGCTTGCCGTTGGTCAGAGTACCAGCAGCAGGAGTGCTGGGAGTTTCCGGCGCGGGGGCTTCCGGTGTCTCCGGTGCTGGGACAGCGGGGGTTTCCGGCGCGGGGACTTCGACAGGAACGGCCTGTGTCATGCGGTAAATGACAGCGGCGGCTTGACCGCGGTTCATGATGCCGCCGCCGTTAAAAGAACCGTCGGAATAACCGCCGATGACGCCGAGGGCATACACGTTGGCTACGGCGTCGCGGTACTGGCCGGGGACGCTGGAATAGTCCGTAATCTTAGAGGCGGCGGCGTTCTTTTCGGCCTCTCCGGCGGCAAAACCCCTGGCGTTCATAATGTTCGTCATGAGCTGGGCCATGTCGTACCGGGAGATACCGAGATTCATACTCGCGGCGAAGCCGGAATCGTAAATATCATCGGTATCAAAGCTGACGTTGTTCCAGATGAAGTTGTTCTTCAGCGCGAGATAGTTGGGGTAGAACGAACCGAAAGATGTGGTGAAGTCGTTGGTATACCTGGTAATGTCGCTGGGATAGAACGCACGGGAGAGCATGACGCAGAAGTTGGAGCGGGTAACGGTGGCGGAGGGCCGGAACGTGCTGTCGGGGTAGCCGCCGACAATGCCCTTGGACGAACAGTCAGCGACGGCGGGATAGAAGTTGTGGGACGGGGGCACGTCGGAAAAATCCGCCGCCAGGGCAGGGACGGCAAGGCCGGTGCACAGGATCAGGGCCAGGACCAGGGACAATATTCGTTTCATAGTACCTCTCCTTAAATATATAATGTGTTTGGTCCTCAGCGGTCCGGCCCCCGGGGAGCATGATCTGCCGCTCCCTGGGGGATTTGCCTGGGCGCCGCTGAGACAAACAAAAGCGGTGCAGGATATAATAACCCCACACCGCATATCAGACACAAACCCCAAACCCGGCCTTGTAAATTCATGAAAAGTCCGGTATAATGAGGCTGGCGCAGTTATACTGTTGTGTGGGAGGTAGACTCTCCCGCATAGGGGCGGGGGTGTTGGTAGCACCCTTCGCCCTGCCTTTGTTTGTCGTAGTCATATTATAAACCTGCATATCCTGAAATGCAAGGTATATCAAGATATTTTTAGGGCCCCTGTCTATATCGGCAGAGGCCCTTTTTTTGATGTGTACTTTTCAAAGCCGCAGAAAAAGGGAGTTAAAATTTTCTTATATTTTTTGCTTCTTTCTTTCTCTTCTTCTGTTACCAATATATTCCGCCTACTTTCTGCTGTGCAATATGCACAATTCCGCCGAAATGAATCAAATGATTCTGATTTGAATTTTCCGCAATAATTTATCTATAAAACTGCGCTCGAGCTGGAACAAGCCGTGCTTGAATCGTTTTGTTAATGTTGTAGAAATTCGAATAAACGGCAAATATATCGCGTTTTTTCGTTTACAAAATCCAGTTTTCGCGGTATAGTGATAGATGGCCAGGGAAACTGCTGTGTGCCGGAAAATAGTCAAATGCGCCACTGGCGAAATGACGAACCGGCGCTTTGTGAATGTTGCAAGGTCATGGACAGGCGTGGTACCACCTGTCTGTGCCGATAATTTAGCGTATCAATGGCCTAATCTATAGAAAGGACATGTCTATAATGAGATTTTTAAATCAATTTTTGAAGTTTGCGGCGGACCAGTTTTTCATGAACAAGGTCTTGACCGTCACTGGTTTGCGCGAGTGGCTGGACCATTCCACAAAGGCCAAGCTCGGTTGGATTGTCGATGCGGTGATTACCGTTGATGACACGCCGTACAAGTGCAAAGACGGTGTGGTTGCCAATAATCTTTACGAGAAGTTGGCGCTCAAGGTGGAGAAGAAGCCCGCTGTCTCCGTCGGTGATTGTGTCATGCCGGTCAATCCGGTCTGCACCGTCTATGGTGATTATCGCAATCAGTTGTCCGTCCGCTGTGATGATGTCGTTGTTGCTACGACGACCGGAAAGGATAAGGCTTAACAATGCGATATTACAATAGTAAGGCGTCCCGTCTGCGGTACGCCGCCCCCCATACCTTAGTTGGTGTGGGGGGCGCGGCCTCGGCTGTGCTGGGGCTGCTCCTGTTCCTCACGGGCTGGGTTGTCTCGTTGGTCCCGGCCAATTATTTTATCCGCCCCGCGACCCTGGCCGGTATCGTCCGTAACCTGTTTGAGATGGGCGCGAGTTTGGTGTTTGTTTCCTGCCTCCTGCTCCTGGCATCGTACCTCCTGCATAAATTTATGCCCGATTACGAGAAGATACGCCACATGGTCTATCGCGGCCTGTGCTGCCCGGCCTATGGCAATCCGCTCCACCTGAAAGACGGCGAATTTTTGCCTAAGGTTCTCTGCGTCCCCTCCAACTCCGGACGGTATGACATTACCGTGACCGGGGCCAGCGTAGGTATGGAGAACCTTGTAAAATCGGCGTCCAGAATTTCCGCTTTAATCAATGGTAAATTTCGAAGATACGCCGTTGTCTATGTCGAGGGCGCCCCCGACTACCATGAGACGGTATTTCACATCGAGGACGTAGCCCAGGATTGGAGCCTCACGTTTAAGGGCGTGGGGGAAATGTGCAACTATGATCCGACCAAACTCCTGGTTCAAAATGGGACCGCGATTGATCTAACGTCTTCCGGGTCCATGTTGGTTGCGGGGAAGACCCGCAGCGGCAAAACCACGGGAATCATCAGTCTGTTGCTCCAGGTTTTGCAGCATGGGCGGGACGATTACGGCAGCGAGGTCATGATTATCGACCCCAAACAGGCGGAGTTGTCCCGGCTTCCGCATGTCGTTACCCTGGGTGAGGACGGCGGGGCGCGGGAAATCCTGGACGCTATCCGGAAATATGCCGCAATCATCAAGGAACGGCAGAAAGCGCTGAACGGCCTGTCCGAGGAATGGGGTAACGCTGTCCATTGGTGGGATGCTGGCATGCACCCGTCTTTCCTGTTTATCGACGAGTATGTAGCTTTGCGGAGCTTGCTGCCCAAAAAGGCGGACAAGGCGGCTCCCGACTATTCGCTTGCGGAATTTGACGACCTTATCAAGCGGATTGTAACCATGGGTGCCTCTGCGGGCTGTTACGTCATCATCAGCATTGCCCAGGCCAGCGTGGACGAGGGCGGTTTGCCGTCCATGCTCCGGGCCGCTATGAGTACGAAAATTCTCTTCCGGCCCACGCTGGAGGAGGGCCGTTTGCTCTGGCCTGGTCCCAGCCTGGACACATTGGCCGTTGCCCGCAAGTATACCCCTGGTGACGCCTGGTTTTCTTCGAGCGATGGAGAGCATGACGCCCCTAGTTATGTGCATTTTCCGCATATGGATTTCCCGGTCTATAAAGAGTTGGGGCAGCTTTTGAGAAAGTATTACGGCAACTGATACCTGATTACCGCCCCGCCGTGCGATAAGCTAAGGCGGGGCGGTTCCGGGTGCCAATATACTTATTTTCTCCATAAAATTTGCCGCGCCGGGCTTGTTATAGCGCGGCAAAAACCCGGTGCCAAAGTGCCAAAAACCACCAGGGAGAATTATAAAACCATGAGCAAGAACAAAGCGCCAAAGTGTAAAAATATGATGTATACACAGCAAGCCGGTCATTTGCCTCCGAGCATTAAGACGGCAACTGATTTGGCGGCCCATATTGAAAATGTGCTGGCTCCAAAGGAATATGCGGTTATTTTACACGACCAGGATATAAGCGAGGACGGAACGCCCGCAGAGGCACATCTTCACGCAATGCTGTGTTTCAAAAACGCCCGTTATCTCTCCGCAGTAGCCAAAGCGCTGGGTGATAAGGAGCAATATGTCCAAAAATGGGACGGGGAAGCCAACAACGGCCATGCCTACTTGATACACGCGACCCGCAAGGCCCAGAAAGCGGGTAAACATCCGTATGACCCGTGTGCTGTGGTTGCCAATTTCAATTTTCCCGAGCGCATGAAAGCGATTGTTACAGAGATCGAGCAGGCCAAAGCCGGGCATAACGCCTGTAATGTGGATGCTCTTTTAGATTTATTGTACATTGGAGGAACAACTAAGGCTGAAATTGAAAAGCAGTTGTCCGGCTCCCAATATGCCAAGTACCGCCGTCAGATTGAGGACGTGGACGCCAAGCGGCTTGTGAAAGAGGCTGCAAAGTGGCGGGCGGAAATGAAAGCGAAAAACGCTCAAATCCGGGTTATATGGATTTACGGCCCCTCCAGTACGGGCAAGACCAGTCTTGCCAAAGAGTACGCCCAGAAGAAAGGCGAGCCTTATTTTGTTTCCGGTTCCAGCCGCGATATTTTTCAGGGCTATAACGGAGAGCACACCCTGATTTTGGACGAGCTTCGACCTAGAGTAATCGCCTACTCGGATTTGCTGCGCATCCTTGACCCGCATGGCATTGACAATCGGGTGATGGCCCCTTGCCGCTATAACGACAAGCCCCTTGCCTGTGACTTGATTATCATCACCACTCCCTATATGCCGTCGGAATTTTACGGTGTTCAATTCCCCACTGTTTTGGGGCCTAATGTCATAGATAGCCTCGACCAGCTTGCGCGGCGGATTTCTCTTACAATTGAGATGTCAGGGCGGAAGATTAAGGCGATGCAATATCGCCCGCTCCCGTTTCAGACGACCAGTGGCTGGTACTGGGCCATTCCAGGTACGGAGCGTCCCAATCCATATTCTTCTCTGGCAAGACCCACGCCGCCTAATCAAGAGGAAGGTATTTACAATTCCATATTTGAAGATTGATTTTATAGGAGCCTTGAAGTGCATTTTTCAAAATCTGCGATTACCAGCACGGATGATCTGCCCCTTGTGCTGACGGTTTCTGATGTTTCAAAAATCCTCGGCATCGGAAAGAATACCGCCTATGACTTTATCCGCAGCGGGGCCATCAAGAGTGTTCGGGTGGGGCGTCAAATCCGCGTCCCAAAGTCTGCGTTTTTAGAATTTCTATCATAAATTATCCAGAAAAGTTGATTATCCGCCACGTATGATGTATAATAATCCTAGTTTTTAGTACGTCTGCGTGGCGGATAAGGAGGATATATGCCACGCACAAAATCTATGAGCCGTGCCGCCAACGGTAACGGCACCATCCGCAAAAAGACCGTTATGAAAAATGGCAAGAAATATATCTATTGGGAAGCCCGCTGCACGGTGGGCTATGACCCGGGAACCGGAAAGCAAATTCAGCGTTCCATCAGCGGCAAGACCCAGAAAGAGGTTGCCCAGAAGTTAAAGCAAATGTCCCTGGATGTGGATAATGGAACCTATCAGGAACCGTCTAATTTGACCGTAAAAGATTGGTTTGAGATTTGGCAAAAAGATTATATGGGAGACGTGAAAGCGTCAACGAAATTACTTTACAGCCGAAATGTAGACCTGTATATCGTTCCGAACCTAGGCGCGGTCAAATTGGATTCCCTGACCACTCCGATGATTCAGAAGCTTTATAACCAGCTTACCAGTGAGAACCAGGAGAGCGGAAAACCTCTTTCTCCAAAGACGATCAAGAACATTCACGGGATTCTTCACAAGGCGTTGCAGCAAGCGGTCGAAAATGGTGTGATTCGGGTAAACCCCTCGGACGCTTGCAAGCTTCCCCGTGTAGAGAAAAAGGACATCCAGCCCCTGGACGATAACCAGGTTTCCGAGTTCTTGAAAGCAGTCCATGGACACCCTTATGAATACCTGTATAAAATCGCACTTTTTACAGGGATTCGGGAGGGGGAGGTTTTGGGGCTTACCTGGGAGTGCCTGGACCTGGATAATGGAACGCTGACGATAAAGCAGCAGCTTCGCCGGGAGCAGCACAAGGACGGCCAATTTTACTTCTCCAAGCCCAAGAACAACAAAACCCGAACTTTGACGCTTGCGCCCTCTGTGGTGAAATTGTTCCGGCTTCAAAAACTGGAACAGAACGGAAAGCGGCTCAAAGCGGGAAAGAGTTGGACAGAAAAGGACCTTGTATTTTCCAATGAAGTTGGGGGATTCCTCTCTCACCGTGTAATCTATCGTTGCTTCAAAGAGCTTGTGAAAGAAATCGGAACGCCGTCTACTCGGTTTCATGACCTCCGACATACATATGCGGTTATGGCAATTCAATCCGGGGATGACATTAAGACGGTGCAGGAAAACCTGGGACACGCTACCGCCGCCTTTACGCTGGACGTTTACGGACATGTCACCGCCCAGATGAAACAGGCCAGCGCTGACCGGATGGAAAAGAAGATTCAGGCGGTTTCCGGCCTGTAAATTCCAATAAGGGAAAAAACAAGGGAAACCGCCTCTCCCAAAGCAAGGAAAACACCCCTCAAAGCCTTGCGGCTCTAAGGGGTGGGTGTGGTTGCGGAGACAGGACTTGAACCTGCGACCTCCGGGTTATGAGCCCGACGAGCTACCAACTGCTCTACTCCGCGATATTTCATTTTGTGGTGCCGGTGACCGGACTCGAACCGGTACAGTATCGCTACCGGGAGATTTTAAGTCTCCTGTGTCTACCAATTCCACCACACCGGCAGCTTGTCGGCATGGACTAGAATATCACACCCACACCATACTTGTCAAGTAATCTTCTCAAAAAAGAAGGAAAAATTTTCGTCAGTTTTCGGCATTCCCCATATATTGCCGATTCCTGCGTCTGTATCATAACGGACCAAAGGGGAAAGCTAGCGCTGAGGCCCGAAAAGGGCTGAGACAAAACCCTTCGCCATCTATTATCATATGTATATGTAATTAAGGAGGCAGCTTATATGGAAAAACGCCGGTCAGACAGTCCGATGCAAAAAGCAAAGGAAATGTCCCAATTTACCGCCGCAAAAACCGATCCTATGGGGAGCTGGACCGGGCAGCCCTTGGACCCTTATGAAGTCCCGGTTCAGGATGCGGATGATCTGTAAACGATATCGTTATTATGTACAAATAATTATTGCTTTGTTTGTGCAATTATTATAAATTCCAGCGTTGACATTCCCTCTCTGCCTTGCTAAAATGTGCCTAATCCCAAGAGGGAGTTTTCACACTGCGTTTTAGACAAGGAGGTTTATACTATGACGAGAAATATTGATATAAAGAGCGACGAGCAGGTCAACCGCATTCACCGCCTGGCCTGTGAGGCCCCTTACGAAGTCTGGCTGAGCACCGATACGGTGATGCTGGACGCCCGGTCCCTGCTGGGCCTGTACGCCCTGGTAGGCCAGAAAGTCAAGGTGGTTACTGAGGACAACTTGAATCCCAAGGCCGTGGACCATCTGGTGGAAAAGATGGCCTGACCCACTTTTGCAGGATGTGAAAACGGAATCCGCCGCGCAGTTCCTTCGGGGACGGCACGGCGGATTTCTTAGTTTTTTCATAAAACTTCCAAGAATTTTCTATCGTTTTTTCGGAGAGGCCCGTCTAAAATGATAGGCGTGGTTTGGGGTACAGCCCCGGAACACGAAAAATTGATTGGAGGAACTATGATGAAAAAGACGTTTGCCTTGCTTCTTGCCGCGATTATGATGCTGGCTCTGCTGACCGCCTGCGGCGGCGGCGACAAGCCCGCCGACACCACTCCCCCCGCCGATACCAGCGCCCCCGCTGATTCCGGCAACGACGCCGTCGAGCCCGAAGAGCCCGCCGCCGGCGGCAACATCGGCGTGTGCATCTACAAGTTCGACGACGCCTTCATGACCACTTACCGCAACGCGCTTCAGGAAATCCTGGAGGGTAAGGGTTATCAGGTCACCGTCGTGGACGGAAACAACGACCAGGCCAAGCAGAACGAGCAAATCAACACCTTCATCACCCAGGGCGTTGACGCGCTGATTATCAACCCGGTCATGACCTCCGCGGCGGACACCATCATCGCCACGGTGAAATCCGCCGGCATCCCCACCGTCCTCATCAACCGTGAGCCCACCGCCGACCAGATGGCTGCCTATGACAAGCTGGTCTACGTCGGCTGCGACGCCCGCCAGTCCGGCACTATGCAGGGTGAGCTGATTCTGGACACCCCCAATCAGGGCGATATCAACGGCGACGGGAAAATCTCCTACATCATGATCCAGGGCGATCCCGAGAACGTGGACGCTCAGTACCGCACTGAATACTCCGTCAAGGCTCTCACCGACGCCGGTAAGGAAGTTGAAGAACTGAACCTGACCCGGGGCGACTGGGACCGTGAGAAGGGCCAGACCATCTGCGCCAACGACCTTGCCCAGTTCGGCGATAAGATCGAGGTTGTCTTCTGCAACAACGACGATATGGCCATCGGCGCTCTCCAGGCCATCCAGTCCGCCGGCCGGAAGGTCAACGAGGACATCTATCTGGTGGGCGTGGACGCCCTGGACGCGGCCCTGAACGAAGTCAGTAACGGCAACATGACCGGCACCGTGCTGAACGACGCCAACGGCCAGGCCGCCGGCGCTGTCGCCGAGATGGAAAAGCTGCTGGGCGGAGCCACCTACGCCGCCAATGAGCAGAGCGTGTATGTCGACTATGTGAAGGTCACTCCCGACAACGTGGGCGACTTCATGAAATAATCCAAGTTCATCAAACAACGCGAAAACGTCTGACAGGGGCGCGTGCCAAAGCGCACGCGCCCCTCTTTTCCATAGCCGGTGAAATCCGGCTCCCGCCATTTTTGCCGGTTATGGAAAAGTTAGAACCTGTATTCATAAGCGTTGAACGCTGTCTGAGCGGTTCTTTTGCCGCCGCTCTTCGTTAAATTTTCTTGCCGGGCGACAGCCCGCCTGCGAAAATTTGCCTCGATTGGCGCCAAAGTCCCCTGCTCATCCAGTATCCCCCGCTTATGAATACAGGTTCTTAACATGAACAAGGGGGGACAGTAAATTGTCAGAATATCGTTTGGAAATGCGTGACGTGGTCAAGACCTTCCCCGGTGTCAAGGCCCTGGATCACGCACAGCTCAAGCTCCGCCCCGGCACCGTCCACGCGCTGATGGGAGAAAACGGCGCGGGCAAGTCCACGCTGATGAAGTGCATGTTCGGCATTTACCACATGGACGAGGGCGAAGTGATTTACGAGGGTGAAAAGGTTCAGATCAAGGGCCCTCTGGACGCGCTGAACCGGGGCATCGCCATGGTGCACCAGGAACTCCAGCCCATTCCGGAGCGGAGCATCGGTGAGAACATTTATGTGGGCCGCTATCCTACCAAACGCGTTGGACCTATCGTCACCGTGGACCACGAGAAAATGTACCAGGACGCGGCGGCGGTCTTGAAGGAGGTCCATTTAAACTACGATCCCAAGGCCAAGCTGGGCACTCTCAGCGTCTCTCAGATGCAGCTGGTGGAGATTGCCAAGGCCGTGTCCGCCGACTGTAAGGTCCTGATCTTGGACGAGCCCACGTCCTCCCTGACGGCGGCGGAGGTGGAAGCCCTCTTCACCATCGTCAACGAGCTGAGGAGCAAGGGAGTCTCCATTGTCTACATCTCCCACAAGATGGACGAAATCCTTCGCATCAGCGACGAAGTCACCATCATGCGGGACGGCCAGTACATCGGCACCTGGGACGCCAAGGGCCTGACCACGGACTTTATCATCACCAAGATGGTGGGCCGGGAGCTCTCCAACCTCTATCCGCCCCGGAGCAACGTCCCCGGCGAAGTGGTCTTCGAGGTGGAGGACTTCACCTCCATCAATCCCAAGAGCTTCCGCCATGCCTCCTTCCAGGTCCGCAAGGGCGAGATTCTGGGCGTTGCGGGCCTGGTGGGCGCCCAGCGCACGGAGCTGATGGAGGGCCTCTTCGGCCTCCGCTGCCACAGCGCGGGCAGGATCACCTATAAAGGCAGGGAGCTGAAAATCAACCAGCCCAAACAGGCCATCGACAGCGGCATCGCCATGCTGACGGAGGACCGCCGGGCCACGGGCATCCTGGGCGTCCTCTCCATTGCGGACAACGTGTCCATCGCCTCTTTGAACCAGTATCTCATCGGCGGCTTTATGCTGGATGACGGGAAAATCGAGAAGCTGGTCCAAGACAACGTGGCCAAGCTCTCCATCAAGACCCCTTCGTCCAAGACCCTGATTCAATCCCTCTCCGGCGGCAACCAGCAAAAGGTGCTCATCAGCCGGTGGCTTGCCAACGACCCGGACGTGTTCATTCTGGACGAACCCACCCGTGGCATCGACGTGGGCGCGAAGTATGAGATCTACTGCATCATCGCCGAGCTGGCGAAGCAGGGCAAGAGCGTCATCATGATCTCCTCCGAGATGAGCGAGCTGATCGGCATGTCCGACCGGATCATGGTCATGTGCGACGGCCGGGTCACCGGCTTCATCGACGGGAAAGACGCCAACCAGGAGAACATCATGGCCCTGGCCACCCAGTTTGAATAAGGAGGAGAGAAACCATGGAGAATAGAAAAATTACCGCGAAGTCCGTCATGAATTTCCTGTCCAACAACGCCATCATTATTCTCATTTTGCTCCTGGCCTTTGTGGTGGGCTGCGTTACGGATAACTTCTTCAAGCCCGCCAACTTTAAAAACCTGGTGGTCAACGTGTCCCCCCGGTTCATCATCGCCTGCGGCGTCTCCGGATGCCTGATTACCAAGGGCACGGACCTGTCCGCCGGCCGTCAGGTGGGCCTCTCCGCCTGCCTTGCCGCCATGATGCTCCAGAGCGTGGACTACGCCGCCCGGGCTCTGCCCTGGATGCCGGACCTTCCGTGGTTCGCGGCCCTGCTGCTGGTCATCGTCATCATGGCCGTGTTCGGAGCCATTAACGGCTGCGTCATCGCTTTCTTGAAAGTGCCCCCCTTCATCGCCACCCTGGGCATGCAGACCATTGTCTACGGCCTCTGCTCTGTGGTGACGGGCAACGACCCCCTGGGCGGCTTCAAGAGCTCCTATTCCCAGGTGGCCCTGGGCTCCCTGGGCCCCATTCCGTATCTGGCCATTTTCGCCGTCATCGTAGGGGCCTATATGCTGTTCCTGTATAACAAGACCCGGCACGGCAAGTACATGTACGCCATCGGCGGAAACGAGAGCGCGGCCCAGGTGGCCGGCGTCAATGTCCCGGCGACGATCATCCGCATTTACGTTCTGGCCTCCATCCTGTACGCCATCGCGGGCTTCCTGGTGGGCGCCAAGGCCGGCGGCGCCTCCACCGCTACAGGCTTCGGCTATGAGCTGGAAGCCATCGCGGCCTGCACGATCGGCGGCGTGTCCACCAACGGCGGCGTGGGCAAAGTCGGCGGCATCCTCATCGGCGTGCTGGTGTTCGAGATTCTGAAGATCTGCCTCCAGTTCCTCCGTGTGGACCCGGCCTACACTTTTATCGCCCAGGGCCTTGTCATCATTGTGGCGGTTGCTCTGGACCTGCGGAAGTATCTGGCAAAGAAGTAAGAAAACGCATCTGGAAAAACCGGCAAGGTCCGGCGCGTTCTGCGCCGGACCTTTTCAAACAGCCGCTTTTGCTGTATACTGGGGACAGACGGAAAAGGAGGGAACTTCGATGGAGGAATACCGGGTGCTGCTGGCCGATGATGAAGAGGAAATCCGCTCCGGAATCAGCCGGAAAATCGACTGGCCCTCCCTGGGCTTCACCCTGGTGGGAGAGGCGGGCAACGGTGAGGAAGCCCTGGAACTGGCGGATCAGCTCCGCCCCGACGTGGTGCTTACCGACATCAAGATGCCCTTTATGGACGGCCTGGAGCTGTGCCGGAGGCTGCGGGTTTCCCTGCCGGGGGCCCGGCTGGTGGTGTTTTCCGGCTTCGACGACTTCGAGTACGCCCGCCGGGCCATGAGCCTGGGTGTGTCCGAGTACGTTCTGAAACCCATCAACGCGCCGGAACTGATGCAGGTGCTGGCAAAACTCCGGGAGCAGCTGGACTGTCAGCGGCTGGAGCGGCGGGACATGGAAACTCTGCGCCGCCGGTATGAAGAGAGTCTCCCGGTGCTGCGGGAGCTGTTTTACACCCGGCTTTTAAGCGGCCAGCTCCGTCCGGAGCAGGTCCAGGACCGGGCGGCCCGGTATGAAATCGACCTGCCCCAAGGCCTTTGGACTACAGCGCTGGTCCACGTGGACGGCCTGGGAGACGAGGGGGAGCGGGATGAGCTGCTGCTGCTGTCCGTCCAGTCCTTCCTAGAAAAACACTTTGCCCTGGAGGGCTGCGCCGCCCGGGTGGTGCTCTACGGAGACATGGCGGCGCTGCTGGTCCACTTGGACCGGGAGGACCGGCTCTACCCCCTCTTGGAGGAGCTGGAGCGGCTCTCCCGCCTGTCTCAGAGCTATCTTGGCCTCCGTCTCACCACCGGGGTGGGCCTGCCCTGCCGGGGGTCGGAGGAGCTGAACCGCAGCGCCGCCGGGGCCCGGTCCGCTCTGGATTACCGGGTGCTGGCAGGCGGAGGCCGGGTGATCTATATCGGCGACCAGGAGCCGCAGTCCGCCACCGCGCCCTCCTTTGAGGAGGAGGACCAGCGGGTCCTCTCCGCCGCCGTAAAGCTGGGCACTCAAGAACAGCTGGAAGCAGTGGTCCGGGAACTGATGGAACGCCTGCGCCACGCGGGATTGTCTCTTTCCAAGTGCGACCTCTTTTTGTTGGAGGTGGTGACCTGCCTGGTCCGGCTGACCCGGTCCGGCGGACTTCCGGTAGAAGAGGTCTTCGGCGAAGGTTTCACCGGGGCGGTGTCCGTCTCCGACTTCTCCAGCCTGGAGGAGCTGGGCAATTGGCTGGCGGAGCGCTGCGGGCGGCTCCATGATCTGCTGGGACGGCGGCGGAGCGATTCCGCCTGGCAGATGGTGGAGCGGGCCAAGGATTATATTGCCGGTCACTACACCGATGAGCAGCTCAGTGTGGAGGCCCTGTGTTCCCACATTCACCTGTCCCCCACCTATTTCTCCACCCTCTTCAAGCGGGAGGTTGGGCTGTCCTTCACCGCCTACGTCACAAAAGTCCGCATGGAGGAGGCCGCCCGTCTCCTCCGGGAAACGGACGAGAAGACCTATCGCATTGCCGAGGCCACGGGATTCACGGACCCCAACTATTTCAGCTATGTCTTCAAACGGCACTTCGGCCTGTCCCCGTCCAAATTCCGGGCGGGACAGAAGAGTTAGGAGGGATATCCGATGAAGCGAACCCTTGCGTTCATGCTGGCGGCCCTGCTGGCCCTGGGCCTGACAGCGTGCCAGGATGAGAAGAACATCTCCGGCGCTCTGGCGGAGGTCCAGACGGCGGAGGACGGGAGCCTGTCCGCCCTCATCCTGGAGCGGGACGGGAAGCGCACCGGCGTGCTGCTGGCGGAGAAGACCAGCGTCTGGCCCAGGGGAGAGGGAAGCTGGACCGGCGAGGAGGCGATGGAAGCGTTCCGAAAGGACCTTCAGCCGGGGAACGAGCTCAGCGCCTGGTGCTATCCCAGGAAGGAGAAGCTGGAGACGGCGGAGGGGGAGAGCATCCCCGCCTACTGGGGGCAGAGCGTCCACATCAACGGTATCCTGAAGCGAAACGCCCTGACTCTCCGGGACGGAACCGCCATAGACGTCATGGAAAACGGGGGTCAAGGCGATAACCGCACCTACCAGCTCTTCGACGGGACGGAGCTGCTGCGGGTGGACGACAACGGGGGCCCGGAAAACCACTATGTCATGAGCCTGGAGAGCTTCGACGATCTGACTCCCCAGGCCCAGGAGAAGGTCCGGGCCTACTACGAGGCCCAGGGCCCCTTGTACGACGAGCGGGAGGAGCTGGAGAGATCCTATGCCGCTTATCAGGAACTGGGGGAGGCGTTCGAGTGTGACTGGGTCCAACAGGACGCAGCCCCCTCCGCCTCCAATGACAAAATCATGTACTTCGTGACCAGCCTGAGACTGCCCCAGGAGTACGGCGGGCGGCTTAGCTATGAACGGCAGTCCGGCGGGGCTTTTGACCGGGAGACGGGGGAGAAGATCGACAACTGGGATCTCTTCGCCGTTCCGGAGGCGGAGGTCCGCCGCCGCTTCCCGGAGCTGTGCGGCTGGGTGGACGAGCCGGAGCTCCGGGCGGCCATGAGCGAGGCCCTGAAGGGGGACATGTTCGTCTTCTTCCCGGAGAACGTGTCCGTGGACTTCCCGCCGGGAAGCCTGCCGGGGGAGGAAAACGGCTATTGTATCAGCTTGCATTACAAGGACGCACCGGAGGGCTTTTTCCAGCCCTGGGCCATTCCCGTGAACCGGGGCGGTTAGGCCTTGTTTGAAGCATGTCAAAGCTGCCAAACAGCGGATTCTTTTCACCGCTCCACGTTAAATTTTCTTGCCGGGCGGCAGCCCGCCTGCGTAAATTTGTCTTGATTGGCGGAAACATCTCTCACCGTTGGGCATTTCGCCAATGTTCAAATGCGGCCTAATTAAACGCCAAGAGCCTGCGCCCAGGGATGTTTCATGCCGGGCCATGGCCCGGCATTGCTTTTCCGGAGGAAAAGCGGGCCGCTTAAAGAGAAGGGGGGAACCTCCATGACGGTATTCCGCCGCCTTGCCGCCCAATGGGCGGAGCGCTACCGCAAAATGAGCATTCAGATGGTCCTCTCCCTGTCCTTCACCGCCGTAGCGGCGGCGGGCATGGTGCTGATGGGAGCCAGCCTGGTCTGGCGCTTTTCCGCCGCCAGCGAACAGATGGTGGCGGAGAATACCCAGCGGGTGCTGGCCCAAGCCAATTTGAATCTGGACAGCTACCTCCGCCGGATGATGCGGATTTCCGACACGGTGTATTACCGGAGCATCAAAAATATGGATCTGGCGGAAGACGACCTCACCGGGGACCTGAGCCTTCTCTATGAGGAGAACCGGGACGATTTGGTGTCTCTGGCAGTCTTTGACGGACAGGGCGGGCTGGTGGCCGCGGTGCCGCTTACATCTGTGAAGCGAGACGCCGCCCCGGCGGAGAGCGGCTGGTTTCAGGCCGCCAGCCAAAATATGGAAAACCTCCACTTCTCCACTCCCCATGTCCAAAATATCTTTGACGATCCGGACTATCCCTACCGCTGGGTTGTTTCCCTAAGCCGTCACGTCCAGCTGACCCGGGACGGAGCCACTGAGGGAGGCGTACTCCTGGTGGATATGAGCTTCAGCGGAATCGAGCAGGTCTGCCGGGGCGTGACTCTGGGCGGAAACGGTTATCTCTACCTCATCGACGGCAGCGGAGAGCTGATCTATCACCCCCGGCAGCAGCTTATTTACGCGGATCTTTTAACAGAAAATAACCGGGAAGCCGCTTCCTACCGGGACGGCAGCCACCAAGAAAAGTTCCGGGGCCAGGCCCGGCAGGTTACCATCAAAACCGTGGGCTACACCGGATGGAAGCTGGTAGGCGTGGTCCCCACCCGAAGCTGGGCGGACTCTTCCCTCCAGCCCCTCCTCTTCGGTCTGACACTGCTGCTGTTTGCCATCTTCCTGATTTCCTTCCTGAACTTTTTGATCTCCGCCCGCATCTCGGACCCGATCCGCCGCCTGGAGCGCTCCATACGGGAGCTGGACCGGGGCCTTGCGGGAGTGGAAATCGAAGAGGGCGGCTGCTATGAGGTTCAGCGGCTGAGCCACGCCGTCGCTTCCATGGTGTCCACCATGCGGCATCTGATGGACGACATTGTCCGGCAGGAGGAGCAAAAGCGCCGCAGCGAGCTGGAAGTCTTGCAATCCCAGATCAACCCGCACTTCCTCTACAACACCCTGGACTCCGTCATTTGGATGACCGAATCCGGCCAGCGGCAGGAGGCCATTCAGATGGTCACCTCCCTGGCCCGGCTGTTCCGCATCTCCCTGAGCCGGGGCAAGAGCATCATTCCCCTGGCGGACGAGCTGGACCACGCCCGGCACTACATGAACATCCAGCAAATCCGATTCAAAAACAAATTTGTCACGGAAATTGAGGCCCAGCCCGGAACCGAAGGCTTGTATACTCTGAAACTCATCATCCAGCCTCTGCTGGAAAACGCCATTTACCACGGCTGTGCCAGCGCTGAGGACGACGGCGTGATCCGCGTCACCGCGTATCTGGAGGAAAGCGACCTCCTCATCGACGTAGCGGACAACGGTCTTGGAATGCGTCCGGAGCTGGCGGCGTCCCTCCTGGACGAAGACCGGCCGGCAAACGGCTCCGGCGGCTCCGGGATCGGAGTCCGGAATGTCCATCAGCGGGTGTCCCTCACCTTTGGAGAGGGATACGGCCTCACCATTTTCAGCGAGCCGGACGAGGGTACGCTGGTCCGCATCCGCCTTCCGGCTCTGGACAAAGAGGCGGCGGACTGCTGCCAGCAGGGGGAGGTTTTATGAAATCAAGAAAAAGCAACTGGATTCAAATCGGAATCCTGGCCGTGCTGGGGCTGGCGGTGATACTCTCCCTGGTGATCCCCCAGGTGTTTCGGGGCCGGGCATCCCCTCAGCTGCTCTCCCTTTCCGTTATGCTCCGGGATACGGACAGCTCCGGCTGGACCACCGCCCGGCAGGGTATGGAACAGGCGGCGGATGAACTGGGGGCAGAGCTCCGTTTTCTCACCCTCACTACTCCCAACGACAGCGCCGAACAGGAAATTCTGTTTCTCCGGGAGATCGAAGGAGGCGCGGCGGCGCTGGTGGCGGTGCCGGCGGACCCGTCCGCTCTTTCCGCCGCTCTGGAACAATGGCTGGTGGTCTGTCCCACAGTGACGCTGGAGTCCCCTATGGAGGGGGCGGCCGGGGTAGTATCCCCGGACAACCCCGCCCTGGGGCGGCAGCTGGCGGAAGCCCTTCTGGAGGACTGGAACGGCGGCGAGGTACTGCTTTTGGACACCGCCGGACCATGCTCCGGGATCACCGGCCGTCTGGAGGCGGCAGAGGCAGCGCTGGCCGGCGCCGGCGTCCCTGCCCGGCGGATTCAGACCCTGCCGGAGGAAGCGGCCCTGTGGGTGATGGCCTTTGAGCCCGCCGCCACACAGCGCGCCGCTGAGAAAAAAGAGAGTGAAGAACGCGGCTTTGCTCTTTACGGCGTGGGAACATCTGCTGCCATCACCGCCTGTTTGGAACGGGGAAGCATCACCGCCATGGCGGCCTGGAGTGATTACGCCGCCGGATACCTGGCGGTGCGTCGGGCGGTGGAAGCCGCCCGGGGAGAAGCGGGGACTCTGTCGGCCCTGCCCTTCTCCATTCTGCGAGGGGAGGATATTTATGCGCCGGAAAATCAAAAGCTGCTGTTTCCCATCATGTCGTCTTCCAGCCGGTAAACGGAGTGCCCCGGCCTTTTTGCTGGCGGCGCTGCTGTTTTTATCGGGATGCGGCGGCAGTCAGGACGACAGCCTCCGCATCGGCGCCGCCCTTTACACGCAGGACGACACGTTCATCTCCACCGTGGCCCAGAATTTAGAGTGGATGGTCCGGGAAGCGGAGAAGGAAACCGGGAAAAAGGTCACTCTCTTCATTGCCGACGGCCGGAGCAGCCAGAATACCCAGATGGACCAGGTAGACCGCTTTCTGGCCCGGGGCTGCGATGTGCTGTGCGTCAACCTGGTGGACCGGACAGCGGCGGCGGTCATCGCCGACAAGGCGGAGGCCGAGGGAGTTCCCCTCATCTTTTTTAACCGCCAGCCGGTAGAGGAAGATATTCAGCGCTGGGACCAAATCTACTACGTCGGGGCCGACGCCCGGGAGAGCGGCGAACTCCAGGGGCGGCTGGTGCTGGACGCCTGGCGGACAAACCGGGAAGCTCTGGACCGCAGCGGCGACGGAATTCTCCAGTATGTGATGCTGGAGGGGGAGCCGGGCCACCAGGACTCCTTGCTTCGGACGGAATACTCCATCAAAGCTGTCACCGACGGAGGCGTGGAGGTGGAAAAGCTGGCCAATGAAACCGCCAACTGGAACCGGGCTCAGGCCGCCGCCCGTACGGCCCAGTGGCTGGAAGAGTTCGGGGAGGGCATTGAGGTCATTTTCGCCAATAACGACGACATGGCTCTGGGAGCCATCGACGCCCTGGCCGATACCCCCCGGGACCTCTGGCCCCTTATCGTAGGGGTGGACGCCACGGCCCCGGCGCTGGAGGCGGTGGCCGCGGGACAGCTCTACGGCACCGTCCACAACGACGGCCGGGGACAGGCTCAAGCCATGATCCGTTTGGCACTGGCTCTCTGGAACGGAGAATCCCCTTCCCAGGCGGTAAAACTGGAGGATGGACATTATGTTTGGCTCCCCTACCGGCAGGTGACGCTGGAAAACCTAGAAGAGTTTTTGGAGGAATAAAAATAAAAGAACAGGACCGGCCTCCCGGCCGGCCCTGTTCCTTTATTCTGAATCCTAACTCTGACCCTGCTATTCTGCGGAAAAGTGAAACGCCGCCGTGTGCTGAAACGCCTCTCCCGCCCTGAGGACGCTGGAGGGGAAATTCCCATGGTTGGGAGAATCCGGATAGAACTGGGTTTCCAAGCAGAATCCCCACCGGTTCCCATAAAACACGCCGTCTTTTCCGGCGGGACATCCGTCAAGATGGTTCCCCGTATAGAACTGGACGCCGGGGAAAGTGGACAACACTTCCATGGAGATGCCGGTAACCGGGGAGGAAGCCCGGGCGATGGGACGGAGAATTCCCGGCTCGCCGTTTGGAATCCAGTTGTGGTCATAGCCCCCTGCCTGGAGAAGCTGGGAAAAATCTTCCCCAATTCGGGCTCCAATCGGCGCCGCCCGGCGGAGATCCATGGGAGTGCCCTCCACCGGGGCAATCTCTCCGGTGGGAATTGACAGAGAATCCGTAGGGGTATAGAAATCCGCCAGAAGCTGAATCGTCTGGTCCAACACCGGGCCGCTGTCGTGGCCGGAGAGGTTGAAATACGCGTGGTTCGTCAGGTTGCAGACCGTATCCTGGTCACACTCCGCCCGGTATCCAATCGTCAGACCCTCCTCCGTCAGTTCATAGGTAACCCGAACCGTCAGATTCCCCGGGTAACCCTCCTCCCCATCCGGGCTGAACAGGGAGAGGATCAGCCGGTGATCCGAAGCATCCTCCACCGTCCAAACCCGTTTGTTGAAACCCATCAGGCCGCCGTGGAGATGATTGACGCCGTTGTTGTTGGCGGCCAGTGAATACGTCCTTCCGTTCAGGGTAAATTTCGCCCCGCCAATGCGGTTGGCGTACCGGCCCACCAAAGCGCCCAAGGATTTCCCATGGGTCCGGTAAGCCTCCAGCGCGTCGAAGCCCAGAAGCACATCTACAGGTTTCCCCGCCCGGTCCGGGACCCGAAGAGACTGGAGGGAGCCGCCAAAGGTGATGATCCCGCAGGACAGAACCCCGGCAGTCAAGGTGTACAACTCTACGGCCGTACCGTCCGGCATCACGCCGAAGGAAATGGGAGTAGGCATAAGAATTCCCTCTTTCTTCATAGTTACAGTCAAGCACAAAAAGCTGCTTATGCGGCTTGCGGCGCTGTCCTTCAACACCGCGCCGAAAAAATTCCTTGGATTTCTTTCAGCTGTGCCGACTATCGGATACTATTAGCATAGCACATTTTTCTACCCCGGTCAAAGGGTTTGTCATGAATGTCCCCTTCCGCTCATAAGTTTAACCGACCGACGACAAGCAAAAGGGGGATCATCATGAAAAAAGGGGGAATGGCGCTGCTGTGCGCCGCGCTGCTGCTGGTTACCGGCGCACGGGCGGTGGAAGTGTCCGCGCCGTCAGCCATCCTGATGGAGAAAGAGACGGGGACCGTCCTCTTCGCCAAGGACGAACACAACAAACTGGAACCAGCCAGCGTCACGAAGGTGATGACGCTGCTTTTAACCATGGAGGCCATCGACAGCGGACAATTGAGCTATGATACTATGGTGACCGCTTCCGCCCACGCCTGTTCCATGGGCGGGTCCCAAATCTGGCTGAAAGAAAACGAACAGCTCAGCGTCAGCGACATGCTGAAAGCCGTCTGCGTGGTTTCCGCCAACGACTGCGCCGTGGCTCTGGCGGAGACGGTGGCGGGCAGCGAGGACGCCTTCGTAGAGCGAATGAACCAGCGGGCGGCAGAACTGGGAATGCAGGACACCACATTTCAAAACGCCACAGGCCTGCCGGCGGAGGGCCACGTCACCTCCGCCTATGACATCGCCCTCATGAGCCGGGAACTCATTTTGAACCACCCGGACATCCGGCAATACACCACGATCTGGATGGACACCCTGCGCAATGGGGAATCCCAACTGGTGAACACCAACCGCCTTGTCCGGTTTTACGAGGGGGCCACAGGCCTGAAGACCGGCTCCACCGACAGCGCTCTTTACTGCCTCTCCGCCACGGCGGAAAGGGACGGTATGGAACTCATCGCCGCCGTCATGAAAGGGGCCACCTCCCTTCAGCGGTTTGAAGACGCCCAAACCCTTCTCAACTACGGCTTCGCCTCCTATGCCCTGCGGAAAATCGTCCCGGACCAGGCCCTGCCGCCCATCCCTGTGGAACTAGGCGCCCAGGCCACCGTTCAGCCTGTACTGGGAGAGGGAAACACACTTCTTCTGGAAAAAGCCAAGGCCGGAAACCTCAGCCAGTCTGTGGCGCTGAAGGAGGGGGTCGCCGCGCCTGTCGCCATAGGAGATCCGCTAGGCACCCTCACAGTTGTCTCCGGCGAGGAGGTCGTGGCGGAACTTCCCCTGCTGGCCGGGGAGGAGGTCCCCCGGGTGACTTACGGCCAGATGTTCCTGCGTCTGCTGAAAACCGCCTGTCTCGCAGGCTAAAAAAACCCGGAAGCAAGACCTGCCTCAACGGGAAGGAGGGGTGTGTGCGGGGGACCCAGGAGGGGTCCCCTGTACCATTGAAATCAAAAGTTTTTCAGCTCGCTGAAAAACTTATTCACAGACTGGGCGGAGCCCAGTCTGTGAACAATTGGCAAATTTGGTTTTATGGATTGTTTTTTCCGGCGGAGTGTGGTATCCTTAAAATACAAGGCCACAGCAATTTAAAATGACAGGAGTGTTTTACTATGGTTAGATTGATTATGGGCATGAAGGGTTCCGGCAAAACCAAGCAGCT
The DNA here is from genome assembly GCA_910578935.1 of uncultured Oscillibacter sp. GTDB lineage: Bacteria > Bacillota > Clostridia > Oscillospirales > Oscillospiraceae > Oscillibacter. Next base: position 129,223 of record CAJTSM010000005.1, on the reverse strand, counting down.
CATCGAATTAATCAACAACGCGGCGAAGGACGAGCCCGGCAACGTGGTGTGCATTGAGGCCAACCGCAACATGACTTATGATATTCACTATCACATCCGCCTGATCGACGCGCACGAATACAAGCTCAACGGTTATGAACTGCTCCAGGGCTTTATCAGCGGCCTCCATGCCGGCAACTATGATATCTCCCATATGTTCATCGACAACTTCTGCAAAATCGTGGGACGGGAAGTAGACGGCGAAACCGAAACTTTCCTGAACTGGCTGGACAGCTTTGGCGAACGGAACAACATCAAGTTCACCGTCACCATCAGCGCGGATCCCGCCTCTGCCACCGAAGGGATGCAGCGGTTCCTGTAATCGGTTTTTACGATAACCAAACCGGAAAGCCCCCGTCCAGTGGACGGGGGCTTGGTGCATTTATCGCAGCTTATTAGGGCATGGCCTCCAACACTTCCGGCAGGGCATGGTTCAGGTCCGAGAGGCACAGGTGGCCGCCGCCAAACAGACGGGCAAGCTGGGTCCGCTCCCGGATAGACCGGCCGTTGAGATACCAGATATCCGGACCGCTCTCCCGGATCAGATACGCGCAGGAATAACGGTCGGAGTAATAGCTCCGGGCCCCCAGCTCTTCCTGAAAGACCGCCAGCTCTTCCCCGGTGATGGAGACAGGCTCCCGATCCTCCCAGATGGCGCCCGTAGAAGTAAGGAGCAGGGTCAGCTTATCCGCATCCACCACACCCCGGAGACGGTTCAGGGAGTAATAAATCTGCTCCAGGGACTCCAGCGGGATAACGGTCCGTCCGGCGGCACTCTCCTTCTTCTGATCGAAGTGAAGAACCAGCCGGTCCGCCGCCTCACCCAGGGCGGCATAGTCATATCCGAAGATGGTGCCCTTCCAGGAAGGAGCCTCCACTCCGATGTACAACGGCCGGTCTCCCATCTCCTTCCGGAGAATCCGGGCCGCGGCGGTCAGCACATCCCTCTGGGAAACGGCGGTCAGGCCCAGAACATCCAGATAAAGGCCGTCGTACTTTCCTTCGTCCACCGCCTCAAGGAGCACTGCCGCCAATTTCTCCGCGTCGCCCTCCCGAACATGGTAGGCCCCGCCGGTGACATGGAGCAGCGCCTTGGCCCCAGCAGCGGAAACAGCGCTGCGAATGGCCAGGGCTTCCTTTTCATTCATTGCCGGGGAAATCTGAGGTTCGCCGTTATAGGTCAGTTTCGCGGCGGAGATGCATACGGCCTCATACCCCTCCATCTCCGGCAGATTTTCTGCCGACGCGGTGACGCCGATGCGGCTGGTGGTGGGATCGTGGAGTTTATCATACAGCCGCATTAAAATGGCGGCCGCCTGTTCCCGGGTAACATGGCCTCCCGGAGAAAAGGACGTAACGGACGTTCCGTCCATCAGCCCCATGCCATAGGCCATGACAATATAACCGTTGTTGGCCTTTACATCCCGGAACGGCAGGTACATATCCTGAATCAGCCCGGCGATACTGCCGTAGCCCAGGGCGCGGATCAGCATGGAAGCGGCTTCACTGCGGGTAATGAGGGCGTCGGGGCGGAAATTGCCGTCCTGGGCGGTAATCGCCCCCTGGTGGTAGGCGGTTTCCACTGCGCCGGCGTACCACACCTTTTCCGGCACGTCCGCGTAGATCATCCGGGCGGGGGAAGCGGGCTTCCAGCCCAGGGCACGGCACAGTACCACCAGGAACTCCGCCCGGGTCATCTCCTTCCCCACTCCGAAACTGCCGTCGGATTCGGGATAGAAGTACCGCAGGGACACGCAGCGGTCGATGTCCTCCTTTGCCCAGAAGTCCTCCGGCACGTCGGAGAGGGCGGAGGCGGGAACGGCAGACATCCCCGCCAGCAGAGCGCACATCAGAAAGCAGAGCAGAGTCCGTTGCAGTCGTTTCATATATTTCAGCTCCTCTATGATTGGCGTTGTTTTTTATTTTAGCAGATTTTTCCCCGTCCGTCAAACAGAAGAAGGTCGAAGCCCCTCCTCAACAAAAAAGGCGGGCATTCTGCCCCCCTGTTTACACCGGTTTTGTTGGAGCGCCCGCAAATGCTTCCGCCGGCGCAGTCCGGAAACCACAGGGAATCCGTATATTTCCGGAAGCCGGGCCAAGGGCGGGCCGCGGAACTTCCGGTGTGCCGGCAGTCTTGTTTTCGGGGCCTGCTATTTTTTTCACAAGAGCCGTTTTTCACTCTTGCTTTTTTGGGAGAAACAGGGTATAGTAAACTGGTAATTCCAGCGGCCCTGCCCCTCACCCGGCGCAGGCGTTTTGACATCTTAAAGGAGGAACAGAAATGTCTACGAAAGCCTATTACCCCAGAACTGAAATCGGGCCCGGCAAGGTCGGGTTCTCTAAGACCCGCTCCATCATTGAGGCCCCCTTCTACGGCAACAACGTCGTGAAGATCAACTCCCTCCGGGAGGCCTATGACATGGCCAAAAACTCCCCGGGCACCGTGGTCACCGACATGCCCGTCTACCGGGGCGAGGAGTTCGGCCTGGAGCCCGACGCCAAGGTCCTGCTGTTCAACGACGGCTCCATCACCGGCCGCTATGCCGCCGCCCGCCGGATCACCGGAAAGCCCGGCGTGGACACCACCGCCCTGGACAAAATTGTCATGGACGCCGTGTACGATACCCGCTGGAAGACCATGTACCACGCCGAGGTCTTCATCGGCCTGGACCCCGAGTTCATGGTCAAGGCCCACCTGCTGATCCCCGAGGGGGAGGAGAACCTCCTCTACAACTGGATGCTGAACTTCCAGTATCAGTCCGACGAGTATGTCAAGATGTACAAGAAGTCCAAGCCCGTGGGCGGCGGCTCCGAGCCCGACATCTATATCTTCTCCGATCCCCAGTGGACCGGCGCGCCGGGCAAGGAGGACATCTGCGACCCCAAGTGCCTGTGCTACTTCAACACGGACACCAACTGCGCCGCCATTCTGGGCATGCGCTACTTCGGCGAGCACAAGAAGGGCACGCTGACCCTGGCCTGGGCCATCGCCAACCGCAACGGCTACGCCTCCTGCCACGGCGGGCAGAAGGAATACACCCTGGACGACGGCAGCAAGTACGTGGCGGCGGTCTTCGGCCTCTCCGGCTCCGGCAAGTCCACCCTGACCCACGCCAAGCACAGCGGAAAATACCCCTCCATCAAGGTGCTGCATGACGACGCCTTTATCATCAACTCGGACACCTGCGCCTCCATTGCTCTGGAGCCCACCTACTTCGACAAAACCGCCGACTACCCCGTCCCCTCCGAGGACAACAAGTACCTGCTGACGGCTCAGAACTGCTCCGCCACCCTGGACGACGAGGGCAAGATCGTCCTGGTCACCGAGGACGTCCGCAACGGCAACGGCCGGGCCATCAAGTCCAAGCTCTGGTCCCCCAACCGGGTGGATAAGATTGACTCCCCCGTCAACGCCATCTTCTGGATCATGAAGGACCCCACCATCCCCCCCATCGTGAAACTCAGCGGCGCGTCCCTGGCCTCCGTCATGGGCGCCACCCTGGCCACCAAGCGCTCCAGCGCCGAGCGGCTGAAGGAGGGCGTGGACCCCAACGCCTTGGTGGTGGAGCCCTACGCCAACCCCTTCCGCACCTATCCCCTGGTGAACGACTATGAGAAATTCAAGAAGCTGGTGGCGGAGAAAAACGTGGCCTGCTATATCATCAACACCGGCGACTTCATGGGCAAAAAGGTCCAGAAGGAAGATACCCTGGGCATCCTGGAGGCCGTTGTCGAGGGCAAGGCCAAGTTCGAAACCTGGGGCCCCTTCGAGGACATTGAGATCTTCAAGTGGGAGGGCTTTGTGCCCGACCTGAGCGACAAAGAATACGTGGCTCAACTGAAGGCCCGGATGCAGGACCGGCTGAACTATGTGACCAAGCTGGACACCGAGGAGGGCGGCTTCAACAAGCTCCCCGCCGACGCCGCCGCGGCCATCAAGAAGGTCGTGGACGAGGCGAACACCCTGTAAGCACTGCACCCTTCGGAGGGCAGACCAATGGTCTGCCCTCCTCCCCTATACACAGCGGAAAAAGGAGGTTCCTATGGAATTCTGGAAAAAGCCCATCTTCCGGGTGCCCCTGGTGCTGGGGGCGCTGGGGCTTTTTTACCGTATTCTTTCCTTTGCCCTGATTTTTGTCTGGGGGCGTATTCAAATCGCCCGGGGTCCCGGCCCGGACGGAGCCTATACCCTTGGCACCGGCTACGTGCCCGAAATCGTGGCCGTTGTCACGTTCCTGCTGTTCTGGTGGGCGGGCTGGCGCTTTGTCCGGGGGCTGACCCGGCGGCAAATCTTCTGCTCGGCCTCCATCATGGTGCTGTTAAACGCCGCCCTGCTGGCGGCGGAGCAGATCTGCCAGCAGGTGTTCGGGACCTACAGCCTGACGGTCTACCGCCTGTACGCCCTGACGGAGGGGACGATGTGGATGGATCAGATCTTCCTGCGGCTCTTTCAGGCGGCGGGGCTCTCGTCCATCCTGTGGGTGGTTCCCGGTATTTTCGCGCCGTATCTCTACCTGATTTTTGGAAAAAAGAACGCCCCTCTATAAGGGGCATTCCGGCCGGCAAAAGCGTCTTTTCGCCAGCCGGAGCAAATTTTTCGGACCTTAATAAAGGTCTGAAAAACTTCTGATTCAAAGCGAGAGGAACTCCTTCTGGGTTCCTCTCGTAACTCTCCTCTCTCCCATCATTTGCGCCCCCGCCATTTTTCGACAGGAAGAGCGCCCCTCATAGAGGAGCGCTCTTCCTAATTTTTCATGTTCCATATCCGCGTTCGTTTGGAAGGCGGGCTTACAGGCCCCGCCAGGACTCCGGCCGCAGCCGGGTCAAATCCTTCTCCGCCCGGTCAATCTCCGCCAGCATGGCGGCCTTATCCTGATTCAGCGTTCCCCGGAGAACCAGGTAATTGCTGGCGTGGTTCATGCGGAACACGCTGCCGGGACTGTCCAGATTCTCCACCAGAAGACGGGTTTCCTCCAGCACCTGGGGCTGAGTCAAAAGCTGGAACTTCCCCTCATGGACCCAGTCGTACAGAGGGGTCCCCGGCTCTACCATCAGCGTCAGCATCCCGATATACTCCGGGTTCATGGCATTAAATGCGGCGGCAGTGTCCAAGGCGTGGCGCTCCAACAGCTCCGGTCCCCCCAAACCGGTGATGGCCGTGACGGAGAGCGCAATGCCGCAATTCCGTACCTTCCGGCCCATTTCAATGATTTCCGCCGCCGGGTGGCCCTTGCGCATCAGGGTCAGCACCTGATCGCTGCCGGACTCCAGACCCATGTAGACCATGGTCAGCCCTTTCTCCCGAAGCGTTCGCAGCTCCTCCGGCCTCCGAATGCGGATCGAAGCAGGGGACGCATAGCAGGTTACCTGGCGGCACTCCGGGAAGAGTTCCCGGACGGTGTCCAAAATTGTATAAAGTTCCGTCGCCTTTCGCACCAGGGCATCCCCGTCCGCCAAGAAAACCTTTTCTACATGCTGATAAACCTGCCGGGCGACGCGGAAGTCCTCCAGCACCTCCTCCATGGGGCGGACGGCGAAACGCTTTTCCTTGTACATGCTGCAAAAGGCACAGGTGTTGTGGCTGCACCCGTAGGTCACCTGGACGATGAGGCTCCGGGCCTCGGAGGGCGGACGGTATACGCTGCCGTAGTATCTCATACGCCCAGCTTCTCCAGCGCCGCCATCTTGAGGCAGACGCAGAACACCGCCATAGCCTGTTCCAGCTCCTCCACCGGGGGCAGGGAGGGTGCAATGCGGATGTTGCTGTCCTGGGGGTCCTTGCCATAAGGGTAGGTGGCTCCGGCGCTGGTCATGGTTACCCCCACCTCCTTGCAGAGGGCCAAGGTCCGTTTCGCCGTGCCCGGCATGGCGTTGAACGAGACGAAATATCCGCCTTTTGGCCTCCGCCAGGTGGCAATCTCCAGCGGGGCGATTTCCCGGTCCAGCGTATCCACTACACAGCGGAACTTGGGACCCATGACGGCGGCGTGCTTTTTCATCAGCTCCAGAGTATGGGTTTTGTCCTTCAAATAGAGGACATGACGCTGCTGATTCACCTTGTCAAAGCTGATAACCTGAGGCGCAAGCAGCGTCTCCATATGAGCCATATTGGCCTCGGAACAGGCGAAGCAGGCCACACCCGCCCCAGGGAGGGTGATTTTGGAAGTGGAGGCAAACTCAAACAACATGTCAGGATGACCCGCCTGCGCGCACAGAGAAAGGATATCCGGGAAGGGCTCGTAATCCCCCTCAAACTCATGGACGCAATAAGCGTTGTCCCACATGATGGTGAAGTCCGGCGCGGCAGGAGACAGCCCCGCGAACCGGCGGACGGTTTCTTCCGAGTAGATTACGCCTTCGGGGTTGGAGTACTTGGGAACACACCAGATGCCTTTGACGGCCGGGTCCTTGACCGCCTCCTCCACGGCGTCCAGATCGGGGCCCGTCTCCGTCATGGGGATGGTGAGGAGCTCAAAGCCGAAGGTTTCCGTGACCCGGAAATGGCGGTCATAGCCGGGGGCAGGACAGAGCCACTTGACGGTTTCCTCTTTGCACCAGGGCCGGGGGCTGTGGAGCAGGCCATGGGTATAACCCTTGGCAATGGTGTCGTACATAAGCTGAAGGCTGGAGTTTCCGCCTACAAAGACCTGACTGGGCTTACAGCCCAGAATCTCCGCAAAAAGCCGCTTGGCGGCGGGAAGTCCGGCCATCTCGCCGTAATTCCGCACATCAATACCGTCAGAGATATAATCCTTGGGATCCTGCATCAGGCTGAGAAGATCGCTGACCAGGTCCAGTTGAGCCTTTCCAGGCTTCCCACGGGCCATGTTCAGGCGCAGGCCCTTGGCTTTCAGAGCGTCGAACGCGCTCCGCAGGCCGGAGTACTCCTCCGCGCGTTCCGGCGGGGTAAGCTGGGCATAAGGCTTCATAAACATCTTCCTTTCTGTCGCGCACATTATTAAAGCTTAGTATAGCGAATCCGAAAGGAGGTTTCAAGCCTTATTTCGCGGAAAGCGGCGGCTCTCATTTCCGCCGCCTCCCAATGCCGCCGCCGCGCTTTGATGGGGAAATTCTGAAAATAATGTCGATAAGCCTATACGATTTGGCATAAGCTATACCGGATAATGCAAAATGTCTACCAAAAAATCCCAGCTCCAGACATGTTTTTGCCGTTTGCCGCATAGGGTAAAAAAACCATCCCGCCCCGCCACAAAGGAGGAAGCCCCATGAAACAAAGCAGAAGGAAAAGCCCGGTCAATCAGTCGATCGCCGTGTCGGCGCTGCTCCTGCTGGCGCTGTTTCTGCTGCCTCTTCTGGTGGTGACCCCTTTCCGCTCGGCTCTTTTTGGCCAGGACGAACCGGTGGATGAGACAGAGCAAGAACTTCCCCCTCCCCTCCCTGCCGGCGGCGGCCTGGATGCGGCGGCATCCCTGCGGGTATTGGATGGGGAGGAAGTACGGGAGATGGACCTGGGAGCTTATCTGACAGGAGTCGTCCGGGCGGAAATGCCCGCCTCTTTTGAGATCGAAGCTCTGAAAGCCCAAGCGGTGGCTGCCAGAACTTACACGCTGTACAAGCTCCAGTCCGGCGGGAACCACGGAGAAACCGCCGACATCTGCACGGACCACACCTGCTGTCAGGCATATATCGCCGCGGACAGCGCCCAGGCCAACTGGGGGGAAAACGCCGGCGCTTATGAGGCCAAAGTGGAGGCGGCGGTAAAGGAAACTGATGGACAGGCCGTACTCTACGGCGGCGTGCCCATTCTGGCGGTGTTTCACTCGTCCTCTGCGGGTCTGACCCGGGCGGCGGGGGAGGTCTGGCTGAACGACCTGCCTTATCTCCAGGCAGTAAGCTCCCCGGAATCGGGAGAGCGCATTCCAAATTATTACAGCCGGGTGGAATTTACAAAGGAGGAGCTGAAGGCCAAGCTCCAGGCCTCTTTCCCAGAGGCGGACCTCTCCGGAGACATGGCGGGCTGGCTGAAGGACCCTGCCGCCGACAGCGCCGGAAGCGTCGGTACGGTTTCCGTAGGCGGCGTGACGGCAAAAGGCACCCAAGTACGATCGGCCCTGGGGCTTCGCTCCGCCTGCTTCACCTGGGAGATTCAGGACGGAGCCATGGTTTTCTTTGTCACCGGTTACGGCCATGGCGTGGGCCTGAGTCAATACGGAGCCAACGCCATGGCGGAGGCAGGGGCGGACTACCGGGAAATTCTGACCCACTACTACACCGGCGTAACGGTAGAACCGTATAGGAACTGACGGCGGACTTTACAAACCCCGCCGGAGTGTGATAAAATATATCTATTTTCTACAGGGATTTCACAAAGGAGGGATGGCGGAATGAAACGGCGGGCTGCGGCTTTGCTCTTTTGTCTCCTGCTGGTATTCCAGCTGTCCCTTCCCCCTGCCCGGGCGGCGGAACGGGTCTATTTCACCGCTGTGGGCAGTTACGTCCTGCCTCTCTCAGACAATACCATGCCGTTTTGGAGCGGCGGCTATGTCTACATCCCCAGCTCCATCTTCACCGGCGCGGCCCGGGAGGCCCTGGGCGTCTCCCAGGTGCTGGACAGCGGCCAGGAGTGGGTAACGCTCTACAGCGTCAGAAAGTCTTTGACCTATAACCTCTCCGATCACTGCGCCCTGGACAACGACGGCACGGTTTATTACCCCGGGGCCATCCGGCGCAACGGCACGGTTTTTGTCCCCGCCAGCACCGTTTCCCGGTATTTCGATCTGGTTTATTCCGTCATTGAGGTGGAGCATGGCAGCATGGTCTGGCTCCGTCAGCCGGACTACAATATGTCGGACAAGCTCTATGCCGGCGCGGCCCAATATTCTATGAACTCCGTTTATGCCGACTATATCCGGGCCAAAGAGACGGCTCGGCCGGAGGGAGGTTCTTCCGGGGGGACCGCCCGGCCCTCCTCCCCTTCCGAACCCCAGGACCCCGCCGCAGGACTGGACGGAATGCGAATCGCCCTTTGCCTGAAAGCGGGAAGCGACGCCGCCGCCATGGCGGACGCCTTGGCGGTTTACGGCGCCGGGGCCGCATTCTTCTTCACGCCGGAGGAGATGGAGCGGCAGGGCGGAACTCTCCGCCGCCTCACCGCCGCCGGACAGGGGATCGGCATCCTGGCCGACGCCAGCCACCCGGAGCAGACCGTGGAAGAACAGCTGGAAGCGGGCAACGCCGCCCTGTTCCGGGCCACCTGCGGCAAAACCCGCCTTGCCTATATCCAAAACAGCGGGGCTCACACCCTCCGTACTGCCGGGGAGGCGGGTTTTCACTGTCTCCGGCCGGACCTGGACCGGAGCGGGTCCGCCCTGCGCAGCGCCTCCGGTGCTCAGGAACTGGTCCGGCGGCTGGCCTCCTGGCGGGGGGACGCCGCCGTCTGGCTGGGGGACGACGTCAGCCCGGCGGGCCTGCGGGCCTTCCTCTTTGCCGCCCGGGAAGCGGGGGGTGAATGCGCGGCTTATACGGAATTAGGGCTGCGGTGATTCCGTTTGAAAAGCCCGGAGCCTGTTTTGAAACCGCCGGTTTTCAAAACCAGCCCCTGGAATTTTAACAGAAAATTCAACAACCTTAGAGAACAGCGGGTATAATGATCTTAAGAGAGAAACTGGAAAAATGGGGAGGGTCCGCCATGGGACGCAACATTTTAGTGGTCGAAGACGACCGCAACATCTCCGATCTTATCCACATGTACTTGGTGAAAGAGGGCTTTGATGTCCGCATCGCCGGGGACGGCGGAAAGGCCATTGAGGAATTTCAGAAAGCCGCGCCCGATCTGATTCTGCTGGATATCATGCTGCCCGTTATGGACGGCTGGGCTGTCTGCGCCAAGATCCGGGAAACTTCCCAGGTTCCCATCATCATGCTCACCGCCAAGAGCGAGGTCTTCGACCGCATTCAGGGGCTGGAGATGGGGGCGGACGATTATATCGTCAAGCCCTTTGAGATGAAAGAACTCATCGCCCGGATCAACGCCGTTCTCCGCCGGACGGAGATCCCCAACGACACCAGCAAAAAACTGACCTTTGACAAACTGGTAATCAATTTGGACTCCTATGAGCTCATTGTGGACGGCAAAAAAATCGACACCCCGCCCAAGGAGCTGGAGCTGCTGTACCATCTGGCCTCCACCCCCAACCGGGTTTACACCCGGAACCAACTTCTGGACGAGGTCTGGGGGTTTGACTATTTCGGGGACAGCCGGACGGTGGATGTACACATCAAACGCCTGCGGGAGAAAGTGGAAGGCGTCAGCGGAAAGTGGGCGCTGAAAACGGTCTGGGGCGTGGGCTATAAATTCGAGCTGATTACGGAGAAGGCGGAGGAATGAAGCGTTTTCGGGAACAGGCCCAGAGCCTCTATTGGAGGCAGCTTTTTGTCACCGCCGGCATGGTCCTTCTGACGCTGTGCCTTTTGGGCGCATCTTTCTTTTCCCTGAGTTACAACTACGCCCGGGGCCAGCAGGGAGAGGAAATCGCCTCCAAGGCCCGGGTTATGAGCCAGCTCTCCCTCAGCTATCTGGAGAGCGGGCGGTATCTGGACATGGAGGATCTCCAGGACGACCTGGACTTTCAGCGCCTTGCCAGCTTTGCAGCGATCGTCTCCGATGTGCACTTTATGATCTGCGACACCGAGGGCCACGTTCTCCTCTCCACCGACAAGACCTTGGACGGAAAAACGGTGACCGTCCCCGTTGAACGCACCGCCAAAATTATGGAGCAGGGCAGCACCTCCTGGCGGGACGACTTTGGGGGGCTGTACCCCCAGAAACGATTTTCCGTAGGCGTGGCCGCCGTAAATCCCGTTACCCTGGAACGAGTGGGGGAAGTGATTGCGGTATCCACCATGGCTTCCCTGGACTCCATGTGGCAGGGCTTCATCGGCCTTTTCTTCATGACGGCCTTCGTGGTGCTGATGATCGCCTTCATGGCCTCTTCCGTCACCGCTATGCGGCAGGTGAAGCCCATTCGGGAAATGGTGGAGGCCACCCGGCGCTATGCCGAGGGGGATTTTGACATCCGCATGAACGATTACGGCCGCAGCGACGAGGTGGGAGAACTGGCCGCCTCTTTTAACGCCATGGCGGAATCCCTCCAGCAGACGGAGCGTCAGCGGCGGGAGTTTATCGCCAATATCTCCCATGAATTGAAAACTCCTATGACCACCATCGCCGGGTACACGGACGCCATTCTGGACGGCGCCGTTCCCCCGGAGAATGAGGAGCAGTACCTCCGGATCATCTCCGGAGAGAGCCGCCGCCTCAGCCGCCTGGTGCGGCGGATGCTGGATGTAAGCCAGCTCCAGGCCATCGATCCCCTGCGGAGCGGGGCCCATTTCGACCTCTGCGAGAGCATGCGCCGGGTGCTGATCTCCATGGAGAAAAAAATCACCGACCGGGAACTGGACGTGGAGGCCGACATTCCCGAAGGGCCCATTCTGGTCCTGGGGGACAACGATCTCATCACGCAGGTGATTTACAACCTGCTGGAAAACGCGGCGAAGTTCGCCTACAAGGGTTCCACCCTCTACCTGGGCCTGACGCTCCGGGACGGGAGAGCCCGCGTGACGGTGCGCAACTGCGGGGACACCATCCCCGCCGGGGAACTGCCGCTGCTGTTCGAGCGGTTTCACAAAAGCGACAAATCCCGCAGTGAGGATAAGGACGGCGTGGGCCTGGGGCTCTATATCGTCAAGACGATTTTAGAACAGCACAAGGAGAAGATCAACGTCACCAGTGAGAGCGGCGTGACCACCTTCTCTTTCTCGCTGACCACGAAGTGAGGGAGCATGGGAAAATGGGAACCGGCCGGGCGGCTGCCCGGTGAAATTGTGGAAATCTATCGCGCCCCTCTTCGGAGCGGCGGGGAACCGCGGGACCCGCGGGAGATTGTGGAGGTCTACCGCCAGCCGGACTGCCGGGAGGTGGTGGAGTCTTACCGCCGCCCCGTCCCCTCCGGGAGGCAAAGGCCTGCCTCCTCCCGGAAGAAGCGGCAGGACCGGCGCCGCCCCGGCCGGAAGCAGGGCCTCTACCGGTTTTTGATCTGCGTGGCGGCGCTGGTGGGCCTGACGGCCGCCGCCAAGACGGTGGAACATCTGGCTTTCCGGGACGAGTGGCAGCCGGGGGACGCCGTCTATGAGACGCAGGAGATCACAATCCCCGGCTGGCCCGCGGACCAGGGAGCGGCTCTGGCCGTGGATCGGGAGCTGGGAGAGGCTCTGACGGCCCAAGAAGTCTACCGCCGGCTGAATCCGGCGGTGGTGACGGTGCACTGTGAAACGGGGGACGGCATCTCCGTGGGCACCGGCGTCATTTTCACGGAGGACGGTTATATCCTCACCAACCACCACGTAGTCCAGGGCGGCAGCAAGTGTTACATTACCCTGGACAGCGGCTATATGATGGAGGTCTGCTTTGCGGCCGGAGACGAGAACAGCGACCTGGCGGTGCTCAAAGTCCCTCCCGGAGAATTGGCGGGCATGGGAACGCTGCCCGCCGCGCCCTTTGGGGATTCAGAGCAGCTGGTGGTGGGGGACCCGGTATACGCCATCGGCGCCCCCCGGCGGCTCCGTGGCACGCTGACCAACGGCATCATCTCCGCCATTGACCGGAACATTGAGGTGGAGGGCCGGACCATGACCCTGCTCCAGACCAACGCCGCCCTGAACTCCGGCAACTCCGGCGGTCCCCTCATCAACGACCGGGGCCAGGTAGTGGGCATCAATGTGGCGAAGTATATGTCCTGGAATCAGGACAGCGTGGAAGGCTTGGGCTTTGCCATTCCCACCGCTCAGCTGGAGCGAATCGTCAATGACCTGCTGAAATGGGGAGAGGTCCAGCCGGAGCCCCGGCTGGGCATTATGGTTATCACGGATGAGCGCGGGCTCTTGGTGGACTCCGTGGAACCCGGCACCGCCGCCGAGAAAGCGGGGGTTTTGGCCGGGGATTATATCACCGCTGCCCAGGGAGAGAAGATTCAGACTACCCAGGATCTGTTTCGCGTCCGGCGAAAGCTTTACCTGGGCGATGAATTAACCCTAACCCTTCTGCGGGACGGGGAAATTCTGGAGGTCACTCTGGAGCTGGAGGAAGCGGCGGAATAAGCGCAAAAGCGGAGAAGGGACGCTTCCCTCCTCCGCTTTCTTTATCCTTCCGTCAATTCCAATACCACGGGGCAGTGGTCGCTGCCGTGAACTTCGCTCCAGATGTCGGCGCTGCGGATACGGCTCCGGAGGCGCTCCGAAACGATGAAGTAATCAATTCTCCACCCGGTGTTGTTTTCCCGGGCCCGGCCCCGGTAGCTCCACCAGGAGTAGGCTCCGGTCTTGTCCGGATACAGGGCCCGGAAAGTGTCCACAAAGCCGGAGTCCAGGAGCTTCGTCATCTTCTCCCGCTCTTCATCGGTAAAGCCGGGGTTCCGGCGGTTGGGGCCCGGGTTTTTCAGGTCAATTTCCCGGTGGGCCACGTTCAGGTCCCCGCAGTAGACCACCGGCTTCACCGCGTCCAGCTCCAGGAGATAATCCCGCAGGTCATCCTCCCAGGCCATGCGGTAATCCAGGCGAAGGAGCTGGTCCTTGGAGTTGGGGGTGTAGCAGCAGACCAGATAAAACTCTTCAAACTCCGCCGTGATGATCCGCCCTTCGTGGCGGTGTTCATCAATGCCGAAGTCATAGGTGACATTCAGGGGCTTCCGCCGGGTGAACACAGCGGTGCCGGAGTAGCCCGCCTTGTCCGCGCTGTTCCAAAACCTCTCGTAGCCCGGGAGGTCAAACTCCGCCTGCTCCGGCCGCATTTTCGTCTCTTGGAGACAGATCACATCGGCGTCGGCAAAGGCGCAGAAGTCCAGAAAGCCCTTTTTCAGGCAGGCCCGGAGGCCGTTGACATTCCAGGAAACCAGTTTCATAAAAGCACCTCTTTTGAATCTGAGATTGTTAATACCTCTTATTGTACCGCATCTCTTCGGAAAAAACAATTGCCAGCGGACCGGAAAAGGAGTAGGATAGAGGAAGCGTTTCCGTGAATTTCGCAAGGAGGGTTCGGCCATGGGCCTGTTGGACAAGTTTAAAAGGAAAAAAGAATCCCCGCCCCGGGAGCGAAGGACAAACACCGCTCCTGAAACGGAGGAATACTCCCCCGGCGGCTCCGCCATTTACCGCTATCAGACCCCGGAAAACCGGGGCTTCCGCCCACCGGAGGATGTATGTGTCTCCATGGAAGACATTGAAAAGCATATGGAAAAAATTTTCCCGGGTTGGGAGGGCTTTGTCTACCATGAAATCATCAGCGATCTGGTCCACATCGACGTCCATGTTCTCCGGCCCCCCAAGGGAGATGACTGCTGCCTTCTCTACACCACCGGCATGAGCGACCTGCCCATGAACCTGCCGGAGGAACTTTCAGACCGGGAGGACTTGAAATACGCGGAGCTCTACATGCTCCTTCCCGGAAATTGGGACCTGGGGGAAGTAGGCGCCAACACCAAAGATCTGCCCCATGAGCGTTTCTGGCCCATCCAGATGCTGAAATTCCTGGCCCGTTTTCCCCATGAGTACAAAACTTGGCTGGGCTGGGGCCACACGATCCCCAATGGGCCGGACTACACTCCCATCTGCAACGGCCTGGGCTTTGGCGGCGCGGTGCTGGACAGCCTCTCTCTGGTTCCGCCTCTGACCACGGAGGAGGGAAAGGAGATCCGCTTCTACCTGCTGATCCCCGCCTATAAGGAGGAGATTGAATTCAAGCTGAAATACGGCATGGAGCGTCTGAGCCAGCGCTTTGCGGACGGAAAGCTCCCCGTGGTGCTGGACATCCACCGGCCTAATTTCTGCGAGGATTTCAAGGAGATACTGGACTGAGAGATGGATTACGATAAGCTGCTGAATATGGCGGCGGAGCTGGGTTATCAGCTGATGTACAGCGGCGCGGAGATCTACCGGGTGGAGGAGTCCGCCCGGCGGCTGCTCCATGCCTACGGCCTGGAGGCCCCGGAAGTTTTTGCCATACCCAACTGCCTGATCGTCAGCGTGGCGACGCCGGAGGGCCATCCGGTTACCCGGATGCGCCGGGTCCCCGCCCACGGCACGGACATTGAGCTGCTGGAGCGGTGCAACAGCCTCTGCCGCCGCCTCTGTGCCGAAACGCCGCCCCTGGATGAGGCCCAAACAGCGGTCGACGCCCTGTCGGAGGCCATTCCCCGGCATTCCCCCCGGATGATGCTGCTGGGTTACGGAGCCGCCCCCGCCTTTTTTGCCCCGCTGTTCGGCGGCGGTTTTGGGGACACGGCTTCTGCGTTCCTCTGCGGCCTGGCGGTGGGCCTCTGCCTGCTTTACGGCGGGCGGTTTATCGGGGCCAACAGCTTTTTCCGCACGGCGGTTTGCAGCGCCGTGGCGGCATTCTTGTCGCTGGCGCTGGTGAAAGCGGGGCTAGGGGAAAGTGTGGACGTGGTGACAATCTCCACACTGATGGTCCTGGTCCCCGGTGTGGCCCTGACCAACGCCATGCGGGAGATCATGGCCGGGGATACCTTCTCCGCCCTGAGCCGCACGGCGGACGCGATTTTAGTGGCTTCCGCCATTGCCCTGGGCGCGGCGGCGGGGCAGGCTCTGGGCGGATTTTTATAAGGAGGACGCATGGAAACGGTATTTTGGGACTACGCTCTGCCTTGCCTCTGCGCCTTCCTGGCCTGTGTGGGCTTCACGCTGATGTTCAATATCCACGGCTGCGGAAAGCTTATTGCCGGAGTGGGCGGGGCCCTGGGCTGGCTGGTGTACCTGCTGGGGGGCAAGGGTATTTTTTCCGCCTTCCTGGCGGCGGCGGCCATCGGCGTCTTCGCTGAGGTGATGAGCCGGGTCCGGCGCTGCCCGGTGACGGGCTACGTACTGGTGGCCTTACTGCCTTTAGTTCCCGGGGGAGGTATTTATTACGCTATGCGGCATTGTGTGGCGGGGGAGACAAGCCTGTTTCTCAGCACCCTGCTCCATACCTTCGGCATGGCGGCGGCACTGGCGGTGGGCGCCATGCTGGCCTCTTCCATTTTCCGGGCAATCTTTCCCCGGCTCCGCCCGCCCAAGAAGTAATGAATCGAGGATGCGAATTTACCATGGAAGATTTTAAACAGAGGCTCTATGAAAACGGCTATTTCCGGCAGGAGGAGCTGGTCTTTTGGGATTGTGACCGGGACCAGCGGGTCCGGGTGGCGGCGCTTTTAAGCCGCCTGGGAGCCTTTGCCGGATACGACTACGACGCCAGGGGCCTGACCCATGACGTGTTGTGGGCCAACCGGGAGGTATTTCTTCTCTCCCGGGCGGCGCTTAAGATCCACATCTGCCCCCGGGCGGGAGACGTATTGGACATCACCACCTGGGAAGCCGGGCCAAAAGCCGCCCACATGAGACGGAACTACGAGATGGCGGACCAAGCGGGCCTGGTCCGGGTTTCCGCCCGGACCGACTGGATTCTGGTAGATCCTGAAACCCGGAAGATCATGCGCCCCTCCGCATTTGCCTCCAAACCCCTGATGACTTCGGACCGGCCCCTGGACTGCCCGGAAACGCGGAAAATCACTCTCCCTGCCGGAACCCGGGAAGATCTGGGAACCCGGGAAGTCCGCTGGTCCGACCTGGACGGCAACGGGCACCTTTTCAGCGGCAATTACGGAGACATCATCTGGGACGCCCTGCCGGGGGATCTGCAAATTCAGACGCCCCGGGAATTCCAGATCAATTACTGCCGGGAGGCCGTCTTGGGAGATGTGCTGAACCTGAAGGGCCTCCGGAGTGAGACAGGCTACTATGTGGAGGGCCTGGGAAGCCATGGCCCCTGCTTTACAGCACTGTGCATCTTTTGAATTTTTTCCCAACACCGCGGCTCTTGACGGCGGTTTTTTACAGGTATACAATGGAATCACGCATTATGCCGGCGGGCTGCCGCCGGAGTAGAGAGGAGACTTTTTATGAAACGCTTTTTAACGATCCTGCTCACCACGCTGACACTGGCGGGGCTGCTGTGCGTCACTGCCTCCGCCTCCAGCTTCGACGGCCCGGCGGCGGAGCTGGCCGCCGCCGGTTTGCTCAAGGGCGGCGCCGGCGGCTTCGCCCTGGACAAGGCCCCCACCCGGACCCAGGCCGCCATCATGCTGGTCCGCCTCTTCGGTGCGGAGGAGGAGGCTAAGGCCGCCTACGCCGCGGGGGAATTGAAGTGCCCCTTCACCGACGTGGACGAAACCGACGCGCCCTGGGCCGCGTGGCTTGCGGACAAGGGTTTGGTCAGCGGTACCTCCGCCACCACCTTCGGCGGCGATAATCCTTGCACCGGCAAGGCCTATACCATTTCCCTGCTCCGGGCCCTGGGCTACAAGGACAATGAGGATTTCACCAGCGCCAACGCCCAGGAATTTGCCATGTCCATTGGCTTGCTGGATACCTCCGCCTTCTCCGGGACCTTCCTCCGGGATGATCTGGTATCCCTGACGTATCAGGCCCTGGGCGCAGACCTGAAAGGCGGCGGCACCTATCTGCTGGATCATCTTATCAAAAGCGGAGCGATCGATGCCTACGCCGCTAAGCCGATCACGGACAAGATTGAGGCGTACCGGACCCTTCAGCACGCGGGCACGGCAGCCTCTCAGGGTCTTGACGCCTCTGTGGAAGCCGAGATCGGCCTGAACCTCAGCGTCAAGGGTTCCGACGGCGGAACCACATTGGATATGACTCAAAAAGCCGACGCCGTTCTCAAGGGCAGCATCCAGATGGTTCTGGACAAAGACTTCCAGATGGCCATGGACATGACCACCACTGTCACCGACGGAGAAACCACGGAATCCGAGCGCGTGGAATACTGGCTGAAAGACGGCGTGGTCTACGTCCGCACCGGCGCAGACGCCTACCGGATGCCTATGGATATGGGCATCGACATGGAAGCCCTTACGGCTTTGATGGAGCAGTCTACTGGAAGGACCTACACCGCCATGCTGCCCTTCATCGACACCATCTCCATAAAAAGCTCCGATGAACATACCGTTTACACTTTGACTCTGAACGACGCCTTTGCCGGGATTATAAACAGCCTGCTTGGGCAGGCCATGGGCGCGCTGTCTGTTGAGGGTCTGGATATGGACATGGCCCTCAGCCTGGACGGCAGCACCATCACTTACACCGTGGGCCGGGATGGCGTCCTGAAAAGCGCGGCCCTCAATATGTCCATGAACGCAAGCCTGAACGCCGCCGACGGCCAGGACAGCCTGACCGCTAGTATCACCGTGACCGCGGACATGGACATGGATATCAAAGCCATGGGCAAGGCCGTGAAGATCAGCTTTCCCGACTTCTCCAATTTTGAGGAGATAATCGGAGCCGCCGACGGTCCCACCGGTATCCGTGCGTTCAGCATCGCCTGAATCAAAAACCAAGGGCCAGCCTGGTGGAGAGGCTGGCCCTTGTCTTCACAGTCCCGCCGGCGCCTGTTGGAAGGCCTGCGCGGACATCCGCGCCGGGGAAAGGACGGAGAAGCGAAACGGGGATGCAAGCGGGTTGCGGGCTGAACTCCGGACGGTTTTCCGGCGGCTGGCGGGGAACAAACCAGTACGTAAAACACAACCCACTTTATCATATCCTATGTTTTTTGTTCATTATACCAGAGCTGAAAAAAATGTCAACGCCTCCTGGGCGTCCGGTGAAAGAATCGGAAATTAACACAAAAAACGTCAGCCGGTTTCAGCGAAACCGACTGACGTTTTTACCATCATCAATCCCGGGATTCTCCTTGCCGGAGCCGGGCCGCCCGGAGGACATTTTGCAGCAAGCAGACACGGGTCATCGGGCCCACCCCCCCGGGAACCGGGGTGAGGAAACCAGCGACGGGCTCCACCGCCGGGTAGTCCACGTCCCCTGTCAGTTTGCCGTCCGCGCCCCGGTTCATGGAGACGTCCACCACCGCCGCCCCAGGCTTTACCATGTCCGCCGTCACCAGTCCGGGACAGCCTGCGGCGGAAACCAGAATATCCGCCTGGCGGGTCAGGCCGGGCAAATCGTTCGTCTTCGAATGGCAGAGCGTGACCGTACCGTCCCGGGCGGTAAAGAGCTGCGCCAGGGGACGGCCTACCAAATGGCTCCGCCCGATGATAACGCAGCGCCGCCTCCGGACCGGGACTTCATAGGCATCCAGCAGCGCCAGAACCCCGGCCGGGGTGCAGGGCAGAAAACGGGGCTCCCCCAAAGCCAGCAGTCCCGTGTTCAGCGGATGGAAGCAGTCCACATCCTTCTCCGGGGAAAGGGCATGGAGAACGGGCCGGGCTTCCAAGCCCTCCGGCAGGGGGAGCTGAACCAGGACGCCGTCCACGTCTTCATCCCGGTTCAAGTCATTTATCAGGGCCAGCAGGGCCTCCTGAGAGACATCCGCCGGGAGACGGTGAGTCCGGGTGCGAATCCCGCACTCGGCACAGTCTCGTTCCTTGCCCCGGACATAGATTTGGGAAGCGGCGTCCTCCCCCGCCAGCACCACAGCCAGGGCGGGGGGACGGGACAGCGCAGAGGCATCCTCCCGGATCCGCGCCTTTAGTTTGGCGGCCAGGGCCGCGCCGTCAAGTTTGACTGCCATCCAGCCCTCCTTCCGTCTCTCGGGGAGTTTCCGCTTCCGCCTTCGCAGCGGCTTCCGCCGCCAGCCGGTTCACCAGCAGATCCTCGGGGTTGTGCTTTTTGATCTTGATCTCATAAATCAGCGCCAGCGCCGCGGCGGCGGCCATGACCGCGCTCAAAGCCTGGGAAACCCGGATGGGCTGGCCAAAGAGCGTCCAGTCAAAGAGGTACAGGCTATCCGTCCGGAGGCCCTCAATCCAGGCCCGGCCCAGGCCATACCACAGGAAGTAAAACCAGGTGTTCTCCCCATCGAACCGGCGGCCCTTGGAAACCACAAAGAGAATCAGCAGCAACCCGGCGAGATTCCACGCGCTCTCGTAGAAAAAAGTCGGATGGACCTCTACATACTGGTAGGCGCTGGTCCAAACCCGCATCCGCCAGGGCAGGTCCGTCAGACCTCCGAAGGCCTCCCGGTTGATAAAGTTAGCCCAGCGGCCGATGATCTGGCCCAAAAGCAGGCCCAGGACAGCCAAGTCCGTCATGGCCCCGAATTTCAGTTTTTTCAAGCGGGTGAAGAAAAAGACCACCAGCGCCCCGGCAATGACGGTGCCGTAAATGGCAATGCCGCCGTCCCAAATGGCGATGACCCGGCTCCAGTCCAGGGCGCCGGAAGCGTCCCGGTAAAGGTCCAGATAGAAAATGACATAATAGACGCGGGACCCCAGAATACAACAGGGCACCGCCCAAAGGACGAAGTCCAGCACGTTGTCTTCCGTCAGGCCGTAGCGCTTGGCCTGTTTCATGCACAGCAGCAACCCTGCCAAGAAACTCAGCGCCAGGATAATACCATACCAATAGACGCCATGGCCAATATGGATGGCGACAGGGTCCGGATTAAACTCCCAATCCCCGAACAGCCCCGGAAAGCTGATGGGCATGTTTTTCAGCGCGGTCAGTTCAGGAGCGGACATATCAGACCTCCTTGGGAACGATTTCCGACAGCACCGACCGCTCCTCCGTCACGTTGTCCCGAAGGAAACACTGCACGTCTTCTTGGGTGATGCTGTCGAAAACCTGGGGAAAACGGAAAGGATCAAACCCGCCGAAATACCCTTCGGTAAGGGAGACGGCGATGTTCTCAAACGAATTCAGTCCCCGAAGATTGGAGCCGAAATTGGCCCGAAGCGTCCGCTGGAAGAAATCCGCGTCCACTCCTTCGCGAACCAGGCGGTCCGCCTCTTTTTGAATTTCGGCGGCTACCGTCCGGGGCTCTTTGCTCTCGCCTCCGGCATAGAGGTATGCGGCGCCGGGCAGCAACTCAAAGTCCCCGCCGAAGCTGGAGTTAATCAGGCCCTGGCTGTAGAGCCGCTGGTAAAGCGGGCTGGATTCGCCAAAAAGCAGGTCGCAGGCCAGATCACCCAGGACCATGGCTCTCAGCTGCTCCTCTCCCTGAGGGACCGGGCGGCATTTAAACCCCGTTAGAAATTGAGGGCTGGAAACCTCCATAGCCAGGCGGGTTTCCCGCTCCGGCACAGCCTCCGGCTCCTGTCCGTAATCCCGGGGAATCACGGGGCCTCCCTCTTTGGGAAGAATCCGCCGGGCCAGATCCGCCACCCGGGCGGGGTCCACGCCGCCCACCACCGTCAGAATCATATTGGAGGGGGTGTAAAACGCCTTGTGGCAGTCGTAGAGGGTTTCCGCCGTAATATGGGAGATGCTCTCCACCGTTCCGGCAATCGAAGTCCGGGCCGCGGCCACGCTGTAAAGAGCCCGGACCATCCGCACATAGATCTGCCAATCCGGATTGTCCTCGATCATCCGGATTTCCTGTCCAATGATGCCCTGCTCCTTGGCGACGCTCTCCTCCGTGAAATACGGGACCGAGACAAAGGACAATAGAATCTCCAGGTTCTCTTCAAAATGATCCGTGGAATCAAAATAGTAGCCGGTCATGGCGTTGGAAGTGAAGGCATTGGGTTCCGCGCCGTTCTTCGCCAGCCTTTGGAGGGCGTTGCCCTCCTTGGTGTCAAACATCTTGTGCTCCAGATAATGGGCAATGCCGGCAGGGGTATCCAGCCATTTGCCGTTCCATTGAAAACGGGTGTCCATGCCGCCGTAACGGGTCGCAAAAAAGGCGTACTTTTTCGCATGTTCCGGCTTGGGAACCACCCGGATTTCCAGGCCGTTGGGCAGGGTTTCGCAATACACGGTTTCACCCAGGGACGCATAAGAAATGGGCTTCATGCCTTCGCCTCCTTTCCCTGCAAGAAAAATACGGTGTCCAGCTTCACTGTGCTCATGGCGTCGAAGATGCGCTCTGCCGTGACGGAGCGGACCTGATCCGCCAGTTCCTCCGGGGACTCATTCCGGCCGGTAGCGGCCTGGCCCAAATAAAAGTTCTCCAGTTTTCCCTGAGAATCCCCCATGGAGGCATACGCATTCAGCAGCGTGCTGCGGGCAGCTTCCAGCTCCCAGTCTTCCACTCTGCCCTTCCGGACAGCCTCCAGCTGAAGCAGGATTTCATCGCAGGCCTTTTGATAATTCTCAAACTCAATGCCGGAGGAAACGGTAATCAGCCCCTTTTGGCGATGGAACACGGAAGCGGCGTAATAGCAGAGGGACAACTTCTCCCGGACGTTCAGGAAGAGTTTCGAGTTGCTGCTGCCGCCAAACAGGGTATTGCCCAGCAGCAGGGCGGCGGCGTCTTCGCTGCCGCAGGAAAAACCCATCCCCAGTTTTCCCTGGGTGACATCCAGCCGCTCGGTGAGGATGCGGGGCTCTTCAGGGAGGACATGGGGCGTCAGCTCGGGCAGGGCCTCCATCTCCTTCCGGGGCAAGTCCGCCAAGGCGGCGCGGAGGGCATCCTCTACCCGAGCCTGTCCGGCGCTGCCGCTGTAGAAAATCTCCAGCCGGGAGGAGGCAATTAACTTCCGGTATGCATCATAGACCATCTGGGGATAAAGGGCGGCGGCAATCTGTTCATTTCCCAGGCGGGGCACACCGTAGGGCTCGCCGGCGCACATCTCCTGAAGCAGCCGGCTGTCGGCATAGGCCCGCTTGTCATTCAGAATGCTGCGGATTGCGTCGGCAAGGTTGGCCTTCTCACTTTCGAAGTACTCCTCTAAAAACAGGCCGTCCCGGGTAACGGGGTCGCGGATCAGCTCACCTAGAAGATTGGCCGCGGGCTCCAGCAGGCGCTCTCCGCCGGGGGCAAAGCAGTCGTCGATCAGGCTGGCTACAAACCCCACGCACTGGGCCTCCCCCTTCTTGCGGACTGTAACGTCAATCCGGGCGCCGTAGAGCTTGTCCAGCCGTTGGGCAAGCTCCCCCATATCCGGGCAGGACGTGGTGCCCCGGCGGAGAACGGCGGCAATCAAAGCGTTGGCGGAAGCGGTTTCCCACCGCAGGGGGACAACAAATTGGGCGGAGAGCAGGCTTGTTTTAAATTTCTTCGCCGGGAGATAGGTGAGAAACACGCCGCCGGCGAGTTGCGTTCTTGTCACGAAGTTCAGCTCCTTTTGTGGAATCAAGGTGTTTTCCAGGGTTGTCATTCCTATCCAAGTATATACTGAACAGACCGGGATTGCAAGACTGACATATTTCCGGCCCGCCGGACATAGGTTGTCCCAGAGGTGAGCGACTATGAGACAAAAGAAGACCCTGATCCAAATTCTCCGGCGGCTGGAAGCGGCGCTGCTGGCGGCGGGAACGCTGTGGATCACCGCTGTCACCGCCGGAAGCGACACCGCCTCCGCCGCCGCGGAGGCTTTGGCGGAGGCTCTGCCGGAGCGGGTCCTCCGCTGGGAACTGGGGGACCTGCGGTTTGGAGACAGCTTGTCCCCCGCGGCGGCGCTGACCATTGGAGAATCTCCCCTGCTGACGTCGGCCCGAAGGGACGTGGCGGAGCTGCGGGCCCTTGAACGCCAGGAGCCGCCGGAGGAAGACGGAGAAACCCAGGCCCCTGTAACCGTACCGGTGGAAGAAACGCCTGTGGAGCCCGCAACTCCCATTGCGGAGGACAACGGCGTTCCCGCCAAAACGCTGATTCCCACCGACCCCAGCGGCTATACGGTCTGCGGGCGAGTCTATATCAGCAATTCCACCAGTCATGAGCTCTCCGTCCCGGAACTGCAAGCCCCCTTTACGGCGGCTTTGGGCAAAGAGGGTCCTCAGATTTTAATCCTCCATACCCACGGCAGCGAATCCTATACGCCCGCCCCGGGGACTTCCATTGTCTGGTCCGGGGACTACCGCACCACGGATTACCGCTACAACGTGGTAAAAGTGGGGGATGAAATGGCGGAAGTTTTCGCGGAGGCGGGCATCTCCGTTCTCCACGACCGGACCTTGTACGATTATCCAAATTACACCGGAGCTTATGACAGGGCTTTGGTTTCCATCCGGAATTATCTGGAACGCTATCCCTCCATCCGTTTTGTCCTGGACGTTCACCGGGACGCGATTGAAGACGGACAGGGAAACCAGTACAAAGCGGTTTCTGAAATTGAGGGCATGGGAGTTCCGGCTCAGATGTCCCTGGTGATGGGCAGCGACGGCAGCGGAATGGAACATCCGAAGTGGCTGGAAAACCTGAAGCTGGCGGCTGCGCTTCAAGAAGACATTCTGGAGCGCTACCCCACGCTGATGCGTCCGATGCTGCTGCGGAACTCCCGGTACAACCAGCATGCCACCACCGGGTCCCTGCTGCTGGAAGTGGGGGCTGCGGGAAACGCACCGGAGGAGGCGGCCTTGGCCGGGCGGCT
Source organism: uncultured Oscillibacter sp. (assembly GCA_910578935.1). Classification (GTDB taxonomy): domain Bacteria; phylum Bacillota; class Clostridia; order Oscillospirales; family Oscillospiraceae; genus Oscillibacter. The sequence continues at coordinate 104,834 of CAJTSM010000005.1, read as the reverse complement.
GTTCGCGGAGCGGATGGCCGCCGTACTGAAAGAAAAGGCAGACAGTCCGAAAAGCTAGGCCCTGTTTGAAAATTGCCGGAATGCCCAGCGGCGAGAGATTTTTACACTGGGCGAGGCGATTTTCCCCAGGAATCCTGACGGATTTCAAGGGAAATCAACGAAGCATCCGCGGAAAAAGATCCGCCGTTTGGGCGTTTTCGCATTTTTCAAACAGGGCCTAGGCCTTTTTCAAACAATGCCGAATCTGAAAAACCCAAGCGTGCGGGAACCCTTCCCTGGGCTCCCGCACGTTTTTGTAATTTTTTCCGCTGCGCATGAAAACGGGAAAACCAGGGACCCTAACATCACCCAACGATTTGAATCAAAAAGGAGTGAGCAGATTTGGAAACGGGAATCCATAACACCTCCGAGATCGGGCGGTTGAAAAAGGTCCTGCTTCACCGCCCCGGCCAGGAGCTGGAAAATCTGATGCCGGAATATCTGGAACGGTTGCTCTTCGACGACATTCCCTACCTCCGGGAAGCGCAAAAGGAGCATGACGCCTTTGCCGACTGCCTCCGCCAGCAGGGCGTGGAGGTGGTCTACCTTACAGACCTGGTCGTGAACTCAATCACCAGCGATGAGGTCCGCAAGGAACTGGTAATTCAGTTCCTGGACGAGGCGGGCGTCAAGGACCAGCGCAGCCGGGTGCTGCTGGGAGAATATCTGGGAAAAATGCCGGACAAGCAAATGGTATCCACCATGATGGCCGGGGTGCGGAAAAGCCAGCTTCAAGGCGAAAGTGAAAAGCTAGCGGACCTTCTCTCCACTGCCGGAGACGGATATCCCTTTGTGGTGGACCCCATGCCAAACCTCTACTTTACCCGGGACCCCTTTGCTACCATCGGCACCGGCGTGTCCATTCACAAAATGCTGACGGAAACACGGAACCGGGAGACGCTGTTCGGAAAATTTATTTTCCAGCACAACCCGGAGTATATGCACGCTCCCCGCTGGTATGACCGGGGAGAAGTCTCTTCCCTGGAAGGCGGAGACATCCTGATTCTCAGTCCCCAGGTTCTGGGCGTGGGCATTTCCCAGCGGACCAAGGGGGACTCCATCGACACTCTGGCAGAGGCCGTGCTGACTTACAGCCGGACAAGCTTTAAAAAAATTCTCGCCTTCAACATCCCCAAGAGCCGGTCCTTCATGCACTTGGACACGGTTTTTACCATGGTGGACCGGGACAAATTCACTGTGCACCCCAATATTCTCTCCAGCATCACGGTCTTCGTCATGGAGCTGGATGAGAACCAAAAAATGAAAATCACCCAGGAGGACGGCCGCCTGGAGGACATTCTCAAAGAACACCTGGGTCTGGACCATGTCACCCTCATCGAGTGCGGACGGGGCAGCGAAGTGGACGCGGCCCGGGAACAGTGGAACGACGGCAGCAACACCTTGGCCATTGCCCCCGGCGAGGTGGTGGTCTACTCCCGGAACTACGTGACAAACCGCTCTTTGGAAGAGGCGGGCATCAAGGTCCACACAATCCCCAGCGCGGAGCTCAGCCGCGGCCGCGGAGGGCCCCGCTGTATGTCCATGCCTCTTTGGCGGGACGACCCGAATTAAAGAGGGGACTTCGTCTCCCCCCCCCTTTAGATTTCCCCCCACCAGCGACATCGGCCGCCGGTGGGTGCGCCCAAGGCGCACGGGTCAATGTATTTCCTGACGCGCATGCCGTCAGGAAAATGATTTTAATTTGTTACGGAAAGGAAGCATTACAATGGCATTAAATTTAAAAGGCCGCAGCTTTTTAACCCTGGAGGACTTCACTCCCGGCGAGATCCGCTATCTCCTGGACCTAGGCCACGCCCTGAAGGCCAAGCGCCGGGCCGGCGTCTGCGAACCCGCCCTGAAGGGCAAGCACATCGTCCTCCTCTTTGAGAAAACCTCTACCCGAACCCGCTGTTCTTTTGAAGTGGCAGCCACCCAGGAAGGGGCTCACGTCACCTACCTGGACGCAGGCAGCTCTCAGATGGGTAAGAAAGAATCCTTGGAGGATTCCGCCAAAGTCCTGGGCCGCTTTTTCGACGGAATCGAGTACCGGGGCTATGCCCAGAAAGTGGTGGAAGACCTGGCCAAGTGGTCCGGCGTACCCGTGTGGAACGGGCTCACCGACTGGGACCACCCCACTCAAATTCTCGCCGATATGATGACTCTGGAAGAGCACTGCAAAAAACCTCTGAACAAAATGAAGGTGGTCTTCCCCGGCGACGTGCGGAACAACATGTGCTACGCTTGGATGATCGGCGCGGCCAAGATGGGTATGCACTTCGTGGGCCTGGGTCCCCAGGAGCTGGCCCAGCAGATGGATCAGGAGCTTGTCAAGCGGGTCTTTGCCGAGGCCCGGAAAAACGGCGGCTTGATTGAGATCACCGACGACAAGGGAAGCCTTAAAGGCGCGGACATGATCTACGGAGATATTTGGGCGTCTATGGGCGAGGAGGAGCTGATCCCCAAGCGGGCGGCGCTGCTGTCCCCCTACCGGGTAACGGAAGAAACCCTCAAGGCCACGGAAAACCCGGATGTGCTTTATATGCACTGCCTGCCCTCCTTCCACGACTTCGAGACAAAGCTGGCTAAAGAGTGGCAGGAAAAAGGCGTGGACATCCGGGAAGTTACCGACGAAGTCTTCCGCGGCCGCCACAGCGTGGTCTTCGACGAGGCGGAGAACCGGATGCATTCTATTAAAGCCGTTCTCGTCGCGACGATCGGAAAATAAAGGGGGCGTTCCCTTTGGAAAGAGCAAAATTCCGTATGCCCACGGCATACACCATCTTGTTCCTCCTGATTATTCTGGTGGCTCTTTGCACCTGGCTGGTCCCGGCGGGGGCTTACCAATACGTGAATGAGGCCCCGGTGGCCGGGACTTACCATGCCGTGGACCAGAGTCCCCAGGGGGCCGGAGCGGTGCTGAAAGCCGCCTTCTCCGGATTTTATGACGCCGTGGACGTGTGCGTTTTCATTTTGATGGTCGGCGGTTTCCTGGGAGTGGTCATGAAAACCGGAGCGGTGGATGCCGGCGTGGGCCGGATTATTCAGCGCCTGGGCGGGAAAGAGAAGTGGTTAATTCCCATCCTGATGATCGCTTTTGGCCTGGGAGGCACCACCTACGGCATGTGGGAGGAAACGATGGCCTTCTACCCGCTGCTGATTCCTGTTTTTTTGGCGGCCGGCTATGACGCGGTGGTGGGCATTTCCGTAATCCTCCTGGGAGCCGGGGCAGGCATTATCAGCTCCACGGTCAATCCCTTTGCCACAGGCATCGCGGCGGGCTTCGCCGGGGTATCCCTGGGAGACGGCATTCTTCTCCGGGCCGTCCAGTGGATTGTCTTCGAGGGGGCGGCAATTTGGTTTGTCATGTCCTATGCCGCCCGGGTGAAGAAGGACCCCGCCCGCTCCGTCGTCGGCGTGGGCGCAGGGAAAATACAGGCCAACATGGAAGAAACCGTGGAGTTCACCCCCAAGCGAAAAGTCATCATGGTAATCTTCACTCTGACTTTTTTAATTATGATCTACGGCGTCATCCCATTCGACGAGATGGGCCTGCCCCTGCCGGTCCTTGGCTGGTGGTTCCCGGAGCTCAGCGCGCTGTTTTTGGTATCCGGCGTCATCATCGGCCTGATCGACCGTATGGGAGAAGAGGCCATCGCGGAAACCTATGTGGCGGGCTGCGCGGACCTGCTTGGCGTGGCCCTCATCATCGGGATCAGCCGGGGCATCACCGTGCTGATGAACGACGGGCAAATCACCGGCACCATCCTCCACTGGGGAGAACGGGCTCTCTCCGGGGCGGGGCCTGTCAGTTTCGTACTGCTGGTATACCTGCTCTACCTGCCCCTGACGGTGCTGATCCCCTCCTCCTCCGGCCTGGCGACCTTATCGGTGCCCGTCATGGCCCCTCTAGGGCGCTTCGCAGGCGTAGGAGGCGACCTGGTGGTGACGGCTTTTCAGTCCGCCTCCGGCCTGGTGAACATCATCACCCCCACTGCGGCGGTGGTCATGGGCGCCCTGGCCCTGGGGCATGTGCCCTACGACAAATGGGTAAAATACGTGTGGAAACTGATTCTGTATTTCTTTCTCTTGACCCTGATGTTTTTAATCGCGGGCGTCGCGATTGGCTGACGCAAAAACCCACCGGCTCTTCTGAGCCGGTGGGTTTTCCAAGCCTTCATAAACCTTCTGATTCAAAACGAGAGGAACCCCCCCGGGTTCCTCTCGCAACTCTCTTTCTCCCCGTCATTTGCGTTTTCGCCCTTTTTCGACAGGCTGAAACCTCAGGGAATAATCTCGATCCAATACCCGTCGGGGTCGGTGATGAAGTAAATTCCCATGGCGGGATTCTCAAAGCAGATGCAGCCCATTTCCTTGTGCTTGGCGTGGGCCTCCGTATAGTCCTCCGCCTTGAGAGCCAAGTGGAATTCGCACTCGCCCAGGTCGTACTTCTGAGGATGATCCCGCAGCCAGGTCAGCTCTAGGCGGAAGGTGGTTCGCCGGTCCCCCAAAAAGACGATGACAAAGCTGCCGTCCTCCGCTTCCTTCCGGCGGACCGGCTCCAAACCCAGGGCCTTCTTGTAAAATTCCAGGGACCGGTCCAGATCGGTGACATTAAAATTATAGTGGTTGAATGAAAACATATCCGCCGCCTTTCAGCCTGCCTGGCTTTTCAATATGGTGTAGACTTCGTAAATATCCTGAATGGTGTAAGTAGGCTGGACATCCTTGGGCACATCCCCATCCCGGGACTGTGTGAGAAACGAGTGAATATGGAACGTGGCCCCGAAACCCAGATTCTGAGGACCAATGACATCCCGGGAATAGGTGTCCCCGACATAGGCGCACGTCCTGGGTTCAGAACGGACCTGATTCAGGGATACCCGGAAAATGTTGGGGTCCGGTTTGCGGTAGCCGGTGACGGAGGAGAGCGTCACATCCTGGAAATAATCCCGGATTCCGTACTCCTCCAGCGTGCGGAAAACCTGATAGAGCGCGGCGGTATTGCTGATTACGCCCAGCTTCATACCCAGGTCCTTCAGCCCTTCCAGCATCTCTTTTACATGGGGACGGAGCCGGCGGTGATAATGAGTGACCTCCCACATGTGGGCCAGCTCTTCAGCGAAAGGCTTCACGGCGTCAAAGTTCAGTCCCAGCGGCGGGAGAATGTAATCCCCCCAAATCTCCTCTGGTTTCAGCTCCCGGTTGGTGGGGCCCCGGTAAGCGGCGTAGCGGTCCCACCCTTCCCCAAAGGCCCGGATAGCGGCAGGAACATCCAGGGACAACGGGTGGCCGTGGGCCTCCAGAATGCGGAGGACGCCCTTGGCAGAGGCGGCTTTGCTCTCCTCATCGACACAGATATCCTCCAGCGTTCCGCCCATGTCAAACAGTACGGTATCAATCATACTTCTCACTGCCTTTCCCAAGGCCGTGCCGCTTTCCCGGCAGCGGGCCTTTTTTTCCAGTATAGATAATACACCAAAAGGGATACGCCCAGGCCTAAAGCCAAGGGAGCAAGCGCGAACATCCCAAAAAATTGGAGAATCAGCCCGGCACTCTCCCAACCCATCATGATCATCAGCGCAATCAAACAAGCCAAGACCAGCGCCGTCAGCCAGATGTACGCGGCGGGAAGCAGGCGCTTATCACCGGGCAGCAGCCACACCAAAGAGGCTGCCACCGTTCCCACGGCAGCGGGAACTACGGCTTCCACAAGGGTAATCAGCCCCACAGGCGCGCCTTGAAGCAAGCCGTCCAGCCAGGGGTTGAACAGAGCAAAACATCCGCCGTAGAGGGCCAGCAGGACCCAGCAGAGGCAGAAGGAGTAGAGCAGGATCGTACTCTTCACCCTGCCGTTCTCCGTCATCTGAAACGCGCCCCAGAATTTGTCGGCAAACTTGCCGACCCGCTCGTCGATCTCTTTTTGCCGGATGGGATTTGCCATTGGATTCCTCCTTAAAAATTCAGAAGCTGTATTCACAGGCGGGAAGCCCGGTTCAGATTCTCGCCTGTGAACACAACTTCTTAGAAGACGGGCGGGCGGCCGTCCGGCCGCCCGCCCAGCTTAGCTGCGAAACGCGGCGATTGGAAGGTGAGGATTACTGGTTCAGCCAGTACATCCACATATCCTGCACGTCAGGATAGATGTTGTAGATGGAAACCAGGTCGTTGGCCCGGGCGCCCAGCTCGGGCAGCTTGGCGGGGTTCTTCTCGTCGACGAAGTCGTCGCGCAGGGGCCAGTTGCCGGTCTTGGTGAAGGGCTTCAGGCCGCCGCTCTGGCAGTCCGCGCCGCCGGTGACATAGCGGATGAAGAGGCGGGCGCCGGCGGGGCTGTCGCAGCCGCTGACGACCATCATGGACTCGGTGTTCAGCAAAGCGGTATAGGGGCTGAGGTTGATGCACCAATCAATGTTATAGCCGGACTCCTCACGGTTTTCGATCTTACCGGCGGAAGCCAGGGCCAGGGCGGGACGGTCCTTGGTGGAGTTATGGACGGCCAGCACCAGCTCGTCGCCGTCGCCGATGAAGGTCATATCCGCCTGCGTGAAACGCCACAGGTACTCCACGCCCGCGTTGTTCTCGGGAACTTCGAAGGCGAAGCTGGAGGCGTCATAAGTATACTCCAGGTCCTTGCCATAGATGTCCTTGTAGGACTGCGCCATCTCTTCCGCGTTGATGATGAAGCTGGCGAACAGGGAGAGGTACGCGGTTTCCTGGCCGATCTCCTTGGTGTACAGGGCATACTTCTGGCTGCCGTCGTCATTCTTCTCAATAATCTGCCACCAGCTGGTGATGGGCTGGCCATCGGGGAACGCCTCGGTGTTGTAATACCAGAAGGACTGAGAGGAGTACAGGGGATAGCTGTACTTCAGGTTCTCCTCGGCGATGTGGGTGCAGATGTCCCGGGGATAGAAGGGCTCAATAACGCCGTTGGCATAGTACTCGTGGAACACTTCGCCGTTGACATCCTTGGTCTGGAGCACGTCCGCCGTGACGTTGTTGGTTTCGTTTTCGATCTGGGCCTTGCTCAGAACCTCATCGGAGTCCAGGTCGGCAACCACCAGGTCCAGGCCGGGATACATTTCCTCAAAGGGCTCCTCGGTCTTCAGCATTTTGGAAGAGGTGGCGTAGACCGTGATGGTCTGGTCCTTATCCTCATTCAGGGCCATCTCATAGAGCTCTTCATCCGTCAGATCGCTCCACTCGTCATAGTAAGGGCCATAGTAGTTGGTGTCCGTGTTCATATCGTAGCCAAGGTTGAGGTGGCTGCCCTCTTCACCGTCGGCATCGCCAGCGGGCTGGGCTTCACCGGAGGACTGCGCGCCGCCGTCGGAGGGCTGGGTGTCTCCACCCTTGTCGCCGCCGCAGGCAGCCAGGCTGAGGACCAGAACCAAGGCCATCAGCAGTGCAAAGAGTTTCTTCTTCATCGGATCTTCTCCTTTCATTTTGAGAAAAATACAGGGTCCCAGGATTGTATAAACTCGCGGTTACACCGCGCGCTTAATGAGGCGGGTAGTTTCCTTATTATACACGTTGATCTTGTCTTGGTCAATAATCGCCCAGACCCTTTGGTCGATATCGTAGTGGGCCTGGCCGATCTCCTTAGACAAGAACTCGTCCTCGCCGGCCTTCAGGGTGACGATGGTTTCGGAACCGGCGGGCTGGCTGGCGTACACGGTGACAGGGAGAGCGCCCTCCACAGGCTCTTTGGAGATGAGAATCTGCTCGGGCCGGACAGCCAGCACACAGTCGAACTCGCCGCTGGAGGGCTTCTGCTCTTCGGTCAGGTGCTCGGCAGGGAAAGTGTGGCCGCCCAGCTCGCTCTTGACCACCAGCTGGCCGCTTCGCATCTCGGCCTTTCCGGGAACCAGATTGATCCGGGGATTGCCGATGAAATCGGCGGCTTCCAGGTCGATGGGGTTGTTGTACAGCTCCATGGGAGTGGCCACCTGATTCAGCTCGCCGGCCTTGAACAGGGCGATCTTGGTAGACATGGTCAGGGCCTCGACCTGATCGTGAGTGACGTAGATGATGGTGGTGCCCAGTTCCTTGTGGAGGCGCTGGAGCTCGGAACGCATGTCGATCCGGAGCTTGGCGTCCAGGTTGGACAGGGGTTCGTCAAGCAGCAGCAGCTTGGGACTGGAGGCTACGGCACGGGCAATGGCAACGCGCTGCTGCTGGCCGCCGGAAAGCTCGGTGGGATAGCGGTCCTTATACATGTCAATCCGCATCATCCGCAGGGAGTCCATGACCCGGCGGTCGATCTCATCATGGCTCATTTTCTGAATCTTCAGGCCGAAGGAGATGTTGTTATACACCGTCATGTGGGGCCACAGGGCGTAGGACTGGAACACCAGGTTCAACCCGCGCTTGCTGGGCTCGGCATAATAGGCATCGTCGGCATTGATCATCTCCACGCCGTCGATGGTCATGATGCCATTCTGGGGCTTTTCCAGGCCGGAAACCACGCGGAGGGTAGTGGTCTTGCCGCAGCCGGAGGGACCCAGCAGAGTCATGAAGTCGCCGTCCTCAATGGTGAGGTTGATGTTGCGGAGGACGTGGTTGTTGCCGTAAAATTTATCAATATTTTTCAGTTCAATGCGGCTCATATGGCACGTTTCCTTTCTGATCTTATCTAGACTTAAACTAGACTTAAAATCCCGATACAATCCGCCGTATTTTCTTTCCTATCCTCCGCCTCCCGTCCCTCGTCCCCCGCAGGGGTGGGGATTGCTCAAGGGGGAGCCGGCTCCCCCTTGAAGGAGGCGGAGGAAATGGAGCAGAGCGGAGCTTTCGCCGCCGGGGCGGCGGAAGCGGAGTGGGCGGAATTTCCGACGCCGCTTACCAGCTCTTGCCGATATCCGCGCCGGCGACCTTGTTGGCGAAGATGTAGCAGAACAGGATGAACAGCAGCACGCACACGGAAATGGCGTCGGACATCTGGGCGTAGCCTTCCTGAGAATAGGTGAACGCCAGGTAGGACATAGTCCGGGTGGTGGGGGTCATCATGATAATGATGAGGTCCAGCTCCTTGGCAATGGAGATGAAGACCAGCATCAATCCGGAGATAAAGCCGTTCTTCGCCAGGGGGACGATGATCGTGGCCATCCGCTTCCAGAAACTGGCGCCGGCAATATCCGCGGCTTCCTCCAGCTCCACGCTGATGGAGAGCATGTTGGCGGTACCGGAACGGCTGGCGAAGGGGAAGTGCTTGACCACGGAGGTCAGGACGATCAGGGTGAAGGTGCCGTACAGGGAGGGGATCAGCCCGCCGAAGTGGGGCACGCTGAACATGGAGAAATACATGGTGGAGAACGCCACGCCGCTCATCAGATAGGGCACGAACACCAGCTGCTCGGTGAGGTTGCCGTACCACTTGCCCCGGCCGCGAGAGCTGATGTAGCCCAGGAACTGGCCACAGAAGGCGGTGATCAGGGAGGTGATAATGGTCAGGCGCACGGTGTTGTACAGGGCGTTGAAGAACTCCTTATTGCGGAAGATGCCCTCATAGTTGGTATAAACTTCCGCCTCACCGGCCTGGCCGATCCAGTTATAGAGCGTCAGGTTGTCGAGCCCGTAGCCCGCGCCGGTGGTGACCTGGAAAGTTTCCATAATCAGCACGAAGAAAGGCATAACCATGGCCAGGAACAGGAAGATGCCCAGGAAGGCCATCATGGGCTTCTTGGCCGCGCCCAGAGGCATCAAGGTGCTGCGGCCGCCCTTGCCGCCCACGGTGGCATAGGATTTGCGGACGCCGATGGCCTTCTGGTTGCTCATCAGGATCAGAGCCGCCAGGCCGACCAGGACGATGGACATGGCATAGCCCACGCCCCGGGGACCCTGGTCGATGTACACACGCATGCGGGTGGCCAGGGTGTAATAGCCGATCCGGTTGCCCAGGTTGGCCGCCACGCCGTAAGTACCGATGGACTTGGAAACCGTCATAACCAGGGCGGAGAGGACAGAGGGAAGGATCAGCGGCAGGGTGATGTAGCGGAGAATCTGGACTTTGTTGGCGCCCTGGATCTCACCCATCTCCTCCAGCTCCGAGTTAATGGAACGGAGGGCGCCGGAAACCTGGATGTAGGAGAACGCGTAATAATGCATGGACATGCACAGCACGATGGCTGTGGGGCCATAGGCCAGCCAGTCGGGAATCGGTATGCCCATACCGGTTAGGAAGCCGTTTGCGCCGCTGGTTGGCGTTCGGAACACCGCCAGCCACGCAATGGCTTTCGTCCAAGAGGGAATCATATAGGGCACCGTAATCAGAATTCCCAACACCTTCTTGCCGGGGAGGTCCGTGCGGATCATCAGCCAAGCCAGCACCGAGCCCAGAGGCACGGAAATCAGCGTGGTAAAGAAACCGCAGATAAAGGAGTGCAGCAGAGGTTCCCACAGCACGGCCTTGGACATGTTGCTGGCGATCATGTACTGCCAGTAGTAAAGCGTGAAGTCACCCACATGAGCGCCCTTCACCCGGCGCAATTCGCCCTGAGCCAGAGTGAACGTGGACTTAATCATGGTCAGCAGCGGAATGACAATCAGGCAGAACAACACGATCAGGCTGACCAGCACAACCATGTTGAAGGGGTTCTTAAGCACGTTTAAAATCAGGTTTTTCAACCGACGTGTCGTCAGTTTCTTTCTAGGGGGTCTTTCCTTGGTCACGGTTACTGCATTTGACACGATAACACCTCTTTCTGATAACTGCCGGGAGCAGCCTCAGGCGGGACGGAGTTCTCCCTTCCGATCACGCCCGGGGCCGTCTGCGGAGGTCTGCCGCAGCCCTCTTTGCGCAAACGTTTGCGATTTTCTAGCCTCATTATAGAAAATCAGACAGGGGTTTGTCAATTGTCAGCCTCCCGATTTTAGGGAGCTTTTTTTGTTTGTTTTCACGGTTTGTTTACAATTCAGACAAATAAATTAAATCTGTTTTTGCTATTTTGCCAATTGAATTTTATCCAAATCTCTGAAACTGCGGATACGTTTTCGCCGGGTTTTTCCATCATCACGGCTGAAACTGGGCGGCGTAGAGCTGGGCGTAAACGCCGCCGGCATCCAGCAGTTCCTGGTGGGTTCCCTGTTCCGCCACGCCGCCCTGGTCCAAAACCAGAATGCGGTCCGCCCCCCGGACAGTGGCCAGACGGTGGGCGATGACAAAACAGGTTCTTCCTTGGCGCAGCCGCTCCATCGCCCGGCTGATCATTCCCTCCGTCTCCGTGTCCACGTTGCTGGTGGCCTCATCCAGGATGACCACGTCCGCGTCGGTAAGGAGGCATCGGGCAATGGCAAGAAGCTGCCTTTGGCCCTTGGAAATCCCCTCGTCGGTAAGAACGGTATCGTAGCCCTGGGGGAGGGAGGAGATGAACCGGTGAATGCGGGCGGCTTTCGCGGCTTCAACAATCTCCTCCCGGCCGGCTCCCGGCGCGCCGTAGGCGATATTCTCCGCAATGGTGCCGCCAAAAAGCCACGTATCCTGGAGCACCAGGGCCAGGCGGCGGCGGAACCCGTCCCGGCTGTAAGCCTCCAAAGGCACGCCGTCCACCGTGATGGCGCCGCTCTGGGGGCGGTAAAACCGGAGGAGCAGGGAAACCAACGTGGTCTTTCCCGCCCCGGTGGGGCCGACGACGGCGGCCAGGCTTCCCGCCGGAATATAAGCGGTGAAATTCTGAAGAACGGGCCGGGCGGGATCATAGCCGAACGTTACGTGATCGAAGTGGATATCGCCCCTCAATCGCTCCACGGGAAGAGCCCCGGCGGGATCCACCGTCTCCGGCTCCTCCTCCAGCAGGTCCAGCACCCGCTCCGCGGCGGCGGCGCTGGCCTGGAGCTCCGCCAGGAGGTTTGCCGCCTCTCGAATGGGGCCGGAGAACTTCCGGGAATAGAGGACGAAGGAGGAAAGGCTCCCCAAAGACAATCCGCCTCCCAGGTACAGCAGCGCCCCGAACACGCTGACGGCGGTAAGGGAAATATTGTTAATAAAGTTCACGGAGGGCCCCAAAGAGGCGCTGGCCCGGTCCGCGTCGTAGTACGCCCTGGAGGCCGCGTCGTTCCGCACGTCAAAGAGCCTCAGGTCTTCCGCTTCCACGCCATAAGTCCGAATGGACCTGCGGCAGCCCATCCGCTCCTCGGCAAACCCGTTCAAGGCGCCCAGTTCTTTGGAGCGGAGGCGGAAGAGGGGATGAATGCGCTTCATCTGAAAGCGGGTCAGCGCCGCCGAAAGGGGAACCGTGACCAGAAAGACCAGCGTCAGCCTGGGAGAGAGAATTACCAGCATTAAAAAAGACCCCGCCACTGTGAAGACGCTGGTGCCGAGCTGGAGCAGATCCGTGGAGAGGGTGGCGTTGACAGTGTCCACATCATAGCAGACCCGGCTGATGAGATCCCCCGCCGGATGCGTGTCAAAGTAATCCACCGGCAGCTCGCTCATGCGGTCAAAGGCGGCCTTGCGAAGATCGTGGGACACGGATTGGGCTGTCCGGATCAACCGGGAGGACACTATATAATTTAATAAAGAAGACAGGGCGTAACAGCCCAGCATCCCGGCGCAGTTCCGGAACACGCCCGGAAAATCCACGCCCCCGGCCCGGATGCCCACGGCGTCCACCGCCTTGCCGGAGAGCAGGGGCGCCGCCAAGGAAAGCAGGTTCCCCGCCATCAGCAGGAGCAGGAGAAACAGGAACCGAACGGCATATGGCCGGAGAAAACGGCTCAAGTGAACAAGCGTATGTCTCTTCATTGCAGCCTCCCCATTTGCAGCTCCGCCATGCGGCGGTAACGCCCGCAGGACTCCAGGAGTTCCCCATGGGTCCCCTGAGCGGCAATCACACCCTCCTCCAGCACCAGGATGCGATCTGCGTCCCGAAGAGAGGCCACCCGCTCGGAGATAACCACTAAGGTCACGCTGGGGAAATCCCGGCGGATGGCGGCGTGGAGAGCGGCGGCGGTGCGGTAGTCCAGGGCGCTGTCGGCGCTGTCCAGAATTAAAATGCCGGGCTTTGCCGCCAGGGCACGGGCAATCAGCAGCCGCTGCCGCTGCCCGCCGGAGAGGTTGGCTCCCCGGATGTCCAGCCGGGCATCCAATCCTCCAGGCAAGTTCTCAATGAACTCCCAGGCCTGGGCAGTCTTGGCGGCGGCGGCTACGTCCTCCCGGGAGAGAGCTCGAAGGAAGGAGATATTTTCATAAACGCTGTCGTTCAGCAGGGCCTCATTCTGGAAGACCACGCCGAAACGGCCCTGGAGGTCCTTCCGGCTGAGGGTGGAAATGTTCCGCCCTCCCAGCCAGACAATGCCGCCATCTGCGTCATAGAGCCGGAGCAGCAGCGAAACCAGAGTGGTCTTTCCCGCACCGGTGGGCCCCAGAATGCCCAGAGTCTCCCCTTTCTTCAGCCGGAAGGAGGCATTGTCCAAATCCTTTTCCACGCCCAGGTAAGAAAAGGACACCGTCTCCATTCCCAGCTCCGGACCCCGAAGGTCCGCTTTGTCAGCCGGGCGGGCCGCCTGGTCCTCCGGTGCCAACAGAATTTCCTCAATCCGCCGGGCGGAGGCCACGCCCTTGCTGTATTTGACAAAGAGCTTAGCCAGGCCCAGGGTGGCGGTCTGAATGATAGTAAAATAGGAGAGGAACGCCACAATCTGCCCGGAGGACATCCATCCCCGCTCCACCAGCGCCGCTCCCGCCAGCACCACCAGCACCAGCCCCAGGTTCAGCAGGAAATCCGACAGGGGATTGGCGGCGGCCATGATCCTGCCGGCGGCTTCCTCCGCCTCTTTAGAGGCCCGGCTGGCGGCGGTGAAGCGCTCCCGCTCCCTCCCCTGGCAAGCCAGGGCTTTCACCACCCGAACTCCGGCGGCATTCTCCCGGATGACCCGGACCACCGTGTCCACCGCCTCTTGAGCCCGGGTATAGCGGGGAATCCCCTGGCGGGTCACCAGCCAAATAGAAACAAAGGTTGCCGAGCAAACCGTCAGCTGCACCAGAGCCAAGAGCGGGGCCTGAAAAAAGGTCAGCACCAGCCCCCCCAGCACCAGCATGGGAGCCCGAATGCCGCCCCGCTGGATCTTGTCAAACATCTGATGGACGTTATACGTGTCATTGGTCAGCCGCGAAACAATCGAAGAAACCGTAAACCGGTCCAGCTGAGCCTGAGACAGCAGCAGCGTCCGTTCATATAAATCCCGGCGGAGCTGCCGGGTCATTTCCATGGACACCCAGGCTGCCATGCGGTTGGCCGTAATGTTGCAAAAGGCTGCGCCAAAGGCCATGACCAGCATCAGCCCGCCCGCCTGAAATACTCCGGCCAGGTCTTGGGCAGGAACACAGTCGTCAATGATATGAGCCAGCAACAGGGGCAGCAGCAGCTCCAGCACAGCGGCGGTGAATTTCACCGTCACTCCCACCGCCACCCGGGGGGCGTGGGGGCGTAGATAGGCAAGGATGCTCTTCACGCCGGGCCTCCTTTCGCACATGTGCGCTCAAACGTTTGCGGAATGACTGTGTTTATCATACTACGTCCTTTAGCCGCAAGTCAATCCGCAGTTTACTATTTTTATTGTAGATGGGTATACACCCTTCGTCCCAAACGCTCTCCGTTCTCTATATGTTATATACATATATTAAAATATAAAAATAGATTTCTTTTTAAACTTATCAATTTTCTCGCTATTTTTATCTATTTTTCTTCATATTGGATAAATTGTTATGGAAATACTCGATTGGTTCCTGGCGGATGCATTGTTACTGTTAAGTTACAATCATGTATATCATATTGATTTTAAAAATTCCATGTGCTATATTCATCATGCGGCACGGATGAGGCGGCAGTCCCGGGGCAGATACGGGAACGGCTAGCCACTGTATGTGCGCCGGAAAAGCCGACGCGTCCCGGGCCGCAAATAACAGCGGTGAACTTCCCGCTAAAAAAATAAGGAGGATGAAAATCCATGAAGAAGTTCTTATCCCTGGTCCTCGCGCTGGTCATGACTATGTCTTTGACCGCCATCAGCGCCGGGGCCACCGAGTACAAGGACCTTACCGACAAGGACGAGATCCAGTACGAGGAAGCCGTTGCCGTTCTGAACCGGATCGGCATTATCACCGGCTATGAGGACGGCTCTTTCCGTCCCGAAACCGAGCTGACCCGCGGCGCCGCGGCGAAGATCATCGTTTCCCTGATGATCGGGCCTGAGGCGGCCGCCAATCTCCCCAACAGCTCCAGCCCCTATCCCGACGTTCCCGCCGGCCACACCTTTGCGGGCGTCATCAGCTACTGCAAGACCGCCGGCTATATCAGCGGCTATGGCGACGGCACCTTTAAGCCCGCCAACTCCCTGACCGGCTTCGCCTTCGCCAAGATGCTGCTGGGCGCGCTGGGCTATAAGAGCGAGCTTGAGGGCTTCACCGGCTCCGGCTGGACCATGAACGTGGCCCGGATCGGCAACGCTGCCGGCCTGTTCAACCGCCTGAGCTTCCAGGGTGCTGACTCCGTCACCCGCGAGGAGGCCTGCCAGCTGGCTCTGAACACCCTGAAGGCCACTCTGGTGGAGTACACCGGCGGCTTCAACATCACCGCCGGCGACGCTTCCATTGCCGGCGCCCAGACCCGTACCTATGTCACCAGCAACCAGGAGTACGCCAAGCACATCAGCAACAAGAAGAGCGGCAACAGCGGCAACGCCACTGACAACCACTGGACCGTCGAGTTCGGTGAGGAGCACTTCAAAGACCTGCGCATGAATGAAGAGCG
The DNA here is from genome assembly GCA_910578935.1 of uncultured Oscillibacter sp. GTDB lineage: Bacteria > Bacillota > Clostridia > Oscillospirales > Oscillospiraceae > Oscillibacter. Next base: position 89,049 of record CAJTSM010000005.1, on the reverse strand, counting down.
CACCAATGTCGACGACTTTGGCCGGCCCTCCAACGTGTGGAGCTACAAGCTGGTCACCATCGGCACCTTCCCCGTTGCGCCCAACTTCACCTACACCACCCAGGCGGCCCACAATGTGGAGACAGTTTCCGACGGCAGCAAGGTTCGCGCTCTGGGCCTGAGCGGCTATGAGGTTGACGACCAGGACACTTCTCTGTATGTCAACGGCGAGCTGATTGAAAACGCCTTTGACGGCAATAAGGAGAAGGTTTCCACCATCGCGGATTACACCGACAACGGCACCCTGGTGGAGCTCTATGTGGACGACGAGGACGCCGACCTGATCTCCCATGTCGTGGTGATCAAGACCCAGATGATGTCGGTCAAGCGCGTGGCCAGCGACTATGTCGCTCTGGACCGCGTCAGCCCCACCAACCGCAGCGCCGTTCCCAATTCCGGCTATAACCAGGCTCCCATCCACGTGGAGATTGAGGACGTGGAGGAGGAGAACGCTTATTACTCCCTGCTCTCCGGTCTGAAGGCCGGCACCCTTGTGGCCGTGGTGCCCGTGGACGCTGACCACGACGGCAGCGACTTCGAGGTGGGCAAGGCCTATGTCCCCGAGGAAGTTTCCGGCCAGCTGACCCGCGTTTCCACCTATGGCAACACGGAGGCTGAGCGCCAGGCGATTGATGTTACCGTGGGCGGCACCGCTTACAAGGTGGCCCTGTGGAACAAGGACCTGGCCGGCATCAAGGCCGATGACATCAAGGTTACCCGCGAGGATGTCAAGCTCTATCTGGACGAGTATGGCAACGCTCTGCGCGCCAAGGGCGTGGGCGACACCACCGACTTCATGATTATCAAGGGCTACTATGACGGCATCGTCAACAATAAGATCACCCATTATGTCGATGGCTGGGATGTCAAGGGCAACGAGATCTCCCTGAACATCGGCACCAACAAGAATGTCTATGACGGCTACTTCCGCGACATGAAGCCCGGCGACCTGGTGAAGTACACCAACGAAGGCGCCGTCGGCTCCGCCGACTGGGTCCTGATGGACGGCTCTGCCGCCGACGTCTATGACATCGATACCACGGGCTCCGGCCATGCCGACGGCCTGAAGGCCAGCAACGTCCGCGTCAAGCTCAGCGGCGTCGCCGACCGGAAGTATATCACCGAGGGCATCAAGTTCATCTACGTCACCTTCGACGAGGACGGCGATGTGGAGAGCATCGAGGTCCGCGACCGCCTGCAGACCGTGGAGAAGGCCGCTCTGGACTTCAAGGCCAGCGCCGCCAATTCCAACCCTGCCGAGGCCTGCCTGAACAGCGACGGCGAGATTGAAGCCATCGTGGTGAAGCAGGAGTCCAACGACGCCATCTCCAGCAACCTGCTTTACATCCGCAACTTTGAGGGTGTGGACGGCATTGACGAGAACGGCAACCGCATCTATCAGTACACCGTCGCTATGATGACCGCCGACGGCTTGGAGGAAAGCGTCAAGATTTGGTCCGACAAGAGCCTGCGCCAGGGCGACTTCGCCAGCTACGCTCTGAAGACCAAGGAAGGCTACGAGCCCTTCTACAGCCTGAAGCAGCACACCGCTACCCAGAAGACCACTTCCGTCAACACCGCCACCGTGTTCGGCATCGTGAACGAGGACAAGAGCCTTGTCAAGCTGACCGGCTACGGCACGGAGCCCACCGACATCAGCAACAACTGGAGCGCTGATCTGGGCGTTGGCGATGAGAGCAATGTGGTGGATATGAGCCGCGCCAAGTGGCTTGACCTCCGCTACCGCGGCGGCGTCGATTCCGTCAGCGATCTGAAGGACATGATCAAGGACGAGAACCGCTACGCCAACATCAAGATGATCTATAACGACAACGTGAACAGCGACGGCTTCCGCATGGTGTCCCTGGTCATCATCACCGGCTCTCAGCTGGGCCAGCCCAACGCTCCCGCTGAGAACCTGAACACCGATGCGGGCTGGAAGCTCTTCCTGGGCGACCAGCTGGTGACCGACAGCGACAGCTATGCCGCCCCTGTCGACATCACCCTGGACCAGACCGAGCAGCTGAAGAACTTCCGCGTGGAGGCCAACAGCCCTTACGCCACCGTGACTTCCGCTACCGGCGATATTGACCAGACCGCTTTCATCGGCGCCCACACCTGGACCGTGACCGCCCAGGACGGCACCACTGCCAATACCTTTACCGTGAATGTCGCGGACCGGCCGCTGAGCACTCAGTACCGCTGGGTTGTTTCCAGCATCTCTCCCATCGCGAACATGACCGGCAACAGCAACAGCGTGAACTTCGTAATCATGGCCCAGCATCAGGTCAGCAACGACAACGGCGCCACCTGGAGCCAGGTTGCCGACCGCTACCTGACCGCCACGGAGATCGAGAATTTCCTGGATATCCGTACCGACGGCACTAAGCTGACCATCACCCCCGCGGGTGAGGCCGCCGTGGACTACGCGCCCACCCAGGACGCTCAGATCCGCGCGGCGAAGGGCAACCTGATTCCCGCGGACCTGGCTGACTGTGACGCGGCTCAGGCGGCCCTGTGGAACGCCGACGCCGGCTATGTCACCTTCCGCTTCGTGGATAAGAACGACGCCACGCTGCCCGCCATCAGCACCGCTAACGGCGCCGCCATCGGCGGAACCAACGTCACCATCACCGTCGGCGGCCTGCTTGGAACCAATGGGAACGCCCTGCCCGCCACTCAGGTGGTGATCGGCTGAGCAAATTCCCCCGGCCGTCTCCCAAACACGGCCTGAATCCTGAGGCAAAGCGGCCCGCCCCTTCCGGGGCGGGCCGCTTCAGGCTGTCAAAAAAGTACTTTTGCAAGCCGGCGCAAGTTTTCAAAACCATTAAAAAGTTCTGAAAACCCAGGATGGGAGAGGTATGGGAAACCCTTTCCGGGTTATCTCCGCGTCAAACGCCGCCGCAAGCGGCGGCTGCGCGTTGAGACGCGCCTGCGGGCGCAGTCCCCCACACGCCTTTCTTTCCTAATAAATTGGATTTCCGTATCTTTCGGCCGCTTCCATATTCCCGCAAATCATACGTGACAAACCGGCCGGGATGTGGTATGATAAGGAAAAACTCGGAAAGGAGGCCCGCCCCCCATGATTGAAAACCACGGCCTGATTGAATACCTGCTTGCCTCCGGCGGGGACCTCCAGGGCCGGGAAAGCCTCACCGCCCGGCAGATCAAGCGCTTTACCGACGAGATGCCCGGCGGTTTTTTCATCTACCGGGACGACAACGGGCAAATTCTCTACGTCAACCGCGCTGTCCTTCAAATTTTCGGATGTGACACGGAGGAGGCGTTTCGGAACCTCACCGGCGGGACTTTTCAGGGTCTTGTCCATCCCGATGACCGGGAGGCCGTGGACGCCAGTATTCGGGAGCAGATCGGCAGCAGCCGCTATGATCTGGACTATGTGGAGTACCGGATCATCCGAAACGACGGGTCTGTCTGCTGGGTGGAGGATTTCGGCCACTTCATCGAAACGGAAGAACTGGGGGGCCTGTTCTACGTTTTCCTGGCGGACATCACGGAGCGTCACCGCCGCCGGGCCGCCGAACGGGCCGCCTTCCTGGAGGAAAAACTCCAAAAGGAGCGAGAGCTTCAGGAACAGGCTGAGCAGACTTTGGATTTCCTGGAGCAGATGAACGACGAACTGGTCCGGCGGCTGGAGCTGATCGAGGGCCTCAGCGCGGACTATGAGACAGTTTTTCACGCCGATCTGGCGGCGGATATCATTCAGCCTTACCGGGTCAGCGGCCGGGAGAATTTTCAGTTTGGCCGGGATCTGCAGGTCCGGCCCTTCACCGGTTTTGCCGACGGCTACGCGGACCGCTGGGTGTACTCCGAAGACCGGGAGCGCTTCCGCCGGGAGGTTGACCCGGCCTATATCAAAAAAGTGCTGAGAAAACACAAGTCGTATCACATCAACTACCGTGTCCTCCACCAGGGCGAGCCGGAATATGTCCAGGCATTCATCGTCAACGTCAGCCCCGACGAAGAGGCGACTCAGATTATGTTTGCCTGCCGGACAGTGGACGAAGAGGTCCGCCGGGAACGGGAGCGTTCCGTTCTTCTGGAGGAGGCCCTGACCCAGGTTAAGATGGCGGGAGACGCCCGGAACACGTTCCTCTCCAATATCTCCCACGATATGCGCACGCCTATGAACGCCGTGGTGGGCTTTGCCGCCCTGGCGCGGCGCCATTTGAATGACCCGGAACGGCTGAAAAAGGACCTAGAGCGGATTGAGGATTCCAGCGCTCAGCTCCTGGGACTTTTAAACAACGTATTAGAGCTGAGCTGGCTGGAATCCAGCCATGCCCATATTGAGGAATCCGCCTGCGGCCTGCCGGAGCTGGCCCGGGAGGTCTGGAATGAAATCCGTCCCCATGCGGAGCAGCGGGGCGTGGAACTGGTTCTCTCCGCCGTGGAAACGGAACATCCCAAGGTCTGGTGCGATTTGCCAAAGCTCCGCCAGTCCCTGAGCCATCTGGCCCTGGGGGCCGTGCGGCGGGTAAAACCCGGCGGGCGGGTAGATCTGCTTCTCCGGGAACAAAGCGCCACCCGGGCCTACGGGTCTTACCGTTTCATCGCCAACTGTTCCTCCACGGAAAGCCCTCTGACCGAGAAAGTATTTGCCGCCTTTTCCCGCCAGGAAATTACGGTCGCCTCTGACGCGGAGGGCGCGGACCTGGGCCTTCCCATTGCCAAGCATGTCATGGAGCTGATGGGCGGGACCGTGGAAGCCGCGGCAACACCGGATGGCGGCGGCTGTTTCACAGCGTCGCTGAACCTTCGTCTCCAGGAGGAGGCAGAGGCCCGGACCGCCCCATTCCCCGCAAAAGAGCGGCGGGTGCTGGTGGCGGAGGATAACGAGCTGAACCGCGAGATCGCCGTGGACCTCTTGGAGGAAGCGGGCTTTCTGGTAGACGCCGCCCAGGACGGCGCAGAGGCCCTGGAGAAAGTAAAGAACGCCCCCCCGGGCCATTATGCCCTGGTCCTGATGGACCTCCGGATGCCGGTAATGGACGGCCATGCCGCCGCCCGGGCCATTCGGGCCCTGGACGACCCGGGAAAGGCGAACGTGCCGATTGTAGCCCTGTCGGCCAACACCTTTGACGAAGACCGGAAGCGTTCCGCCGAGAGCGGTATGAACGCCCACCTGGCCAAGCCCCTGGATATCGACCGGCTGCTGGAGTTGATCTCCAGAATCGTTGGAAATGAGGCATAAAAAACCACCGTGCGATTCACGGTGGTTTTTTCCCGCCCCGCCAAGGGCCAAAGACCCGGGGAGCGATATCCCGAACTTCCGGCCACATCAGGAAAGCGGCATGAAATCCCATGCCGGCTCCCAGGCGAAGCTTTTGGTTCAGAGTATCCGCATCGTCGAAGAGGACAAAATGGGCCTCTCCTTCCCGGCTGTAGGTAAAATACCGGGCGCAGAGGTCCTGGGAGAAGAAAACAGAGGGGCTCTCCCGCTCCATCAGCTTCCTCAATGCCTCCCCCGTGAGGGGTTCCCCTTCCCCGGTCCGGGCGGGAAGGCGAAAGTCCATGCGGAGTCTCTGAACATCCAAAGCCAGCCGGCCCGCCCCTCCGGCTTTTGAAACAGACTCTTGCAAATACTGGGAAAAGCTTCCGCCGGAAACGGCGGTGCAGAGAAGAACCACTGCCCCGGGGGCGGCATTGGCATAGTTCTCCGGCAGGTACAGCGTCCTCCGGGAGGCGGACAGGGCCGGAGCCAGGGCGGTTACAAAGGCGGTCCGGTCCCGGCGGGGACCCTCCTCAAAGTCCAGCAGCACGCCGGAATATCCCCTCCGTCCGCACTCCCGCAAAACCGCGTCCCGCAAATCCTCCGGGCTGTCGATGAAGGGAGCATCCCGGTCGCTGACGGATAGGAGCCCCCCCTTGGTCTGTAGGAGCAGGCTCTGCCGCAGCAATATGGAACCGGGACCGACCCGGTAAGCTACATGGGCCAGATTCCGGCAATAGCTTTGAGCCTCCTGAGACGCCTCCGGCGTTACGGCCAGATAGATCTGCAAATCTCTCTCCCCCTTGCGCCCTGGTATGAAAACTGGTATACTGGAAATGACTTCAAACGATACTATGCGAGGAGGCCGCCGCCTATGCCCTTTTCCCTGATCCCCAGCCGCCTGTTTCAGCGCTATCAAGAGGTGACGCCGGAGCTTTTACAGCGGGCGGGGGTGACGCTGCTGCTCAGTGATCTGGACTTTACTCTGGCCCCCAAATCCGTCCGGCAGCCGGATTCGGCTCTTCGAGCGTGGATTGCCGCCATGAAGAACGCCGGAATTCAGGTGATGATCGTCTCCAACAACCGCTCCGGAACAAGGGTGACGGAATTTTGCGCAGATTTGGGAATTCCCTACCAGGGTCATGCCGGAAAGCCCTCCACCCGCGGGCTGAAAGCCGCCATGGCCCGGGGCGGGACCGGGCGGGAGCACACCGCCATGCTGGGGGACAAGCTGCTGACGGACATGCTGGCGGCAAACCGGGCCGGCGTGCTGGCCTTGATGGTAGAACCCCTAGGCGGGGCGGCAACGCCCTGGCAGAAAGTGCTGCACGCCCTTCAGGCGCCTTTCAAGGCGGTCTGCCGCCGCCGGACGGAAAATCCCTGAAGCGGAAGAGCGTCCAAAATATTTTCGCATGGTCCCGGACAATTGGTGGAAAAATACTTGCAATCGCCGCCGGGATGGGATAAAATAGCTACGGCTATACTGGAAGAACCATGAAAAGAGAGAAAATGTCCTCCCGCAGGTCGTTTTCTCGGATAAAGATTTGTGAGGAGGATTTTATTATGCCGACAATTTCCGCAGGCGAGTTTCGCAAGGGAATGATTTTTGAGATGGAAGGCAAGCCCATGCTGGTGGTGGACTTTCAGCATGTCAAGCCCGGCAAGGGCGCGGCCTTTGTGCGCACTAAGTACAAGAATGTTATCACCGGGGCCATTCGGGAGGAGTCCTTCAACCCCACCGCCAAGTTTGAACAGGCCAGCGTAGAGCGCAAGGACGCCGAGTACAGCTACAACGACGGCGACCTCTATTATTTCATGGACCCTGAAACCTACGACATGACCCCGCTGAACCGGGATGTGCTAGGCGACGCCTTTAAGTTCATGAAGGAGAACACGGTCTGCAAGCTGGTGAGCTATAAGGGCAGCGTCTTCACCGTGGAGGTTCCCAACTTCATGGACCTTGAGGTTACCGAAACCGAGCCCGGCGTGAAGGGAGACACCGCCACCAACGTCACCAAGAAAGCGACCCTGGAAACCGGCGCGGTAATTCAGGTGCCCCTGTTCATTAATGAGGGTGAAAAAATTCAGGTGGATACCCGCACCGGCGAATATTTAGGACGTTGTAAAGAGTGAGTGCTGAAGGGGGGGAGCCGTTCCCCCCTTTTACCCACGAAAATCAAGCGTTAAAAGGACAAAAAGGAGGTCATTGACGATGGAAATCACTGAGAAGGTCGCGTATCTGAAAGGCCTGGCGGAAGGTATGGAGCTGAACACCGAAAAAAAGGAGGGCAAACTCCTGACCGCCATCATCGACGTACTGGAAGACATCGCCCTGGAACTCTGCGACATTGAGGACGCTCAGGAGGAGCTGGGCGATGGCCTGGACGCCGTCAGCGACGATCTGGAGGACGTGGAGGACCTGCTCTACGGCGAGGACGATGACGCGGACGATGATGAGTACGAGCTGGATGATCTGGGAGAGGACGAGGACTGTTATGCCACCACCTGTCCCACCTGCGAGGAAACCTTCTACTTCGACGAGTCCGTCTTGGAGGACGGCGAGGTTATCTGCCCCAACTGCGGTGAGAAGCTGGAATTCGATCTGGACAGTCTCGACGAGGACGGGGCGGAAGACGGCGAAGAATAATCAAAACGCGCGTCAGGGCCGGGCAGCTTTCGGGCGCCCGGCCCTTTAAAGGAGCCTGTTCTATGATTCGGGAGAAAGCTTTCTACCGCGCTTTTTTTGCCCTGACGCTGTCCCTGGCCCTGCAAAACCTTTTGACCTTCGGCGTGAACCTGATGGACACCGTCATGCTGGGCCGTTACAGCCAGGAGGCTATGAGCGGCGTCAGTCTTTGCAACCAGATTCAGTTTCTGCTTCAGATGCTTGTCGGCGGCGCGGGGGAAGGAGCCGTGGTGCTGGGGGCTCAGTACTGGGGCAGAAATAAGCTGGAACCTATCCCCCACATCATTGGCGTGGCCCTGCGCTTTGGGGCGGCGCTGTCGGCGCTGTTGTTTGGGGCGGTGCTCCTGTTCCCCGGGCAGCTGCTGGGACTGCTTTCTAACGACGCGGGCGTCATTGCCCAAGGGGCGGCTTATTTTCAGATCATCTGCTTTTCCTACGTCATTTTCACCGTCACCAACATCCTGGTGGCCTCCCTCCGGTCCATCGGCGTGGTGAAGATCGGCTACGCTATCTCCTTTTCCACACTGTGCATCAACGTCACGCTGAACTACCTGCTGATCTACGGCAATTTCGGCTGCCCGGAGCTGGGCGTCCGTGGGGCGGCGGTGGCCACCCTAGTTTCCCGCTGCGTGGAGCTGTTGATCGTGGTCTACTACTTAAAATACCGGGAGAAGAAGCTGAACCTGACCCTGAGAAAACTCCTTTTCATCGACGGCAGTTATTTGAAAGACTATAACCGGGTTTCCGTCCCGGTGCTGGTGAACCAGGCCCTCTGGGGCGTGGCCCAGATGGTTCAAACCGGTATTTTAGGACACCTGGGGGGCGACGTAACGGCCGCCAACGCCATCGCGGTACAGGTTTACCAGGTTCTCTCCGTTGTGGCCTACGGCGCAGCTTCCGCCTCCGGCATCGTGGTGGGACGAAGCATCGGCGAAGGGAAAGAAGGGGCCCTGCGCCCCTTGGTTACCACGCTTCAGGTCCTGTTTACCGCCATTGGCCTGGTTTCCGGAGGGCTGATTTTCCTGGTCCGGAATCCCATACTGGAGATTTTTGGCGGCGCGCTGACGGAGCGGGCCCGGGGACTGGCCCTGCAATTTATGGCGGTCATCGCCGTCACTACCGCAGGCACTTCCTATCAAATGGCCTGTGACACCGGCATCATCCGGGGCGGAGGGGACACAGCCTTCAGCGCCAAGATGAACTTCGTCAGCATGTGGGGAATTGTCGTTCCCTTTTCCGCCATGGCGGCGTTCTGGTGGAAGTGTCCGCCGGCAGCGGTATTTTTTCTTCTGAAATGGGACCAGATTTATAAGATCATTCCCGTGGCCCTCCGGCTCCACAGCTGGAAATGGGTGCGAAGCGTCACCCGGCCCGACGGGGCGGAAACATAACAGCGCCGGACTGCCGGCGGAACGGAGGAATTCCATGTCCACACCCAAGTCCCCCAAGCGGCCTTTCAATCCCAGGGTTCGCGCCAATGTTTACGCCCTGGCAGCGCTGTACCTGGTCTATCTCTTCTATCAGATTGCCAAACCTTACCTGACCCACGATCCTTATGGCCCTACTGCGTTCCAATTCGCCGCAGGCGCGGCGGTCCTGGGCGGCGGCGCGGCGGTCCTGGGCCTTCTGGCCTGGAAAATGTACAAGGCTCCTCTGCCGGAGGAGGAAGAATCCCTTCTGCCGGAGGAAACCGGGGAGGACCCGGAAGAACACCCGGAGGACGATTGAAAAGCGGGACCCGTTTTTGTACGGGTCCCGCTTTATTTGTCAAAAAAGATCCAAATTTCAGTGCCGGAAAGGAAGGGCGTGCGCGGCTGCGCCCACAGGCGCGTTTCGGAGCGCAGCCGCCGCCTGCGGCGGCTCTTAGAACCTGTATTCACAACCGTTAAGCCGTTTGGACGGTCCTTTTCCCGTCCATCCTGCATCCCCCGGTCATGGATACAAGCTCTTAAACCCAGGAGGGGTTTTCCGCGCCATTCAGACCAAGAAGTTTTCAGAACCCTTAAAGTTCTGAAAACTTTTCCCGGCCGAAGGCTGGGAACCGCTCCCGGAGCAGCGCCTGCATATCCTCCGGCAGAGGGGCGGAGATTTCCACCCATTCCCCGGTGACGGGATGATCCAGCGCCACCGCCCAAGAATGGAGGGCGGGCCGGGAAATCAGCCCCGGATCTTCCGTCCCATAGAGCCAATCCCCCGCCAGGGGACAGCCTAAATATGCCATGTGGACCCGGAGCTGGTGGGTTCTCCCGGTTTCCGGCCGGAGAGCCAGGAGAGACAAGCCGGTTCCCCTGGAGAGCACTTCGTAGTGGGATATGGCGGGGGACCCGTCCGGCCGGACCCTCCGCGCCACAAGAGAAGTTTCGTCCCGCCCGATGGGCGCATCCACGGTTCCTTGTTCCAAAGCGGGGCAGCCCACGCACACAGCCCGGTATTCCCGCCGGAATCCCCCTGTGTGAAGCCGCCGCCGGAGCAGGTCGTGGACATAGCCGCTCTTGGCGATGACCATCAGTCCGGTAGTGCCCTTGTCCAGGCGGTTTACGGGGTGAAAAATGAAGTCCGTTCCCCGGCTCCAGGCCAAGGCCCCCGCCACCGTGGGTGTGTCCGGCAGAAAATTGGAGGCATGGGCCGTCATGCCCGCAGGTTTATCCACAATAAGCAGATGAGCATCCTCCCATACCACCGGCAGGGACCAATTCCCCGGGGTAATAAGGGCCTTGGGCGCGTTCTGGTCCTTCGTCTCCACCGACAGCACGTCCCCGGCCCGGAGCACGTGGGGCGTGTGGACAGGAGCTCCATTGACGAATATGCACTCCCCTCCGTGGGCCAGACGGGAAACGGCGTGGGCGGAAAAGTGAAGCTTGGCCCGGAGGATATGCCGTACAGCGGCTCCATCCTCCTCCGGTAAAATGACCCTGGTGACAACCGCCATCACTCCACCCCTCTTCCGGTGCGGCTGAGATCCAGCCGCACCAGGGTCCCCTGTCCAGGCCGGGAGGAGATGGAAATGCTGTGGTTCAGCCGGTCCAGCACCTGGCGGCAGAGGTAGAGCCCGATCCCGGTGGACTTCTTGTCCTCCCGTCCGTTGAAGCCGGTGAAGCCCTTCTCAAAAACCCGGGGCAGGTCCTCCGGCCGGACGCCGATGCCGCTGTCGGCGATAACCAGGGTTTCCCCGTCGCCGTAGATCCGGACGCGCCCTCCTTCCGGAGTGTATTTCACCGCGTTGGACAGCAGCTGCTCAATGACAAAGGACAGCCACTTCTCGTCAGTCAGCACCGTTCGCCCCGTCTCCTGGAAGTCCAGGGATATTTTTTTCAGGATAAACAGCCGGGCATACTTCCGCACCGACTGGCGGAGCAGCTCGTCCAGGCGGCAGCTCCGGAACACATAGTCCGTGGATTCGCTGCCCAGGCGGAGGTAGCCCAAAACCATCTCCACATACTGCTCAATTTTCAAAAGCTCCCCCTCCACCTCCGGCCAGGGCTCCTCCTGGAGCAGGAGGCGCATGGCGGCGATGGGAGTCTTGATCTGATGAGCCCAGAGGGTGTAGTAGTCCGTCATGTCCTGAATGCGGTTCCGGTCCTCCATAGCCAGGGCGGCCCGCTCCGAAGCCAGGGCCTGAAGCAGCGCCTGATAGTCCTCCTCCAGCAGCCCCTTGGCGGGCGGCAGGGGCAGGACCTTCTCTTTTACCTGGGCCAGCAGTCCGTTCAGCTCCCGGTGCCGCCGGAGAAACTGGAAATAGCCGATGACAAACAGGGTGAGGCCCAAGGCAAAACACAATACAAAGGCGTAGCCCACCGATTCCAGGGGCAGACCGTAGAGAGCAAAGACAGCGGAACAGATGCCCAGGCACCCCGCCAGCAGGAGGAGAAGCTTCCAATGCCGCCTGAAGTACGCGATCAGAACCCTCATGCCGTCTCATCCTCCACCAAATAGCCTGCTCCTTTTTTCGTGCGGATGAAATCCGGCAGGCCCGCCGCCTCCAGCTTCCGCCGGAGCCGGTTTACATTGACGGACAGCGTGTTCTCATCCACAAAGCTGTCCGACTCCCACAGGGCGGTCATCATGGCGTCCCGGCTGACGATCCGGCCCTTTTTCTCCATCAGGAGCTGGAGCAGCTTCCACTCATTCTTCGTCAGCTCCACCTGCCTGCCCTGAACGCTCAGCGTTCCATTGGCGAGATTCAGCACCGCTCCTCCGCAGGAAAGCAGAGCCGCGGGAGCTGCGGCAAAATCGTAGGCCCGCCGCAGCATGGCCTGGACCTTGGCGGAGAGGACCTGAAGGTCAAAGGGTTTGGCCAGAAGATCATCTCCGCCCATCTGCATTGCCATGACTAAGTTCATATTATCCGATGCGGAGGTCAGGAAGAGAATCGGGACCTTGGAAACCTTCCGAATTTCCTGGCACCAGTGATACCCGTTGAAAAAGGGAAGAGAAATATCCAACAGCACCAGCTGGGGACTGAAGGCCACGAATTCCGCCAGCACGGCGTCAAATTTCTGCGCGCACGCCACATCATATCCCCAGCTCTCCAGATGGCGCCGCACAGCCCCTGCTATGACGCTGTCATCCTCCACAATCAAAATCCGGTACAATTTAAATCCCCACCTCTCGCCGTTTATTTCACAAAGCTCTACCTAATTATAGCAGAGGCCCGCAAATATACAAGACCGGCATGAGGCGGCAACCACAAATTTTTGATCGCTTTCAAACCAGGCTGACCCTTTCATGCAACTTTCCCTCCAAGGTCCTCTTTCCTGAAGGAGGCGATGCCAAATGTTTGAAATCATTGCGAACAAAAACAAACTGCACGTGATCCGGCGGGAACCTGTCGCCAGCGGTAGCGTCAATATCCACCAAGCACGCTTTCAATTTTCAGAGGATTGGGATGGTTTGGAAAAGACGGCTGTCTTCCGGGCCGGAGACGAAATCATTTCCCTCCGCCCGGACAGCTCTGGAGCGTGCGTCATCCCCTGGGAAGTAACGGCCCGCGGCGGGTGGCGGCTGGAAGCCGGGTGTTATGGAACCCGGGACGGGGAAACCGTGCTGACTACCACCTGGGCCGACCTCGGCATGGTTCTGGAAGGCGTACCTATTCAGGCGGATTCCCTCCCACCCACGTCCTCCCCCGCCTACGGCATCGGCCACGGGCTGAAAATCGTGGACGGCAACCTGACGGCCGACACCGTAGACGACTTTTCGGGAGACAACACGCTGCCTATGACGGCGGCGGGGATACAGGCTATTCTCGGCCGCATTGAAGACCAGCTGCGCGCAGTTTAAGGAGGTCTTGCATGAGTATTCAAAGTGAAATCCAGCGCATCGAAGACAATGTCGCCGCCGCCTTTTCCGCCGCAGCGGACAAAGGCGGGACCCTGCCGGAGGAACTGAACTCCGGCGGCCTGCCGGAGGCGGTACGGAGCATTCCCTCCGGCAGCGGGAACCCCCTGGGAACGGTGATCAGCTTCATGGGCCTGACGGCCCCGGCGGGGTATCTGGTCTGCGACGGGGCGGAGCACCGTATCGCCGATTATCCACGGCTGGCGGCGTTCTTCGCGGAGCAGTTCGGAACCGCCAATCACTTTGGCGGCGATGGGGAAAGCACTTTTGCCGTGCCGGACCTGCGGAACCTGTTTCTCCGGGGATATCACGGCGATGGGGAAGAGGCGCCGCAGATCAGCGGCGACATCGGCGCAAAACAAAATGGAAGCCGCCTGCTTAACATTTCTTCAGCATCTTCCAACAGTCTTTATATCCGAGCTAATAATGCATATCGCGAGCAAAATGAGCTGGATGAGTACATTGCGGCCGACTCTGCCGGGGAAGACGGGTTTAAATCCCAGGTGGAGATCAGGAAGTCCTACACGGACCCGTCGGACGCGCCTGGATTCCCCTTTGTTGTCCCCCGTCCCATGAACATGGCGGTACTTTACTGCATAAAAGCAATTTGACAGAAAGGAGGAGACGGCATGCCTGAAAACTGTCCGGATTCCGCCAAAACATGCCCCTTCCGGGCCCGCATTGAGGCCCTGGAGCAGGAAATTGTCCATAACAAAGACGCGCACAAGGAATTTTATAACCGCCTTGACGCGTCCCATACCTCCGTCGCCGTTATTGAGGAGCGGCTGAACCAAATTAAAGAGGACACCGAAGAGATTAAAGCCTCCCTTCAGGCGGAAAAGTCCGCCGTTCAGGAGCTGCGGGACAAACCGGGAAAGCGGTGGGAGGGCATCGTGGACAAGGCCATCTGGGCTGTGGCGGCGGCGGTGATCGCCTGGATGCTGAGGGGGGTGGGGCTGTGA
>CAJTSM010000005.1:56225-74782 GCA_910578935.1 uncultured Oscillibacter sp. | reverse complement strand
AGGGCATCGTGGACAAGGCCATCTGGGCTGTGGCGGCGGCGGTGATCGCCTGGATGCTGAGGGGGGTGGGGCTGTGAGCGCTTTCAATTTCATTCCGGTGGCCCCCAGCCCTTTTGCCCCGGGGGTTCACTTTCGCCATAACGGTCATATCCTGTGTAAAGGGACCTGCGCGCAGCGCAACAATTCCGCTGCATTTTAAGGCGGCGCGGAGGTCCCGCTGCCGGCGAAACCCAAACTGCGCAATGTTTTGACCGGGGAACCCCCGGAAAAAGGAGAAAACCTATGAATAAAACCATTAGTAAGCGGCTGGGGAATCTCCTCAGCGTGAAGTCGCTGGTAACGCTGACACTCACAATTGTGTTCGCCTATATGGCGGTAGCCCAGACAATTTCTCAGGATTTCATGACGGTTTACGCCGTGGTGATCGCGTTCTACTTTGGGACTCAGAGCCAGCCCGCGCAGGAGAAAACGGAGAACGGCAATGGAAACAGTTGAGAAAATTTTGAGCATTGCCCGGGGGGAATTGGGGACGAAGGAGTCCCCGGCGGGCTCCAACCGGGTGAAGTATAACACCTGGTACTATGGCCGGGAGGTTTCCGGGGCGGCTTATCCCTGGTGCATGGCCTTTGTGCAGTGGGTATTTCACCAGGCGGAAATACCCCTGCCTGTCAAAACCGCCTCCTGCGGGGCACTGATGGCCGCCGCCAAGAAGGCCGGACAGTGGGCGGCCAAAGACTACCGCCCCGGAGACATGGTGATCTACGACTTTCCAGGCGGCGCGGCCACAGACCACGTCGGCATCGTCGAAGAGGTAACGCTTACCGGCATCGTCGCTATTGAGGGCAATACCAGTGAGGCCGGAAGCCAGTCCAACGGCGGCATGGTCTGCCGGAAAACCCGGCCTTACAGCCAGATTGTTGGCGCTATGCGCCCAAACTATGAAAAGGAGAATGCCAGCATGGACAATACTCCCAGCCCCGCCCACAAGGACGGCGTCGAGTGGGCCGTGAAAAACGGCATCCTTGCCGGAGATGCCTCCGGCGATTTAAAACTGAGCGAACCGATCTCCCGCCAGCAGCTGTGTACCATGCTGCTCCGGTTTGCAAAAAACATTGACAAACCCTGAAACTGGAACCAATCTTGTCTCAAACAGCATAACGCATCGAACGCCCTCAGCCCTTCCGGGCTGAGGGCGTTCAGGCTGTCAAAAATATTTTTAACAGTCTAAGAAAGTTTTCAGATCTTTAAAAAGTTCTGATTCAAAACGAACGGAACCCCTCCCGGATTCCTCTCGTAGCTCCCTCCCTTTCCGTTGTTTGAGTCTTCACCATTTTTCGACAGGCCGGCCCTCCAAAATCATTCCGGAAAAACTGTCACCTATTTGTTACTCTTTCCTCCGCAAAAGCCTCTATACTGTGTTCATTAAATCCCATACGGAGGTATTTGCTTATGTCAATTTTT
This sequence comes from uncultured Oscillibacter sp., assembly GCA_910578935.1. Lineage (GTDB taxonomy): Bacteria > Bacillota > Clostridia > Oscillospirales > Oscillospiraceae > Oscillibacter. The sequence continues at coordinate 73,321 of CAJTSM010000005.1, read as the reverse complement.
AAGCTGGTCCGGCCGTTTTCATTCGCGTGCCTGCTGGCGCTGCTTTTCCTCACCGCTTGCACGGGCGGCGGCCCCGCGCCGGAGCAGCCGCCCGCCCCGGCTCCGGCGGAGCCCGCCCCGCCGGAGGCCTTTACGTTTACCCGGGAAAATTTTCCCCGGCTGGACGGTTCCACCTCCACGGCGCCCCTGGCGGAAGCGGTCTGCTCCGTGCTGCTGGGCGAAAGCCGGGAGGATGTCCGGGATCTTGTTCAGTTTTCCAAAACCACCAATGCTTACTACAACCTTTTGGAAGGCGGCGCCGACCTGCTGATTGTGGGTGAGCCGAATCAAGAGGTGCTGGCCCAGAAGGAGAGCTCCGGCTTTGAGTGGGAGCAGTCCCCCTTTGCCACCGACGCTTTCGTCTTCGTGGTCAATGAAGACAATCCGGTGGACTCTATTACTGTGGAAGAGGCCCGGGACATTTACACCGGCAAGATCACCAACTGGAAGGAGCTGGGGGGCGAGGACCGAGAGATTATCCCCTTCCAGCGCAACAAAGAGGCCGGGAGTCAATCCCTTATGGAAAAGCTGGTCATGAAGGGAGAACCCATGATGGAAGCTCCCACCGGCTATGTGGCGGCTACCATGGGCCAGCTGATGGAGGTCGTGAAAAACTACGACGGTTCCCCCGGGGCGATCGGCTACAGTGTCTATTACTACGCTGAGGAGATGAAAATGGCCCAAGGCCTCAAACTTCTGGCCCTGGAAGGCGTGGAGCCTACGCCGGAAACAATCCGGCAGGAGCAATATCCCCTTTTAAACCCCAAGTATGTGGTCCTCCCCGCCGGCGCGGGTGAAGACGAGCCGAACCGCATTCTCTACGACTGGCTATTGAGCGAAGAGGGACAGCGGCTGGTGGCCCATGAGGGCTACGTATCCATTCTGGAGGTCCAACCGTGAGGCGCCGGGCACTGCCGGCGGTTCTCTGCCTGCTGCTGTGCGCCTGCGCCGCGATTGGGCCAAGAGAATCTCCCCCAGGCCCCGCTCCGGCCGTCATACCCGAAGGCGTGCCGGAGGCGGAGGGCGGGGCCGTCCACACCGACTGGTCGAAACTGGGGGAACGGGAAAAACCGCCGGAGCCCGTCGGAGCCCGCTGGTATGAAACCTATACCGGAGAGTTGATCCCCCGGGAGGACTATGGCCCCCTGGTTCCCTACGCGGGACTGCGGCTGATGGACGACTGGCCCGCCGACAGCGGGTGCCTGTACGGCCTGATGACCCGGGAGGGCGTCGCCGTCACCGACCCGGTATACAGCAGCGTCCGCAGCCCCGGCGGCTATGGCGAAGAAGGAGCCTTTACGCTCCCCCTTCTGCTGCTTTCGCAGGGCAACAAAACTGCGGATGAGGACGCTTGGGACCCGGTTGTCTTTGCCGTGGCGGCTATGGACGGAAGCTGGTGCACGCCCTTTTGCTACCAGGCCGTCTCCACCGGCAGTCAGGGTCTTCTGCTCTTTTGTCCGGACAGCATCACGGTGATGTCGGCTTCCGGGGAAATTCTGAAAGTCTGGGCCATAGAGGACACCGAAATTCCCCAAGGCGAGTTTGAATCCATGCTCACCGAGCTCTCCTGGGGAGAGGGTTGGTCCGGCCAGCGCCGGGGAAACTATATGGCCCTTGGCTGGGACCCGGAAAGCGACTATACCCGGATTCGCTGCTTCGATCTGGATTCCGGTGGGCTCCGGGTCTTCGGCCAGGAGGAGTGGGATTCCCTGGTGCGCTACCCGGAGTGGGAGGAGGAATCTCCCGCCGTTCCCAACGCCCAGCGCCTGACGGACCGGCTGCTGGGCCCAGGCGCCCCAGGGCTCCTGGCTTTAACGGATTATGGGGAGACGGACCAGACGGTCACCTATTACCGGGAAGACGGCACGCCGCTGCCGGAGCTGACCCAGCGCGGATTCCGCTGGTACCGGCAGGTCGGCATAGCGGGCGGGTTGATCGAAGTCCTGGATTTGAATACGGCGGCCTACTATGACCTGGAAACCCTGGAACAAGTATTTCTCGTGTATCTGAACTATGAGGGAGATTAAAAAAGAACTGGTTCCTGCCGCGACGTGCCGGGATTCTGACGTTGGCCGGACCGCGCTGGCCCTTTACAGTGCCGCCCACTTTTGGGTAGACTTCAGCTGCGCTCTCCTGATCTTCGGCAGGCTGTCCGGGAATCCGGCTTTTGGATTTTGCGCCCTGCTGTACAACTTCTGCGCCTTCGCCCTGCAAATGCCTCTGGGCTTACTGGCGGACCGGCTGAACCGAAACGGCCTTGCAGCCGCCTCCGGCTGCGTCCTGATTTCGGCAGCCGGGTTCCTGCCCCAGCCGGAGGCCCTGGCCGTCGCAGCCGGAGTGGGAAACGCCCTCTTTCACCTTGGCGGCGGCATCGACGTGCTGAACGGCAGTACGTCCCATGCCGCCGCCCTGGGCGTCTTTGTCTCTCCCGGCGCGGCGGGGCTGTTTTTGGGGACCTTGCTGGGCAGGCGCGCCGCGCCGCCTTTTTGGCTGGGGCCTCTGGGGCTGCTGATCCTGGCGGGACTGATTGCGGGACTGTTTCACCGTCCCTCCGGCAACGCCTCTTTGTCCCTCTCCGGCAGCTGCGGCAAACTTGTCCCGCTGTTTTTGGTGGTGGTTCTCCGGTCCTACATGGGAATGAACCAGTCCTTTTCCTGGAACCGCGCCGCCTGGACTCCGATCCTCATCCTGGCCCTGGCGCTAGGAAAAACGGCGGGCGGCTTCGCCATGGATCGCTTGGGTCCCCGGCGGGCGGCGGACTGGAGCCTGGGAGCTGCGGCGGTATTCGATCTCGGCTCAGCCCTGCCTCTCCCCGGGACGGCGGCCGTGTTTCTTTTCAACATGACCATGCCCGTCACCCTCTGGGCGGCGGCGCGCCGGCTGCCGGGGGCAAAGGGCTTTGCTTTCGGCCTGCTGACTTTTGGGCTGTTTCTGGGCTTTCTGCCGTCCTACCTGGGCTGGCCCAAACCGCTGTCCGGGCCCGGAGTTTATGCCGCCGCATCCCTGGCAAGTCTGATTTTGCTGCGGGCCGGTCTGCGGAAGGAGGAAAACCCATGCTGACCATCTTACTGGTTTCCCTGGCGCTGACAGTGCTGCTGGAGGGAGGCTTCGCCCTGGCCTGGGGGCTCCGGGGACGGCGGGAGCTGGGACTGACGGCCCTGGTCAACTGCCTGACCAACCCGCCCGCCGTGCTGCTCTATTACACCGCCGCCCGGCTGTGGGGCCGGAGTTCCCTCTTGGCCGCCGTCCTGGAATGCGGGGCGATACTGATCGAGTGGCGGTGCTACCGGGCCTTCTCCGGACAGCTCCGGCGGCCCTTTTTGTTCTCCGCAGCGGCAAACGCCGTTTCCTATGGCATAGGCTGCCTCATGAATCAACTGTGAGTTTGGAGGAAAGCGGTATGAAACGAATTGGAACCTGTCTGCTGGCACTGATGATCCTGGCCGTCTTGGCGGTTCCCGCCCGGGCCGACCTCCTGTGGGAACCTTACGGCGACAACTTTTTCGAGCGGCACCGGGATGAGATGGAGCTTGTAATTCGGGACTTTCTCGCCAACGGAGAGGATGGTTTCGTGACCCTCTGGGACACCCCCGGCGGCAAAAAAGCGGTCGCCCAATATGAAAACGGGAAAACCCTCTGCGTTTACAACACCTACCGGGATTGGGGCCTGATTACCGTTTGGGAGGAAACGGAACCCGGCGGCTGGCACGAAACCTATGGCTGGACCCCGCTGGCGGATCTATCCCTGGTTTACGACAATATTTCTTTTCAGGAGGAGTACGCGGATGAAATCCGCCCTTACCGGGGCGAATTCAGCGGCTATCAAGGTTCTCTCGACCAAGTGAACGCCTACGAATATCCCGGCGCGCCGGAAGCAAAGGACCAGCTGAGCCTGGAGTATAACCGGGAGGAGATTACCGGGCCCGGGGCGGCCGTCATCAAGCAGGTCTTTACCGATGAGGAAGGCCTTACCTGGGGGCATATCCCCTATTACTACGGCTCAAATATCTGGTTCTGCCTGGATGATCCCTGCGGGTCCGGCTTCCCGGTCCGGCAGGTGCCCGTGGTGGAATACACCCCGCCTCAGGCTCCGGCGGCAGACTATGTACCATACATTCTGGTGGGCGGCGTTGTAGCGGTCACCGCCGGGCTGTTGTATTGGTTTTACGCCCGGCAGCGGAGCCGCAAGCCCACGGAATAACGCTGCGCAAAATATCCCGGCCCCGAAAGGGACCGGGATATTTTGCGCAGCGGCTCAAGCGAAGGTCACCAGCGTGCCGGTCTTTCCCGCCAAGGCGTCGACCGCTTGATCCAAGGAGGTAATGATCGCCCGCTTGCCGGGGTCGCTGCGGACAAATTTCATGGCGGCCTGAACCTTCGGCAGCATGCTGCCGGGGGCGAAGTGGCCCTCATCCGCATAGCGGGACGCCTCCGCCAGGGACATGTGCGTCAGGTCCTTTTGGTCCGGCTTGCCCCAGTTGACCGCCACCTTTTCCACCTCGGTCAGGATCATCAGCACATCGGCGTCCACCTGCTCCGCCAGCAGCTCCGCCGCGTAATCCTTGTCAATAACCGCCGCTACGCCTTCCAGTTCCCCCCGGGCGGTTTCAATCACCGGGATGCCGCCCCCGCCGCAGGTTATGACGATGGTGTTGTCCCACAGGTCCCGCACCTGGCCGATCTCCACGATCCGCCGCGGCATGGGAGAGGGCACTACACGCCGCCAGCCCCGTCCGGCGTCTTCTTTCATGGCGTAACCCTTTTCCCGCCGGAGGGCCTCGGCTTCCTCCCGGCTGTAAAAGGGCCCGATGGGCTTGCTGGGATCTTGGAAGGCGGGGTCCCCAGCCTCCACCACCATTTGGGTGACAAGGCTCACCACGGGGATATTTTTATTGCGCTTGGCCAGGGCGTACCGCAGGGCCTGCTGTATGTGATAGCCGATATAGCCCTGACTCATAGCCCCGCAGACATCGAACGGCATGGCCGGGACCACATCCCTCGCCGTCTCGCTGGCCAGGAGAATCCGGCCCACCTGCGGGCCGTTTCCATGGACAACCGCCACCTCATAGCCGCTGGCACTGAGCTGGGCAATGTGTTCACAGGTCTTTTTCACCACGCTGAGCTGCGCTTCGGCGGTGGAGCCGCTGTCTTTGGACTGGAGGGCGTTCCCGCCCAGGGCAATTACTAATCGTTCCGCTTTTTCCATTGTTCGCTCCTATTGTGATAGATTACCGGTTCCGGGCATCACGCCCATTGGTCAGTCTTCCACCGCAGGACGGTTTTTATGACTTCCCTCTCCTTTCAAAAAAACGCCGGGCGGAACCGCGTTCGGCGGTTCCGCCCGGCGCAGTTCCGCCGAGTCGAACAACAGGGCCTTACAGCCGTTTCAGCTCCGTTCGAATGAAGAAGCTCCCCAGAAGGCTGGGCGCGGAAAACCCGACCAGCAGCAAATAAATGCCGCTGACCGGAAACTCCAGTACGGCAAACACCAGGGACCCGTACACTGCCAGCGCCGCCAGCGCTCCCCGGAGGGGCCTTCCCGCCCCCAAGAGCAGCGACAGCCGCAGGCACTCCCGAAAGCTCCGCCCCGTGTCCAGCAGCCCGTAAAAATAAGCGGAGGCCGGCAGCGTCAGCAAAAACACGGTGGAACACAGCATAAAAGGCAGAAGGAGAACCGGCCGCTCCATGGCCCGGCTGAGGTAAAACCACATGCCGCAGCCGGAGAGAACCAGCGGAACCGCCACGGCGAAAAAAGCGGCGTAAGCCCGCCCCCACTTCTTTTGAAGGGCAGTCTTGTAGTGATGCACCAGCGTCACCGGCTGGTCCAGAACCATCATCCGTACCACCCGGTTCATGGCAAACACCGCCGCCGGAACCGTCACCACCGGAAGGCAGCTCACAAGAAAGAGAAGATTCAGCTTCACCAGGGTCACGCACTCAATGGATAAAATCTCCGCCAGGCGGGCCACGCCGGTTTTTTCCGGCTCGTCCCGGTCTATGCCGGGGCCCGGCGACCCGTAGTCTTTTCGGAAAAACATACCCATTCCCTCCCAGCTGTTCCAGCTGCATTGTTTGAGTTTACAATATATCACACTTCAAGTTCCTGCGCAATAGCAAGAACCTGACCTGTTGGGTAATTTTTTTGCTTTTATAAAAAAGGTCGCGTTTTTACCAGTTCCATCCGGAATTTACCCTTGCGCCTTCCAAAGGGGCGGTGCTATGCTGATGCCAACATCTTTGAGGAGGAATTCCATCATGGCTAGTATTACCTTCAAGCACGTCGAAAAGACCTACCCTGGCAACGTGACCGTCGTTCCCGACCTGAACCTGGAGATTCAAGACAAGGAATTTGTGATCCTGGTCGGCCCCTCCGGCTGCGGCAAGTCCACCACCCTGCGGATGATCGCCGGTCTGGAGGACATCTCCAGCGGTGAGCTGTACATCGGCGACCGGGTCGTCAACGACGTCGCTCCTAAGGACCGGAACATCGCCATGGTGTTCCAGAACTACGCCCTGTACCCCCACATGACCGTTTACAAGAACATCGCCTTCGGCCTGACCCTGCAAAAGATTCCCCAGGATGAAATTGACCGCCGGGTCCACGAAGCCGCCCGGGCCCTGGACCTGGAGCATTTGCTGAACCGCAAGCCCAAGGCCCTTTCCGGCGGCCAGCGGCAGCGGGTGGCCCTGGGCCGGGCTATGGTCCGCAATCCCGCCGTGTTCCTGCTGGATGAGCCCCTGTCCAACCTGGACGCCAAGCTCCGCACCGCCATGCGGGCGGAGATCAGCCGCCTCCACAAGCGGCTTCAGACCACCTTCGTCTACGTCACCCACGACCAGACCGAGGCCATGACCATGGGCGACCGCATTGTGGTCATGAAAAACGGCATCATTCAGCAAAACGATACTCCCCAAAACCTCTACGATTATCCCTGCAACCTCTTTGTGGCGGGCTTCATCGGCTCCCCCCAGATGAACTTCCTGGACGCCGTCATCGCCGAGGAGGACGGGAAATTCCTGGCCAAGACCTGCGGAGCGTCCATTGCCCTGCCGGAGCGGATGGACAAAAAGGTCCTGGGCGCTTATGTGGGCAAGACCGTTGTCCTGGGCGTCCGGCCTGAGGATGTGGACCCCGTCGCGGACGGCGGCGCCCATGATCTGGAAGCCGTGGTCGAAATTGCCGAGCTGATGGGCGCGGAAACCCATCTGCATCTGGACTGCCAGGGCAGCAAGCTGGTCGTGCGGACGCCCTCCAGCTATCCCGGCAAGGTGGGCAGTTCCGCCGCCCTGACATTGAACAAAGAAAAGCTCCACCTGTTCGACAAAGAAACCGAGCAGGCCATTGCCCACTAAATCCGGCGGCCGCTTAAAGACGGAGGTTCTGTATGCCCTCACGCGCCAATGAAAAACGAGATATCCGTCCAGCGCCCCCTGACCACGCTGTTCAGGGGCTGCTGGCCCTGCCTCTGGCCCGTCTCCTCCCCCTCTCTGCCGGGGACCGGATCACCGGCTACGGCCAAACCGGGGACTATATTCTTGCGGCGGCGGTTCAGGGCAATCCCACTATTTCCGCTTACAACCGCTATGCCCTTCTGGACCCCGGACAGGCATATCTGTTGGTGGAACCGGGAGAATATGTCCTCCAGGCCGTGTCCGGCGGACTGTGCTTCCTGCTCCAGCTCCGGGGAGAACTGGTTTCCCGACTGCTGGGGGACCGGCTGGCGGAGGGCGGCGCGCTGTTCCACGGAGGGGCGGCGGCAGTCCGGGAGGCCGCGCTGTCCCTGGCGGTGCTGGAGGACGAACAGGGCCAAGCCCCCGGCGCAACGGCTTCCGCCCTGGCTTACGCAATGCTGCTGAAGCTCCGGAATCTGCCCCGCAGCCTGCGGACAGACGCCGGGTCCCCCCTGGTAGAGGCGGCGGTATCTTTAATCCAAGCGGAGTTCCCTTTTCTGGAGGGCGTGGAAGAGCTGGCGGAACGCCTGGAAGTTTCCGCCGCCCACCTGGGCCGGGTGTTCACGAAGAAGATCGGCATTTCCCCCGGGAAATACATCACCCGGGTGCGGGTGGAGTACGCCAAGCTGCTCCTCCGGGACCCGGACATTACCATCAGCTACGCAGCCGAGGCCTCCGGCTTTGCCAACGCTAACTATTTTGCCAAAGTCTTCCGCCGGGAAACCGGCCTTTCCCCCAGCGAATATCTGGAGGGAGCGCCAAGGCGGCCGGCGGAGAATATCCCGCATTTTGGCATATAATTCCAAAATTTGACGGCCGGGCCACGCAGCTGACCGGGTGGCCCAGCCTTATTTTCCGTTTTGCACAAATAAAAACAGCCAAATCTGTACGCATTTCATGAAATTTTCAAAAATATACCAGAATGTCTCTAGACTTGCATATAAAGCGCTATTTCTAGCATCTTGGTATATTTTATAAAATCCCGTCCATTTACAGGAACCTGCGGGTAGTATTATGATTTTACCGGAATCAAGAACCAGGCGAATTTCAAGCAGAGGAGTGGAGTTATGAAAACAATTCCCCGCGTCACTGCCGTCGCTTTGGCCCTCACGCTGCTGCTCAGCCTGTGCGGCTGCGGCGCCGCCGATGGCAAAACCCATTTGACATTCCAGATCTGGGACGTCTACCAGCGGGACAGCATGGTGGCCATCTGCGACGCCTACACGGCAAAGAACCCTGATGTGGTCATCGACGTGCAGGTTACCAGCTGGAATGAATATTGGACAAAGCTGGAAGCCGCCGCAGAATCCAACACCATGCCGGACATCTTCTGGATGCACACCAACCAGATTCTCTACTACACGGAATTTGGGATGCTGGCGGATGTCACAAACCTCTATGACGACGTAGATCCCCAGTACTACGAAAAGCACTTCTCCGACATTTCCCGGGGCAACGCCCAGGGTTCCGACGGCCGGATGTACGGCGTGCCCAAAGACAAGGACAACATTGTTCTGGCCTATAACAAAGAGATGTTCGACGCCGCAGGCGTGGCCTATCCCGATGAGAACTGGACCTGGGACGACATGGTGAGCGCCTCGGAGAAGATCCACGACGCCACGGGCAAATTCGGCTTCATGGCCTATAACGACGACCAGATGGGCTATTGGAACTTTGTCTACCAGGCCGGCGGCTGCATCCTCACCGAAGACAAAACCAAGGGCGGCTTTGACCAGGAGGGCACCCGGAAGGCTATGGACTTTTATATCGGCATTCAGGACCAGCCCTGGTGTCCGAAGCAGGCCTATTTCGCCGAAACCACCCCTCAGACGGCCTTCTTCTCCGAGGGCGGCTGCATGTACTTAGAAGGCAACTGGAACCTGTGGGCCATGCAGGAGAACTTCCCCGAGATGCGCGGCAAGTGGGACATCGCGCCCTTGCCGAAGTGCCCCGATCCCGTCCAGGGAGACGGCCGGGCCACCATCTCCAACGGCCTTTGTTATTCCACCGCCGCCCATGGCAAAACCCGGGACATCGCCCTGGACGTGATCAAGTTCTTCGGCACCGAGGAGGCCCAACTGATTGTCAGTGGATACGGTGCGGCGGTTTCCGCCTATAACGGCACGGAGCAGCCTTACTTTGACGCTTTCGCCAACGCGGGCTACGATCTGGACCTGGAGATCATCAACGACCAATTTGAGTACGGCGTCCAGAGCGTCAACAACTCCGCCCGTCCCAAGTGGAAGGCCCCTCTGCTGGATGAGCTGAACAAAGTCTACAACGGCCAGCAAAGCTTCGACGCCGGCATGGACAACATCCAGAACATCATCAACACCGAAACCGCCGAAAAATTGGCGAACGAGTGAGAGGAGGGCATACCGTGAACAAGGGATTGAAAATGTCCGCCGCCGCCAAGCGGGAACAAAACTGGGCCTACATCATGGTGGCCCCCACCATCATCGGCCTCATCGTGCTGAACCTTTGGCCTTTCGTCCAGACGCTGTACACCAGCTTCTGCGAGCACCTGGGCTTTGGCCATTACAAGTTTGTCGGCCTCCAGAATTACATCGACATCTTCCAGCGCCCGGAATTTTGGCGGGCCACCTGGAACACCGTCTACTTCTGCATCCTCACCGTGCCCCTGGGCCTGTTCCTGTCCCTGCTGGTGGCCATGCTCTTAAACGCCAAGATCAAGGGCAAGGGCGCCTTCCGGACCATCTTCTTCCTGCCCATGGTCTGCGCCCCCGCCGCCGTCACCATGGTGTGGCGCTGGATTTTCAACGGCGAGTACGGTATCTTGAACCAGGTTATGGGGACCCATATCGGCTGGATTACGGACCCCAATGTGGTCATGATCGCCTGCGCCATTGTGGCGATCTGGTCCAACATCGGTTATGACGCGGTGCTCCTCCTGGCGGGACTCCAAAATATCTCCAAGTCCTACTATGAAGCGGCCAGCATTGACGGGGCCAACAAGGTCACCCAGTTCTTTCACATTACTCTGCCCATGGTTTCTCCCACGCTGTTTGTCGTGATGATTATGCGGCTGATGGCCTCCGTGAAGGTCTACGACCTCATCTACATGATGGTGGAGGACACAAACCCCGCCGTCACCAGCGTGCAGAGCCTGATGTATCTGTTCTACCGCGAGTCCTTCGTGGCGGGCAGCCGCGGTTCCGGCTCCGCCATCGTGATCTGGACCGTGCTTCTCATCGGCCTGGTGACCATCATCCAGTTCCTTGGCCAGAAGAAGTGGGTCAACTACGACGTGTAAGGAGGGGACGACATGAAAACCACCGCTTCCCTGGAACGGTCCCGCAAGATGACCACGTTCCTCACCTACCTGGCCTTGATCCTGGGCTCCATCATCATGATCTTCCCCTTCGTGTGGATGATCCTCACCAGCTCCAAGACCATCCCCGAGAGCCTGGCGATCCCGCCCACGATCTTCCCCAAGGAATTGATCCTGGACAACTTCAAGGACGCAATGGCCAGTCTGCCCTTCCTGAACCTCTATTGGAACACAGCGCTGATGATCCTCTTCCGGGTGCTGTGCGCCATTGTGTTCAGCTCCATGGCGGGCTACGCCTTCGCCAAGTTGAACTTTAAGGGCAAGAATCTCCTCTTCGGCATCGTGCTGGTCCAGATGTCCCTGCCCAGCCAGATCTTCATCATTCCCCAGTACCAGATGGTGGCCCACATGGGCCTTGCCAACACGATCTTCGCTCTGGTCTTCCCCGGCATTGTCAGCGCCTTCGGCGTGTTTTTCCTCCGCCAGACTTATATGGGCATTCCCAATGAGATCGGCGAGGCCGCCTATTTGGACGGCTGCAACCAGTGGCAGACCTTCACCAAGGTCATGTTTCCCCTGACGGGCACCTCCGTGGCGGCCCTGACCATCTTCACCGCCGTGTTTGCCTACAGCGACCTGATGTGGCCCCTGGTGGTAAACTCCGATCTGGAGATGATGACCCTGTCCTCCGGTCTGGCGACCCTCCGGGGCCAGTTCACCACCAACTTCCCGGTGCTGATGGCGGGCTCCCTGCTGGCCATGCTGCCCATGGTGATTTTGTACCTGATCTTCCAGCGCCAGTTTATCGAAGGCATTGCTTCCACCGGCGGAAAGTAATCCCCGCTCAATTCTCATCCACCTTTCTTCCACACAGCCCCGGCCCGGCGATCCGCCCCGCCGGGGCTGTACTTTCCAACAACTTCCCGGGCCGGCGGGGCTAAAAATTTGTCAACTTTCCGCCCTTGCATCTCAGGCGAAAACCGCTTACAATTGCCGCAGTCCTAAAAACCCATGACCATTGTGAGGAAAATCTTATGATACTTTGCGAGAAGGGTCTTTTCACCCTGCACACGAAGAATACCACCTATCAGATGAAAGCCGGAGATTACGGCGTCCTGCTCCACACATACTACGGCCCCCGGGTCAGCGGCGGCGACCTCTCCTATCTCATCCGGTACACCGACCGCAGCTTTGCCCCCAACCCTGAGGAAGCGGGCGAAAACCGCCTGTTCTCCCTGGATGTCATGCCCCAGGAATATTCCACCTGCGGCATGGGCGATTACCGCCTCCCCTCCCTGGAGCTGGAACTGCCCAATGGAAGCCGCAGCGCCGACCTGCGCTACCGGGACTTCCGGGTGGAAAAGTGCAAGTACGCCCTGGAGGGACTCCCCGCCTTCCAGGGGCCGGAGGGCGAAACCCTGGTCATAGTCCTGGAGGATGCCGCCGCCGGAGTGGATGTGGAACTGTACTACGGTGTGCTGGAGGATTACGATATCATCACCCGGGCCGTCCGGCTGGTCAACCGGGGCGAAAATCCTGTCAAGGTGCGCCGGGCCGCCTCCCTCTGCCTGGACTTCCGGCGGGGAAACCTGGACCTTATTACCTTCGACGGCAAGCACGTGCTGGAGCGCTGCCCCAACCGGGCTCCCCTGGTTCCCGGCATCCGGAGCGCAGGCAGCGTCCGGGGAACTTCCAGCCATCAGCACAACCCCTTTGTCATTCTCTGCGACCACGACGCGGGAGAGGATCACGGCCTCTGCTACGGAGCTGCGCTGCTTTACAGCGGCAATTTCGAAGCGGCGGTGGAACGGGCTCAGTTTGACGACACCCGTCTGGTTATGGGCATCCATCCCTGCCACTTCTGCTGGCCCCTGGCCCCCGGCGAGAGCTTTACCGCCCCGGAGGCGGCGCTGTGCTGTTCCAAGGACGGTTTCACCACGCTGAGCCACCGCTTCCACCGGGCCATCCGGGAGCGGCTGATCCGGGACCCCTGGGCGGGGCGGCCCCGGCCCGTGCTCATCAACAACTGGGAGGCCACCGAGTTCTCCTTTGACGCGGAGCGCCTGATGCAGATCGCGGAAAGCGCCGCGCCCATGGGTATTGGGCTGTTTGTCATGGACGACGGCTGGTTCGGCGCCCGGGACACCGATGAGGCGGGTCTGGGCGACTGGACCGTCAATGAACGCAAGCTTCCCGGCGGCCTGGAAGCCTTGGTCCCCAGGATCAAGGCCCTGGGCATGGACTTTGGCATCTGGATTGAGCCGGAGATGGTCAATGAGGACAGCCGGCTCTACCGGGACCACCCGGACTGGGCTTTCCAGATTCCCGGCCGTCCCAAGGTCCGGGGCCGGCAGCAGCTGGTGCTGGATTTCTCCCGGAAGGACGTTCGGGACTCTGTCTACGGCGCGTTGAAGCGGACGCTCTCCAGCGCCGAGATCTCTTATGTCAAGTGGGATATGAACCGCAGTCTGGCCACCGTTTGGTCCGCCGCCCTCCCGCCGGAGCGCCAGGGAGAGGTATACCACCGCTATGTTCTGGGTGTGTACGACATGCTGGAGCAGATGCGCCGGGATTTCCCCGGCATCCTCATCGAAGGATGCAGCGGCGGCGGCGGGCGCTTTGATGCCGGAATGCTGTACTACACTCCCCAAATCTGGTGCAGCGACAACACCGACGCCATTGACCGGCTCCACATTCAATACGGAACCTCTTTCTGCTACCCTGTGAGCACCATGGGCGCTCATGTTTCCGCTGTGCCCAATGCCCAGACAGGCCGGTCCGTTTCCATCGAAACCCGTGGGGTAGTGGCCATGAACGGCACCTTTGGTTATGAAATGGATCTGAGCTGGGCCACCGGAGAGGAACAGGAGATCATCCGCCGCCAGACCGCCTTCTTCACGGAGCACCGCGGCCTCATTCATCAGGGCGATTACTACCGCCTCAGCGATCCCTTCCAAAACGGGCCCTACACCGCCTGGGAACAGGTTTCCCCCGACAAGCGGGAAGCCCTGGTTTCCGTGGTCTACGGTACGGCCCACGGCGCCCCGCCCTTCCTGGACCTGAAGCTGAAGGGCCTGGACCCGGCCCTGCGCTACCAGGTCAACGGCGAAGGCAGCTATCCCGGCGACATGCTGATGGAGGCGGGCTGGCCCCTGCCCATGGCTTGGGACGATTATCAGTCTTTCCAATATTACCTGTCCGCGATTTGAACTGGGCGTTGAAAAAGTGACCGCTTCCGCGGTCACTTTTTCAGCCGTATCTGGTTTTGGTTTCTCCATTCCCTGGGAGACACGCCGTATCGTTTTCGAAAGGCCCGGGAAAAGTGGAGCTGGTTTGGATAGCCGCACTTGGCGGCGATAATGCCGATGGGCTGCCGGGTCCCCTTCATCATGTCGGCGGCCTTGGCCATCCGTAAGCGGATCAAAAACTCCTGGGGCGGGCAGCCCATGCTCTCTTTAAAAAGCTTGCTGAAATAGCTCCGGTTCAACTTGCATACGTCCGCCAATTCCTCCACGCTGAGCTCCCGGTGATAGTTTTTTTCCATGTAGGTAATGGCCTCTTGAATATAAAAGTCCTTAAGCAGCCCGCCACGGAGAGGCCGGCGGGTAGAGGAAGTTTCGATCAGAGCGTCCAGAAACAAAAACAAGTGTCCCATCAAATGGAGGCTGGAGGCATCGGAATGCTCCGCGATATAGAGCATGAGATCCCGCACCGTCTGTCCTTGGGCGGGGCTCTGGGGGCGGTAAAGGGATTGCCGCGGGCCCAGCCCGGCGCTCTCCAGGTATTCCTCCGCCCGTAGTCCGTCGAACTCCAGCCAGACGTACTTCCAGGGCTGCTCCCGATCTGCTGCGTAGGTGCTAACCTGGCCGGGGCAGATCAAAAATCCCTGATCCGATTCCAGGTCATAATCCCGCCGCACGCCGTCTTGATCCGTGGCGTCCAAATGCCCCCGGCCGGAGATCACATAATGAAACAGATAATGGTTTCGGATATACGGGCCAAAAGAGTGCAGGGGCGCGCACTGCTCCCAGCCGTACTGATAAAGCCGCAGGTCCAAAAAGTTCTCATTGGGAAAAACGGAAAAAGAATGATCTTCCACCGGCCTCCTCCTCTCGCCTCGGAACAACGGGAACTTTTTTTATTTTATCAGCCGGTCCCGGTTTTGTCCAGTCTTTCCTCCGCTGTCTGCCATATTCGTTGACAGCTGGAATATAGATATGGTATCATCAAAAAATCACATGCGTTGGGAGGTTTCCCCGTGAATATTTTTGAACTGCTCCTCATCGCCGTGGGCCTTTCCATGGACGCCTTTGCCGTCTCCGTCTGCAAAGGCTTGTCCGTCCAGCATCTGCGGCCCCGGCACTACCTTCTCACCGGCGCCTGGTTTGGGGGCTTTCAAGCCCTGATGCCTTTCGCCGGCTACTTACTCGGTTCCACGTTTGAACAGTACATCGTCTCTTTTGACCACTGGGTCGCCTTTATCCTCCTGGCTTTTATTGGCGGAAACATGGTCAAAGAGAGCCTCTCCGCAGACGCGGAGTGCCATGACGCCTCTTTCTCCGTCCGCACCATGTTCCTCCTGGCCGTGGCCACCAGCATCGACGCGCTGGCGGTGGGGGTTACCTTTGCCCTTTTGCCGGATGTCCGCATTGCCGCTGCCGTATCCTTAATCGGCGTCACCACCTTTCTTCTCTCCGCCGCGGGGCTCAAGGCGGGCAATGTCTTCGGCCTGCGCTACAAAGCCCGGGCGGAACTGGCGGGAGGTGTGATTCTGATTCTGATCGGCTTTAAAATTCTTCTGGAGCACTTGGGAATTCTCGCGTTTTAAACCGTTTTTATCGTAAAACGAAAGGAACCCGCAGGGGTTCCTTTCGCGCTTATTCTCAATTTCTCAGCGGCTCACCGGTCCATTAAAATCAGGTTCTGGATGTTGTTCCGGCCGCTTCCGCTCTGGAGGAGGTAGACGCTGTAAATGGCGTTGCTGGTCACGTCCAGATACAGCGAGCCAAACGTCTCGTGAGGCGGATAAACCCCCAGCCAGGCGGAATCCAGGGTTTCGATGTCCAGGCCGGTGGGCATGGGCGTCAGATTGGTGTCGGCGTAGAAGAATTGATACGTGCCGGGCATAATGCGTTTGAAGGCGGGGACCTCCTTAAACCGCAGGTCCGCCCAGACCACCCGGCCGTCGCTCATAATCACG
The DNA here is from genome assembly GCA_910578935.1 of uncultured Oscillibacter sp. Lineage (GTDB taxonomy): Bacteria > Bacillota > Clostridia > Oscillospirales > Oscillospiraceae > Oscillibacter. The sequence continues at coordinate 57,338 of CAJTSM010000005.1, read as the reverse complement.
TCCAAGGGACCGCTGTTATAGGCCAGATTCCCAATGCGGAAGCTGGAATACCCGTTTGTGGGCGGGCAGCAGCTGTCGGTGATCTGCATCAGGTCCAGGCCTCCGGCCGTGTTGATGATGGCAATCGTGGTAATGCCGTTGGACTGGAAGGGCATGGTCTTCTGGATGTAGACATAGCCGTCGGTTCCGGTGACGGTCACCGTCTGATAACCGGCGTTGACTTGGCCGTAGGTGGTGGCGGAGGCGTAATTCAGCAGGTTTACAAACCGGCGGTTTCCGATGAAAATGCGGAAAGCCGGATAGCCGTAGCCCGCGTTCAGGAAGCGCACCTTCGCCGCGCCGGGCCACACCCCGCCGATGATGCCGGGCAGGACGATGATCCCACCGCAGTTTCCACTGGGGCAGGTCCAGACCTGATTACCGCCGCCAACGGTGTTCCCCGGATAAACCGGGCCGCCCTCACCGGGGTTGGGCAGGGGAATCACAGGTTCCACCACAGAGCCTCCGTTGGAATCACCGGGGTAGACCGGGCCGCCTTCACCGGGATTCGGCAGGGGAATCACAGGCTCCACAGCCACGCCGCCGTCCGTGTTGCCGGGATAAACAGGACCGCCTTCCCCCACGTTGGGCAGGGGGATGACGGGTTCCACCGTCCGGCCGGTCCGGGCGGTGGGAGAGGAAAATTGCCGCGTCATATTCTGTTCCATATATGCAGCCGGAATCGAAATTCCGGCATCCTCCTTTCAGATGGGGCTATGACAGTCTATGCCGCCGCCCCTTTGCCGGTTCATGATGCAACAATGATGGAAGGAGGATGCAGACTATGTTAGGCTTTGTTTGAAACCTGTCAAAACACCCAAACGGCGGATCTTTTCCCGCCGGCCTACGTCAAATTTTCTTGCCGGGCGGCGGCCCGCCTGCGAAAATTTTCCTTGATTGGCGGAAATATCTCTCACCGTTGGCATTCCGCCAATGTCCAAACAAAGCCCAAGTTAGATATCCTGGCAAAGGAAGTGCGTGTCGTGAACAAGATTCTCATCGCCGAGGACGAAGCCCCCATCGCCAACCTGATCCGGACCGCCCTGGAGGGGGCGGGCTACCGCTGCGTCTGGA
>CAJTSM010000005.1:46970-55904 GCA_910578935.1 uncultured Oscillibacter sp. | reverse complement strand
ATGTGGTGCGAAGAGGCGGGGTTCCCGTAGCCCTGACCTCCAAGGAGTACGACCTGCTGCTCCTCTTCCTGCAAAACAAGAACATCGCCCTCTATCGGGACCGGATCTACGAGAAGGTCTGGGGAGAGGAATTCCTGGGGGACAGCCGGACTGTGGACCTCCACATCCAGCGGATGCGGAAAAAACTGGGGCTTGAGAGCCGCCTGGTGGCGGTCTACAAGGTGGGGTATCGTTTAGAGGTGTAGCCGCGCGGCCTATCCCGGTTATAACATGCGCAAGCAGGCGCTCCCACAGGAGGAATGACCTTGAAACTATTCTGGAAGCTCTTTTGCAGTATGGTTCTCATCACCGCCCTGGCCTGCTCCGCCGGGGGCTATGCCCTCATCAATACCCAGTTTCACGCCTCCCTGGACCGGGAGGTGGCGGCGCTGTATGAGGAAAACGACCTTCTCCGCTTTGCCCTGGCCCAGGAGCTGGCCTTTAATCCCCTCTACAGCCGGGAGGAGCTGGCCAAAGCCGCCGGGGGAATTACCATCACGACCGGGCGGGGCGCCGTCTCCTTCCGCCTCAGCGGCGAGACGGGAAAGGCCCTGGGCGGCAGCGGGGTTCTGCCGGTGGAGGCCGCAATCCTCACCGCCCAGCTTCCCGCCGGGCAGCGGGGCTGGGTGATGGAAGCCCTGGGAGACGGGCGGGTTTACCTTCACGCCGCCAGTCCCCTGGCCCTGGAGGACGGCATTCTCTATCTGGAAAATTGCCGGGAGGTGAGCGAGCTCTTCCGGGCCCGGGCGGAGCAGTATCAGAGCTTCTTCTCCCTGATGCTGGTTCTCACCGGGGCGGTGGGGGCGCTGTCCCTGGCCGTGGCCGCCATGCTGGCCCGGCCCCTGGCCCGTCTTTCCGCCGCCGCCCGGCGGATGGCGGAGGGGACCGACCTCAGCCAGCGGGTCCGGGTGGACGGGGACGACGAAATCGCCCAGCTCTCGGCGGACTTCAACGTCATGGCCCACCGCATCCAGCGGCAGGTGGCGGAGCTGAAGGCCGCCCAGCGCCGCCAGGAGGACTTCATCGGCAGTTTTGCTCATGAGATCAAGACGCCCTTGACCTCCATCATCGGCTATGCCGACCTCCTCCGCTCCCGCCCCGCCGGGGTGGAACAGGTCCAAGAGAGCGCCGGGTATATCTTCAGCGAAGGGCGGCGGCTGGAGGCCCTGAGCCGGAAACTGCTGGACCTCATTGTCCTGGGGCGGCAGGATTTCTCTCTCCGGCCCGTACCCCTGGACGTCTTCCTCCGCCGGGTGGCCGGGGCCATGGAGCCGCCTCTGCGGCAGGCAGAAATCCGGCTTGCCGTCCGGGCGGAGCCGGTGTCGGCCCTGATGGAGCCGGATCTGATGGAAACCGTCTGCGTCAACCTGCTGGACAACGCCCGGAAGGCCATGGAAGGCGGAGGGGAAATTCTGCTGGAGGGCTTTTCGGAGGGGGACGGCTGTATCGTTCAGGTCGCCGACCAGGGCAAGGGCATCCCGGAGCCGGAGCTGGAGCGGGTGACGGAGGCGTTTTATATGGTGGACAAATCCCGGGCCCGGGCCCAGGGAGGCGCGGGGCTGGGACTGGCCCTGTGCCGCCGGATCGTGGAGCTCCACGGAGGGACTATGGAAATTGAGAGCGAGCTGGGCCGGGGCACCTGTGTCCGGGTGCATTTGAAGGGGGGAGGCGCGCCGTGCGGAACTGGAAAAACTGGCTCTTCCCCATCCTGACGGCCCTGACTGTGGTAGCCCTGGCCCTGCTGCCCCTCCGCCTCTCCACCCTGGAGGACGGCGAGCTCACCGGGACCGTCCACGCCGAGCCCCTGACGGCGGACAACAACTTCCCCGCCAAGCCCCCGGAGCTCCCCGGGCGGGTGCGGCTGCTGGCCCAGTACCGTTCTGTTCCGGAGCTTTTGACCATCGTGGGCCAGGAGCCGGAGGCGAAAAAGCGGGAGGAGCTGGCCGTCCAAGCCCGGAGGGAGCTGGAACGCCTGGCGGAGCTGGGCATCCTGCCCGAGAAGTCCAACACCTACGACGCGGAGTTTTACACCGGGCTTCTCTACCTCCGGGACCAGCGGGATCTGTCCAGCGCCGCCTTCGCCACGCTGGACACCTATGATAAAGAGACGGGGGAAACCCTCTCCCTCTTCCTGGACGGGGAATCCGGCCAGATCCTGGCCCTGGAGCTACACTCGGAGCTCCTGTGGGATTTTGACATTTCCGCAGAGGACACCGGCAAAGCCTTCTTCGGCGCGCTGGGGCTGGAATACGCGCCAGCGGGGAATGTCCAGGGAGACACCGCCGTCTTCCGGCTTTTGGATAGCGGCGCCGTCTACTGGGTCCACCGGTACAGGGACTATCTCGGCATTACCCTGGAGGTGGACTGGGATGCGGCGGACGACGCGCTTCGCGCCGCCATGGGGTACCCGCCCAAAAATGAAACCTCCGCAGATGCAGATTCGATGCAAAAATGGTGAAGCTTTGATGCAGGAATGTTTCGGTTTCGACGGGGACATGCCTTATGATAGAGGCAGTTCAAGAATAAAGGAGCTGTTTCCATGTCCCTCTCTCATTCCTGCGTGGTACATGAGTTTCCTCTTCCAAACCGGGAGTATTACGCCGCCGCCCCCGCCCAGTGGGATACCCCTGCGGTTTCCAGACCCCGCCGCCTTGCGCCCTCCCGGGCCCGGCGGAGGAAACGGCGGTCCCCTCTGCCGCTGCTGGCGCTGACAGGGCTGATGCTGTTCGCCACCGGCTTCCTGCTGGGCCGGGCCGAGGCGGCGGGAAACAAGGCCGCCCAAGCCGCGGCGGGGAGCGGGGGCGGCGAACCCGTCCGCGTTCTGGCCGTCCCCGGAGCGGTGATTCCCGGCGGGGAGAACGAGCCCGCCTCCGGCAGGGAGGAGGGCACAGCCTCCAAGGACGGCTGGAACCTGATTCTGGTCAACAAAGACCACCCTCTGCCGGCGGACTTCCGGGTTCCGGCGTTCACCCAATTGGTCAATGGGCACTCCATCGACCAGCGGGCTTACCCGGCCCTCCAGCGGATGATGGACGCCTGCCGGGCGGAGGGACTGCGACCCACCATCTGCTCTTCCTACCGGACGCAGGAGAAACAGGAGGAACTCTTTGAAGCCAAGGTCCAGTCCTGCCTTTCCTCCTCTTCTTCCTTGCAGGAGGCGGAGGAACAGGCCGCCGTCTGGGTGGCCCGTCCCGGCACCAGCGAGCATCAGGCGGGGCTGGCGGTGGACATTGTGGACAAGTCCTATCAGTCCCTGGATAACGGCCAGGAGGAGACGGCGGTACAGCAATGGCTGATGGAGCACTGCGCCGAATACGGCTTCATCCTCCGCTATCCCAACGACAAGAGTGAACTCACCGGCATCGGCTACGAGCCCTGGCACTACCGCTATGTGGGAGAGGAGGCCGCCGGGGAGATCATGCGCCGGGGCCTCTGTCTGGAGGAATATCTAGAGGCATGCTGAGAAAAAAGCGGGAGGCCGCCTCTTGGGGCAGCCTCTCGCCGGCGCTGTCTCCCACCTTGCAAGGGATACCCCTTTTCCACCATTTGTCAAGCCATGATTTTCACGAATATCCCTCCCTTTTTTCTCCACTTCCGTCATTGCTTTTACCGGGGGAGTCGGCTACAATATGTAGCGGTCATTGGATTAACACGAATGGAGGACACGGAAGATATGGAATTGGGTTATGATCCGCTTTGGGACGAGCAGGGACGTCTTCGTCAGGGCTGCACAGTGAGGGAAGCACTGACCTGGATGACCAAATTTGGCGGGCATACCGCCGGGGAGTCGGTTTGGGTCAACGGCGTGCGCTATAAAATTGGGCGCCTGGTTTACGGACCGGAGCGGCCCGCCGTGGCGGATCAGGCCATTTCCCGGGTTTACGACGGTTATTACCGGCAGTTGAACTTCAGTGTGTAACGTCCTTTGGTGTCAGGCGCGCGGCTTTTCGGCCCCGCGCCTGATTCTTTTTCCCCAGAAGCCCTCCCCATAGTTGACACCGGGTTCTTTTACCGCTAAAATATAGAATTGAGAAAACTTCGGCGGGCCGCCCCCACCCACCCGCTTTGCTCGCTCAGCCTTATGGAGGAGAACACCTATGTATCATTGTCATCTGCGGCTCTATTTCGTCGGCCGCCGGTGGGATCTTTTCACACCTCTCAAAGAAACCGCCCCCTTGGATCAATATACCCACACCTTCCTGGAGAGCGAAGAGCCGGATGCCTCCCTGGCCGCCCAGGCCGGCGCCATCTTCGCCGACCTCACGGGATTGGACGCCGCCGAAGCGGTCCGGACTCTGTCGGGCGGCAAAGCGGAGCTTATTGTTCTGGCCGAGCGGGGCACGGACCTCACGGGCCTGTTCCCGTTCCTGACGGACGCATGGGCTCTGCCTATGGGCGCGGAGGAGCTGCGCTTCCGCTTCCAGCGGTGGCAGCGGACCTTCCGCCAGGAGAAGGACCTCTGGGAATCCCGCCAGTATTTAGAGGCCGCTATCAACAGCGTCCCCAACCTGGTCTGGTATAAAACGCAGGACGGCATCCACGAGAAAGTCAACGACAGCTTTTGCCAGACGGTGAACAAGACCAAAACGCAGGTCCAGGGCCGGCGGCACGCCTATATCTGGGACGTGGAGCGGGACGACCCCGCCTGCATCGAATCCGAGCGGATCGTCATGGAGACAAAGCAGACCTGCGTGGCGGAGGAAACCATCCAAACCGGCGAGGGAACCCGCCTGCTGACCACCTACAAGTCCCCGCTGTACGACCTGGACGGCAGCGTCATGGGCACTGTAGGCGTAGGGATCGACGTAACGAAAGAGCGGGCCTATGAGGAAGAACTGCGCCGGGAAAACCAGGCCCTGGAAACCCTGTTTACCACGATGGACTGCGGCGTGCTCTGCCACAGTCTGGATGGGTCCCGGATCCTCAGCGTCAACCGGGCCGCCCTGGAAATCCTGGGCTACCAGTCTCAGGAAGAGCTCTTTCGAGACGGCTTCGACACCATTGCCACCTCCGTAATGGAGGGGGACCGAAAAAAGCTGCTGAACTGCATCAAGTCCCTCAAAAATGCGGGGGACAGCGTCAGCGTGGAATATCGGGTCCGTCATGCCGACGGAAAGATTCTCCATGTGATGGGCAACGTAAAGCTGATCATGGAAAACGGCGAATTGTTCTATCAGCGTTTTCTGCTGGACTGCACCGCCCAAAAACAGCAGGAGCGGGAGGAACAGCTTCAAAAGGAGCGCCGCCACCAAGAGCTGGTCCAAGCCCTGAGTACAGACTTCAACCTGGTCTGTTTTTTCGATCTGGAAAGCGGTCAGGGAAGCGCCCTGCGTACTCACGCCTGCCCCTTCGGCGTTTTGGATCACCTTTTCGCCGGGGAACTCTCCATGGAAGCGTCTATGGAGAGGTATATCCAGACCTGCGTCTATGTAGATGACCGGGATTTGGTCCGCCGGGTCTTTACCGGGGACAATCTGGCCCAGGAGCTTGAATACCGGGGCATCTATTACCTCAGCTACCGGACCGTCTGCGGCGGCGAGATCCGCTATTTCCAGATGAAGGCCGTCCCGATCGGGGACTGGACATCCAGCCGGGGCGTAGTGATCGGGTTTCGCAGCGTAGATGAGGAAACCCGTTCCGAAATGGAAAAGAAAGCCCTTCTGGAAGACGCCCTGGCCCAGGCCAACCGGGCCAGCAGAGCCAAGAGCGTTTTCCTCTCCAACATGTCTCACGATATCCGCACCCCCATGAACGCGATTATCGGCTTCACCGCCCTGGCCACCACCCACATTGACAATCGGGAGCAGGTGGAGAGCTATCTCAAGAAAATCATGACCTCCGGCAACCATCTCCTCAGCCTGATCAACGACGTGCTGGATATGAGCCGTATTGAAAGCGGCAAGATGTACTTAGACGAGAAGCCCTGTTCCCTTCCGGACATTCTCCACGGCCTCCGAAGCATTGTCCAGGCGGATGTTCACGCCAAACAGCTGGAACTGTATATGGACGCCGTGGATGTAATTCATGAGGACATTCTCTGTGACCGGCTGCGGCTGAATCAAATTTTGCTGAACCTGTTGAGCAATTCCATCAAATACACCCCCGCCGGGGGAATCGTCAGCATCCGAGTGACGGAAAAGCCCTCCGCCCCGGCGGGTCACGCCTCCTATGAATTCAGCGTCCGGGACACCGGCATCGGTATGAGCGAGGACTTCGTCGCCCACATCTTCGAACCCTTCGAGCGGGAGCGGAACTCCACCACCAGCGGCATCCAGGGCACCGGCCTGGGCATGGCCATTACCCGGAACATCGTGGATATGATGAACGGTTCCATTCACGTCAAGAGCCGTCAGGGCGCTGGGACGGAATTCACGGTGGACCTCACCTTCCGCCTTTGTTCCGACGAAAAACAGCCCACCACCATTCCGGAGCTCTCCGGCTGCCGCGCCCTGGTGGTGGACGACGATTTCAACACCTGCGACAGTGTCTCCTGTATGCTTCAGCAGATCGGCATGCGGGCGGAATGGACCCTCTCCGGCAAGGAGGCGGTACTCCGCACCCGGCAGGCCGTTATGCGGCGGGACCATTACTCCGTCTATATCATCGACTGGCTGCTGCCCGACATGAACGGAATTGAAGTCACCCGGCGGGTCCGCAAGGAGTGCGGCGATGAGGTGCCCATTATCGTCCTCACCGCCTATGACTGGGCCGACATTGAAGATGAAGCCAAGGAGGCCGGAGTTACCGCCTTCTGCGGCAAACCCCTGTTCCTCTCCGAACTGCGGGACTGCCTGCTGTCCATCGTGGGCGCGGAGGAAACCGCGGCAAAGGAAGCCGGTTCCATCCCGCCGGTGGTCATCGCGGGCCGCATCCTCCTGGCGGAGGACAATGAACTGAACCAGGAGATTGCCCAGGTTATTTTGGAAGAGGCGGGTTTCACTGTGGAGATCGCAGAAAACGGGCAAATTGCCCTGGATATGCTGAAGCAATCGGAACCGGGATACTATCAGCTGATATTGATGGATGTCCAGATGCCCGTCATGAACGGCTATGAAGCCACACGGGCCATCCGGGCCCTGGAATCAACCGCTCTTCGTGATATTCCGATCTTGGCCATGACGGCCAACGCCTTTGAGGAAGACAAGCAGAATGCCCTCAAATGCGGTATGAACGGTCACATCTCCAAGCCCATCAACATCGAAAACCTGCTGGAAACCCTGGAAAAAATCCTTCAGCAGTAGAACCGCATTCATTGCCGGAAAGGCGGGAATTTTTCCAGGCGGAACTTTTGGGGCTGGCCGGAAATGAACGGCGCCCGTTTCTCCCCGCAAAGACTGTTCAAGCAGCGTCTCGGGATCTTGAACACACATTCTATAACAACAGGAGGGAGGCCTTGGCCTCCCTCTTGTTTGTTTGCATCGCGTTCAATCAGCGGTCAGTACACCGCCAAGGTCCAGGGGCTTCCCGTCGGACCAGAGGCGCTCCAGGTCGTAGAACTCCCGGGCCTCCTGGGAAAATACATGGACCGCCACACAGCCGTAATCCAACAGCACCCAGGTGCCGTCCCGGTGGCCCTCCCGGTGAAGGGGCGCCTCCCCGGCCTGTTCCTTCATGGCCTTTTCCACCGCGTCGCACAGGGCGTTGATCTGGGTATTGGACCCGCCGGTAGCGATGACAAAATAGTCCGCCAGAGTGGTCAGGTCCGTGATCTCAATGGCGCTGATCTCCTTACCCTTCTTCTCGTCCAGGGCCTTGGCGGCAATAATGGCCAGCTCTTTCGGTGTCATAGACATTCCTCTCTTTCCTGAAACTATGTGAATGGTGGCTCTTACGCGTTTAAGCCGCGGGGTCCGGCCCGATCAGGGTGAAGCCGGGGTCCGCCGGTAACTGGGGATCTGCCGGAACCTCCGGGGCCGGAACGGGCTCCAGAGGAGGAGTTGTCTCCGGATTTGCAGGGGCGGGGTCCTGCGGCGCGGGCGGCTGGGCGCCGCCGGGCGTCTCCGGAGCGGGAGGCGCCGCCGTACCGCCGGAGGCCGGGCCGGAGGGGGTGGAGCTTCCAGAGGAGGGGTTCCCGCCCGCAGTTCCAGACCCCGTGCCGCTGCCCTCGCCGGATTCCGCCGTGTCCGGCGGCCCGATGACCAACGGCTCTCCGGTTTCCGGGTCAATGGGAACAATGGGCTCCCCGGTTTCCGGGTCCACAGTGATAGGCAAACCCGTCTCCGGGTCGATGGGGTAGCCGTTCTCATCTACCGTAGGCTCTTCCACCTCCGGCTCCGGACTGGGGGGCGGGAGGGCCGCCTGTTTATCCTCCACATAGCCCGTGGAAGAGCTGACAGACCCGTCGGCGTTGACGGACATGATATCCAGGTCCTTCATGGTGAAGACCTCGGTGAAGGGGCTGAGTTCATTGTTCACCAGGTCCAGCAGCTGCCTGGCGTTGGGGACCACGTAGGACTGATTCCTCTGCCTGCCGTTTGTCATTTTGTCCACGCTGCGGCTGTAGGCGTATTTTCCTGTGTTGGGCATGGTGACGAAGTTCACGTCCTCCATCTTCAACCCGCCCAGCACCGCCGATTTGGCGAACCACAGGATATTCTGGAAACTCAGGTCTGTCTCCACATTCTTGTTGAACGCCTCGATGAGAGGCCCGGCCTTGGTCATGTTTTTGGGCTTCAGGACCTGTTCCACCATGGCTTTCAGGAAGGCCTGCTGGGTCTTGATGCGGCCCAGGTCCCCCTCGGCGTAGCCGTGCTTCAGGTTGTTGTCGTGGCGGTAGCGCAGGACCTGCATGGCGTCGTCCCCGCTGAGGAGGCGGTAGCCCTTTTCCTGGTGGATCACCAGGTCCTGATAAGGGTCCTCATAGTTCATGTCCAGGGGCACGTCGAAGTATACGCC
>CAJTSM010000005.1:6416-46593 GCA_910578935.1 uncultured Oscillibacter sp. | reverse complement strand
GCCGGCCGTCCCCATCCAAGTCCTGGGTGTTTTGCGGGTCGTTCCGCTTGGGAATCTCCGGCCGGACAAACAGGCTCCGCAGGGCCAGCGTCACCGCCAGCGCGACGGCCAGCACCGCGACCACCACAATCAAAATGATCTGCTGGCGGGTCAGCTTCCCTTTCCGGGGGGGCTTGGGTCCCTGGCCTCCCGCCAGCCGCTTTCCAACGTTGCTCATGTCATTCTCTCTATCCTTTCAGCGCGTCCCTGGCTTCCAGGGTCTTGGGATGGATCGGCGCGTTCCGGCTCTCCATCTCCCCGATGGTCATCTCCAGGCCCAGCAGCAGCCCCCCGTCCAAGTCCTTATAACAGGCCTGCCGCAGGTCCTCCACGCCGGGAAAGTCCCGGTTGGGCTCAATGTAATCCGCAAGATAAATGACTTTTTCCAAAAGCGTCATATTTCCCCGTCCGGTGGTGTGCCAGCGGATGGCGTTGGTAATCTCCCCGTCCGTGCCGAACACCGCCTCGGCGACGCCTGCCCCGGTCTTGGCGTGGAGCAGCTTGATCTCCCTCCGCTCCATTTCATCCAGGGGAACCTGAAAACGCTCCGCCAGGGCCAGCTGCTCCGAGAGGCTCAGCTTCTTCGTGCAGTCGTGGAGCAGGGCGGCCCGCCGGGCCTTGTCCACATCCGCTCCCCAGCGCTTTGCCAGGCGGACAGCCTCCTGTTCCGTACCCAGGACATGGGGAATCCGCCGGTGGTTCAGGCAGCTCAGGGCCACGGGCCGGAGCTGCTCCAGAGTCAGGCGTTTCAAATCCGCCGCCGTGCCGTAGAGCTTTTCCCGGAGGATATAACCGTACACCGCCGGGGCCAGGAGGCTTCCCTCCTCCCCCTTCGCCAGCCGGTCCCGCAGCTCTGTGGATGATACGTCCACCACGCCGGGGATGCTGAGCGTAAAGATCCGCGCCTGAGGATACCTCCGGCAGAGGGAATCCCGCTGGACGGCAAACAGCTCCTCCGTGTCCGTTTCCGTCCGCCCGAAAGCGGCAATCCCCGCCAGGGAGAGGATGCGCTCCGGCTCGTGCCAGGTGTGGAAGGTGAGAAACATGTCGGTGCCCATCAGCAACCACAGTTCATCCTCCGGGTACTGTTCCCGCAGCCGGGCCAGGGTGTCGGCGGTGTAGCTGCTCCCCTCCCGCCGGATCTCCAGGTCCAAAATCTCCGCCCGGCTTCCCAGGCCGGTCTGCTCCATGGCAAGACGGGTCATCTCCAGCCGCTGGTCCGGCGTGGGGCTGCCGGAGGGAAGGGTTTTATGGGGCGGGTGTCCCGTGGGGATCACCAAGAGTTTATCCAGCTTCAAAAGCCCGAATACCGCTCTTGCTGCGGTAATATGTCCCAGGTGCGGCGGGTTGAAGGCCCCGCCATATACGCCGATCTTCAAAATGGAAGCCTCCTCCCGAACCGGCTCACGGTTTCCTTTTCCGTTCTTTTACCAATTGGATGCGCTTTTCCTTGGGCTTGGAGTGGGTTTCCCGGTACAGGACGAACTTGGTCCCGATGACCTGGACCACCTCGCTGCGGGTGGCCTTGGCCAGTTCCTCCGCCGCCGTCCGGGCGTCGTATTCCAGGTTGTTGTCCAGCACCTTGCCTTTGATGAGCTCCCGGGCCTCCAGGGCGTCGTCCGCCTGCTTGATGAGGTTCTCCCCGATGCCGTCCTTGCCGACCTGGAGGATGGTGTCAATGCCGTTTGCCAAGCCCCGCAATTGGGCCCGCTGTTTGCTTGTCAACTCCAATGCTCAATCTCCTTTCAAAAGTCCGATTACGGCCAGAAGAAGACCGCCGGCGCCGCAACCAATACCAACGACATTGTTAAGGGAAAACGCGATGCCCGACAGGCTCAGCGCAATTCCCAAAAGCATGGTCTTGATGCCGTTCACGCTCCTGCTTCCCCTTTGTTCAAATACGCCTCCAGCTTCTGCGCAAAGGCCGCCAGGGCCTTTCCCCGGTGGGAAATTCCGCTCTTCTCCTCCGGGCTGATCTGCCCGAAGGTCTTCCCCTTCTCCGGAATCAGAAATACCGGGTCGTAGCCGAAGCCGCCCTCCCCCAGAGGGGCGAAGGCAATGGCCCCGTCGCAGCGGCCCTCCGCCGTCAGCGTGTCCCCGCCCGGAAAGGCGCAGGCCACCGCGCATGCAAAGTGGGCCGCCCGGGTGGTCTGGCCCCGCATGGACCGCAGCAGCAGCATGCACCGCCCCCGGTCGTCCAGGCCCTCCCCGCCGTAGCGGGCGGAGTAAACCCCGGGACCGCCGTTCAGGGCGTTGACGCAGAGGCCGGAGTCGTCGGCGATGGCGGGCAGGCCCGCCGCTGCGCAGACGGCTTTCGCCTTCAGCATGGCGTTTTCCGCGAAGGTGGCCCCGGTTTCCTCTACGTCCACCTCCACACCCGCCTCCGCGGGGCTGACAACCTCCACGCCCAAGCCGGATAAAATCGCCTTCATTTCCGCCAGCTTCCCGGGATTGTGGGTGGCCAGCACAAATTTCTCAGGCATCAAAATCTACCTCCCAACGCTTCTTTCTGTATGGCAAGCAATTCCTTGCAGCCTTTGGTACACAGCCGGACCAGCTCCTGCTGCTCCGCGGGGCTAAAGGCCCGGCCCTCGCCGGTGCCCTGAATTTCAATCAGCTCCCCCAGCTCGTTCATCACGCAGTTCAAATCTACCTGAGCCCGGCTGTCCTCACTGTAGCGGAGATCCAGCAGAGGAGTGTCCTTCACAATGCCGGCGGAGACGCCGGTGACGTAATGCCGGATGGGGCTGGCTCCCAGGTCGCCGTTTTCCACCAGCCGCCGGCAGGCCAGGGCCAGGGCCACAAAGCCCCCGGTGACGGAGGCGGTACGGGTCCCCCCGTCCCCCTGGAGCACGTCGCAGTCGATCGTGATAGTCCGCTCCCCCAGCTTGCGTCTGTCCACAGCGGAACGGAGGGACCGGCCCACCAGACGCTGGATCTCGGCGCTCCGGGGGGACAATTTCAGCTTGGCCACGTCCCGGCGGCTCCGCTCCCGGTTGGCCCGGGGCAGCATGGAGTACTCGGCGGTAACCCAGCCCTCCCCGTAGGGGACGTGGGGCGGGGTCTTCTCCTCCACGCTGGCGCAGCAGAGGACCATGGTGTCCCCGCATTGGATCAGACAGCTGCCTTCAGCGAATTTTATGAAATCGGTGGTGATCTTCACAGGCCGCAGCTCGCTCGCCGCCCGGCCGTCCTCTCTGGTCAAATCGATTCCTCCTCTTTTGTCTCAATCAAAATCAGGCCGCACTTCTCACAGTGCCGGGCGGGGCACCTTGCGCCGCTCCACAGACTCTCCCCCGGGAGAGAAAACTCCTCTTCCCATATGGGATGAAACGTAAATCTGGATTTTCCGCCGTTGGGCGTCCATAGGATATTGCGCTGGCCGGTTCGCAGAAAGCCCGGCTTTAACGCCTCGCCGCAGCGGGGGCAGTGGTCAAACACAGCGCCCGCCTCCTTTAAATAATCGCTTCCGCGTATTCCTCCGAATCAAAGGGCCGGAGGTCGTCAATGCCCTCTCCCACGCCGGCGAACTTTACGGGGACGCCCAGCTCCTGGGCGATGGCCACGGCGATGCCGCCCTTGGCGGTGCCGTCCAGCTTGGTCAGGATAATACCCGTCAGCCCCGCCGCCTCCTTGAAGGTCTTGGCCTGGACCAGACCGTTTTGGCCCGTGGTGGCGTCCAGCACCAGCAGGGTCTCCCGGGCCGCGCCAGGACACTCCCGGTCGATGATTTTCGACAGCTTACGAAGCTCCGCCATGAGGTTCTGCTTATTGTGGAGCCGCCCCGCCGTGTCGCAGAGGACCACGTCCACGCCCCGGGCCTTGGCGGCCTGGAGGGCGTCGAAGAGCACCGCGCCGGGGTCCGCCCCCTCGTGCTGGCGGATCAGGTCGGCTTTCGCCCGCTCGGACCAAATTTCAAGCTGGTCCGCCGCCGCCGCCCGGAAGGTGTCCGCCGCGCAGAGAAGGCACTTTTTCCCGCCGTAGCGCAGGAGGTTCGCCATCTTCCCGATGGAGGTGGTCTTGCCCACGCCGTTGACCCCGATGAAGAGGAAGACGCAGGGGGAGGTGGAGACGTTCACCTCCGTGGTGCCCACGTTCAGGGCCTCCACGATGATCTCCCGCAGGGCCGCCCGGACCTCCTCCTGGCTCACGAGTTTTTCTCTGCGGACCTTCTCCCGGAGCTTTTCCACCGTGTCTACGGCAATCTCCATGCCGAAGTCGGAGAGGATGAGGGTTTCCTCCAGCTCCTCGAAGAATGTCTCGTCGGCTTCGGTATAGGTGTTGAAAATGTTGGTGGTGATTTTTTTCAGCTTGTCAAAGAAACCCATAGGTCCTCCTTGATGTCTCAGCCATGAAAATAGCTGTACTCTACATTCTATTTATTGGATATCCAATTCCTTTGCCATATCATTCAGATTGATGGTCAGGATTTTGCTCACGCCTTTTTCCTGCATGGTCACGCCATACAGGACGTCGGCCTCTTCCATAGTGCCCCGGCGGTGGGTGATGACGATGAACTGGGTTTTCCCCGCAAGGCCCCGCATGTACCGGGCGTAGCGGGTGACGTTCACGTCGTCCAGAGCCGCCTCAATCTCATCCATGACGCAAAAAGGCGTGGGGTGAACTTTCAAAATGGAAAAGTACAGGGCGATAGCCACAAACGCCTTTTCTCCGCCGGACAGCAGCGAAATGGTTTTCAGCGTCTTCCCCGGCGGCTGGGCCTTGATTTCAATGCCGCAGTTCAGGATATCGGCCTCGTCCTCCAGCTCCAGCCGGGCCTGCCCGCCGCCGAACATCTCCAGGAAGGTGGCCTGGAAGCTTTCGTTCAGCAGCTGAAACTGCTCGGCGAAAATCCGGGTCATCTCCCCGGTGATGCCGCCGATGATGGTTTCCAGCTCCCCCTTGGCTTTCTCCACATCGTCCCGCTGGTCCGTCAGATACGTATACCGGGTGTTCACCCGCTCATACTCCTCGATGGCGCCAATATTCGGCGTTCCCAGGGCGGCGATCCCCTTTTTCAGCTCTCCGATCCGGCGGGCAGCCTTGGGAACGCTCTCCAGCTCGACGCGCTGCTGCTGGGCGTCGCTGTGACTCAGCTCGTAGTGTTCCCAAAGGCGGTCGATAATCTGCTTTTCCTCCATGCCGGAAGTGGCCAGCTTCTGCTCCAGCCGGGAGGCGGAGCGCTCCAGATTCAAAAGGTTCTCGTTCATCTCCTGACTGGCTTTGTTCTGGGCGGTGCGCCGGGCCTCCAGGGCCATCTTTTCGCCGCTCAAGGCGCTCAGGCGTTCCTGGCAGTTCTTTCTCCGTTCGTCCAGGGCGCTCATATCCGCCCGGCGGCGGGCAATTTCCGCCTGTGCCTTTCCTATGGCCTCCTGGTACTTCCCCAGGGTCCGCTCTTTCTCCTCCCGGTTCCCCGTCAGCTCCGCCGCCAGGCGGCGGAGGTCCACAGAGCGCCGGAGGGCGGCGTCCCGCCCGGCGGCCAGCGCCGCCAGTTCTTCCTTTTTCGCCGTGACCTCCTCGGTCAGGGCGTTGGACTGGGCCAGCAGCTCCGATTGTCCGGAAAGAGCCCGGCCGGCCTGCTCCCGGTATTTTGCCGCCTCGGCCTCCCGCTGGGCAATGGCCTGTTCCGCCTGCTCCTTCCGCCGCCGGTTATCCTCCAGATGTCCGGTGAGGCTCTCCAGCTCCCCTGTCAGGTTCTCTAAATTCTCGTCCAGGGATCTAAGCAGAATGTCAAAATGATGTTTCGTGCCCTCCAGCCGCAGGACTTCGTCCTCCGCCTGGCGGCGCTGGCCCTCAGCGGTTTCCAGGTCATAGCGGGCGGCGGAGAGGTCCCGCTGGACGGCTTCCTCCTCTCGCTTGGCGGCCTCCAGCTGCTCCCGCATCTTCTCCGCCCGGGCTTGGAGCTTTTCCAGCTCCGCCGCCCGGCTCAGCACGCCGGAATTCCGGGAGGCGGAACCGCCGGTCATGGACCCGCCCCGGTTGATGACCTGGCCGTCCAGGGTGACGATACGAAAGGCGTTATGGTACTTTCGGGCCATCGCGATCCCGCAGTCCAGGTCCTCTGCTATGACCGTCCGGCCCAGGAGATTTTGAAAAATGTTCTGATATTTCGGGTCAAAGCTCACCAACCGGGAGGCAATCCCCACAAAGCCAAATTCCTTCTCCACGCCGTTTGGCCGCAGTTCCTCCCCCCGAATCGCGCTGAGGGGCAGGAAGGTGGCCCGGCCGGCCTCCCGCTGCTTCAGAAAGCCGATGGCGGCCTTCGCGTCCTCTTCCCGGTCCACCACGATGTTTTGGAGGCCTGCCCCCAAGGCAATCTCAATGGCCACGGTATACTGCTGTTCAGTCCTCATCAGCCCCGCCACGGGGCCGTGGACTCCCCGGAGATTGTTCTGGCACACCAGTTTGACGGCCTTGGAAAAGCCCTCGTAATCCTTCTCCATCTCCGTCAAGAGCCGGATGCGGTTCTCCAGAGCCCCCGCGTCCATGGTCAGCTTCATCCGCCTGTCCGACGCGGCGGCGGCTTTTTTCTCCCGCTCCTCCATCCGAAGGCTGTGGCCCGCGATGATGTTGGCGGCAGCCTGGGCCTCCTCCCGGGCGTCTTCCAGTGCGCGGCGGTTGGCCCTGGCCTCTGTCCGGGCTTGCTCCAGCCGCTCCTGCGCGGAAGTCATTTCCGCCTCCACGGTCTTACGCCGCTCCTCCAGCTGCCCGTCTTCGGCGGCGATGGCGGCGGCTTCGGCACGCCGGTCGGCGGCGGCGGCCACGGCCATGGCCTCCCGTCCCCGGAGGGCCTCCGCCTCAGACTGCTGGCCTCCCGCTTGGGCCGCGGCGGCCCGGGCCTTTTCCAAAAGGGCCTCCAAACCGGCGTTCAGCTCCTCCAGCCGCCGGGACAGGCCCTCCGCCCGCTCCTTCTCCTGGGCGGACTGGGCCGCCAGTCCCCCGGCCCGGCTGTCGGACTCCACCAGCTCCGCCCGGGCCCGGTCGATGTTCTCCTGATTGTGGGCAATGCCGCTTTCCAGCACCGCGATGGCGGCGGACTGGTCCTTGGCCTGGGCGTCCAGTCCCCCGGCCTCCTCCCGGACCCGCTCCGCCTCCATGTCCTTTCGCCGCATCTCCTCGCCGAAACGCTCCCCCTCGGCGTAGAGGGCGTCCAGCGCCGCCCGGGCTTCATCCCGCTCCTTTTCGGCGGCGCGGAAATCCAGTTCCAGCTTCCGGGCGCTGATTTTCAAGGCGTCCAGATTTTCCAGCCAGACGGAGATTTCCAAGATCCGCAGCTCGTCCCGAAGGATCAAGTACTGTTTCGCCTTCTCCGCCTGGTCCCGCAGGGGCTCCACCTGGAGCTCCAGCTCGGAGATCTTGTCGTTGATGCGGACCAGGTTTTCCTCCGTCCGCTCCAGCTTCCGCTCCGCCTCCTCCTTCCGGTGGCGGAAGCGGGAGATGCCGGCGGCCTCCTCGAAAATCTCCCGGCGCTCGCTGCTCCGGGTGGAGAGGATCTCGTCGATCTTGCCCTGGCCGATGATGGAATAGCCCTCCCGGCCCAAACCGGTATCTAAAAACAACTCCGTCACGTCCTTGAGCCGCACGGACTGGCGGTTGATATAGTATTCGCTCTCCCCGCTGCGGTAATACCGCCGGGTGACCGCCACCTCCGCCTCCTCCATGGAGGGGAAGATCCGCTCCGTGTTGTCCAGCACCAGGGTCACCTGGGCAAAGCCCACCTGTTTTCTCTGCTCCGTGCCGCCGAAGATGACGTCCTCCATCTTCGCGCCCCGAAGTCCCTTGGCGCTCTGTTCGCCCATGACCCAGCGGATGGCGTCGGAGATATTGGATTTCCCCGAGCCGTTGGGGCCCACAATGGCGGTGATGTCCTCGCCAAAATTCAAAAGAGTCTTGTCCGGAAAGGACTTGAAGCCCTGAATCTCCAATGCTTTTAAGTACACACAGTCACCTCTGCCAAAACCCTGCCAAGGGCGTTTTCAATAATCAATTTACTATAGCAGAGAACGCGCTGTATTTCAAGACAAAATCTGTTAAGGCGGGACAAACTCCGGCCCCAAAAGAACGGAAAACCGAACCGTCCCGGTGGGAACGGTCCGCCGGCCCGGCAAAACTTCTCCTTGACAGGCTGTGCAACTTTTCAGAATCCCTGGGAAGTATGAAAAACTTCTGATTAAAAGCAAGAGGAACCTTTCCCAGGTTCCTCTCGTACTCTCGTTCTTCCGGTTAGACTTAGTTTGAAAAATGTCGAAGCGCCGTCTTAGGCTGCCTTTTTCCATCAGAACTGTGTTGATTTGACTTGAAAATCCCTCCGGGTTCCCGCACCGAAGCGCCTCGCCTGACAGAAAAATCCGGCCCAATCCGGCATTCCACCAGTTTTAAAGCAGACTCTAGAGAAATTTTCCGCATGTCCGGCAATCCGGCGCCGCCCTGGGGCATTATGAAATGTTCAGCAGCACGTTCAGAGAAAAGCGCTGTCCCTCCTTCTCCGCCAGCACCGCCCCGCGGTATTTTTCCGCCGCGGATTTGATGTTGGAGAGCCCGGTTCCCGCCGGGGGAAGCGGCGCGCCGGAGCAGGTGTTCTCAAAGGTCAGCATATAAAAATCCCCCTGCCGTTCCCCGGCGATGCGGATCCGCCTGTCCCCCGCAGCCGACTGGCAGGCGCTGACCGCGTTATCCAGGGCATTGGCAAAGATGACGCACAGGTCGAAGTCGTCGATCTCACAAGACCTGGGCAGCAGTACGGAAACCTCCGCCGCAATTCCGTTCGTCCGTGCCAGCCCCAGCTTTTCTCCCAGCAGAATGTCCACCACCGGATTTCCGGTCTGGTAGGGAAACGACAGCGCGTCCGACGCCGCCTCCAGCTTTTTCAGATAGTCTTTGCCCTCCTCCAGTTTTCCACCGTTCAGCAGGCCGCCCAATACGGACAGGTGATTTTTAATATCGTGGCGGAAGGCTTTGGTCTGCTCGTAGCGGGCCTGAGCTTCGGCGATATAGACTCTCTGCGTCTGAGCCGCCTGGGTCAAAGACTGAAGCGCGGCCTGCGCCTGAAACCCCTGGCAAAGGTGCCGGTAAGCGTAGAGCGTGCAGAGCAGCGCCGCCAAACCCATAACCTGCAAAAACAGCAGCGCGCCGTGCTTTCCGGCCTCTTCCAGCGAAGGGGAGACGGCGTAAAAGCTGTAGGCGGTGTGCAGAATATACAATTCCGCGGCGAAGAAAAACAGTCCCGGAAACAGCAGCAATCCGATATACGGCGTCCGGCTGTCCTCCGCCAGGGAAAGCAGTCTCAGCACAGCGGCGTAACAGCAGGCGCAGATCCCAAAGAAGACGGCCTGCGCCGCCAAAAGCATCGGGTACAGCAGCGCCTTCCCGATCAGGTGGGGGAAGAGCACCGCCTCCGCCGAGTTGATGATTCCGAAGGAAAGCTGTGAAATATAGAATGACAAAATTGCGGCGGTCCAGGACACCGGCCGTTGGTTCCCCAGTCCCAGGCGGCTCACGCCGTACAAGGCGAGCACTCCCCCGCTCACCGGCAGAATCCCGTTAAGGGAAAACCTGATTGAAAAAAACTCAATGGCGCACAGCAGGGAGACATACGCCGCATAGTTCCGCGGCCTCTGCCGTTTCCCGGTAAGCCGGCTGGTAAAGGCCATGTGCAAAACACCCTGCCCCACAAGGCTAACGGCATCAAGACACAGGCTGAAATAGTCCATATCAGGAATCCCTCTCTTTCATGTAACGCAAAAGGGCCTGTATCAAGTCCCGCTCCCGCAGCCGGGAGACGGGGATCTCCTCCCCCCGCGGCAGCATGACCTGCCCGGCCTGACACCCGCGAACATAGCCAAGGTTCACCAGATAGCTCCGGTGACATTTGAAAAAGCGCCCGTCAACACAGCGCTCCAAGTCCTCCAGCCTGTCGTAGTAGTCAATGACCGTTCCGTCTTCTTTGTGAATGTAGATTTTCCGCCCCTGCACCTCACAATACACCACCTCCGCCAGGGGAACGACTTCACAGGAGGCTCCCCGCCGGACCACGATCCTCTTCACGGCTCTTTGCTCCAGACAGTTCAGAGCTCTGTCCATCGTCCGCCGGAAACGCCCGCTGTCCAGCGGTTTGACGAGATAGTCATAAGCCTCCACCTCAAAAGCGTCAAACACGCACTCTTTCAGAACCGTCACAAAAATCAGCAGACTGCGGTCCCCTCTCCTGCGCAGCTGTCCGGCGGTTTCCATTCCATCCGGCCGCTCCATCTGCACGTCAAGGAAAATCACGTCAAATCCGCCGCCGCTCTCCAACAGGGAGCGGCCGTTTGAAAAGCTGACGATCCCATACGCGGCAATCCGCCTTTCCTCCATATAGCGTTCGATCCGCCGGGCGATTTCCTGGGCCATCAGCGGCTCGTCGTCGCAGACCGCAAACCTGTACATATTCATCACCACATTTCCTATTCAGCTTACCAGATCCGCAGACGGGAGGCAATCCTGTTGTTATAGAATGTCTGAAAATGGCATTCAAATGCTCTCCCTCCGCATTTCCGAAGTTCTTGCCTCCCGCCGGGCAAGGCGATTTGGCCCAGGAATCCGGGCGGATTTCAAGTCGAATCAACGCAGTTCCCGCCGAAGGGACTAGGGGCTGTGGAAAGTCCGGCAAAAAATTCGCTTTGCACGCCTCTACCGCCATCACACGCAATATCTTGTACACAGGATCACGGCCAAATACATCCGGTTGAAGCCGCGGATCAGGGGTCTGTAACAAAGATGTAATATGTAATTTGTGGTTTTTGCAAAACAAGGGCTTGCCAGCGGAGGAAAAATACCTTACAATAGGGGAGGTCCGACGGAGCTGACATCACGAAATGAAATGAGGTGCGCATATGAAAAAGACGCTGGCCGCTTTCTTCCTGGCCCTGACCCTGCTGACGGGCGGCGCCGCCGCTTTCTCCGACGTGGACGAAGGGCTGTACTATGCCGCGCCCATTGCCTGGGCCGTGGAACAGGGCATCACCACCGGCACCACGGAGGATACCTTCTCCCCTGACGCCCTGTGCACCCAGGGTCAGATTCTCACCTTTTTGTGGCGTGCCGCCGGGGCGCCGGCGGCAGAGGCGTCCCCGGCGGCGGGGTCCCTCAACCCGGATTTCCAAAAGGCCATTTCCTGGGCCCTTGAGGCTGGGATTCTGGATGACGGCGGCGGCTTTGATCCCTCCGCCTTTTGCAGCCGGGGCGCCGCCATGGGCTTTTTATGGCGTTACGCCGGGACCCCCGCCGCCAGCGCCCCCAACGCCTTTACCGACGTGGATCCCAACGCGGATTACGCCCAGGCGGCGGCCTGGGCGGTGGAAACCGGCATTACTTCCGGCACCTCCGAGACGACCTTTTCTCCGGGGGAAATCTGCACCCGGGGACAAATTGCCACCTTTCTCTACCGCTGTTTGAATGAAGCCGTTCCCGGCGAAAAGGTCTATTTTCCCGAAGATCCGGACCCTGAAATTCCCGACCCGGAGCCGGAGGAAATCCGTCCCCTGCGGACTTATGCGGGAACCGGCGAAGCCCGTTCCCTGGGTCTGGACGGCAGCGAATTCACCAGCGAAGGCGTATACGAGGCGGAGGTCACCGTGGACGTTTACTCCCCCCTGGAGGCGGTCTTCACCATTAACGTTCCCTTCCCTCTGTATCAGGCTTGCAGCTATCTCGTCCGTTTTGACAATCCGCAAACCTCCAAGAACAGCTATATTTTCATTTTCCACCGCTGGGATGAGGCCTTTGCCGACATGATCCCCTGGGAGGGCAGTCATAATACGCTCCGTTTTGTGGATACCAGCGGACAGGAGGGCTTCCTCTCCGTTCAGCAGGACTACAGCGGGGACGACCGGATCGGCGGCTCGCTGGTCCGCCGGGTCACGTTCTCGCCGGGCAGTTATTTTACCTTTGATATGCTGAACGACTATACCGTGGGCTGTATGGTTACCACCTACGTCTGACTCTTATCAAAAACCGGGCTGTGCTAAATGGCACAGCCCGGTTTTTATGCTCTTTACACGCCGTCTTCCGCCAGGAAAACCGCCTTCATGCCCTTGTAGGTTTCATAGCAGTCCAGCTTAGACACCGTTTCAAAGGGGGCGTGCATGCTCAGCACCGGAACTCCCGCGTCCAAAGTGCTGATGTTCCGGTTGGCCATATACATAGCCACGGTGCCGCCGCCCCCGGCATCCACCTTGCCAAGCTCCGAAATCTGCCAGACAACCCCCGCCCGGTCAAAGAGCCGCCGGACATAGGCCACGGTTTCCGCGTCCGCGTCAGAGGCCCCGGACTTGCCCCGGGCGCCGGTATACTTGCAAAGGCCCACGCCGTAGTTGATCTGGGATTCGTTCCGTTTCTCAAACACGTCGGGGAAGTTCGGGTCATAGGCCGCCGTCACATCGGCGCTGAGGCAGAAGGACTTGGCAAAGCAGCTCCGGAGAGTCACCCCCTGGGCGGCGCATAGATCCTCCAGGAAGGTGTCGAAGGCGGCGGACTGCATTCCCGTCACGCCGTCGGAACCAATCTCCTCCTTGTCCGCCAGGATACAAACAGCCGTCTTCACCGGCGTCTCTTCCAAATCCAGCAGGGCCTTGAGGGCGGCGTAGGCACAGACCCGGTCGTCGTGGCCATAGGCCCCGATCAAGGACCGGTCCAGACCAATGTCGCAGGCCTTTACCGCCGGGACTGCCTCCAGCTCGGCGGAGCTAAGGTCGTCCTCCACAATACCGTATTTCTCGTGGAGCAGCTTCATAACCGCCAGCTTCACCCGGCCGGACTCCTCTTCCCCGCCGATGGGGCAGCTGCCCAGCAGCAGGTTCAGCGTTTCACCGGGAACCGCCTCCGCCAGGGGTTTTTTATTCTGGGCCGCTCCCAGGTGCGGCAGCAAATCCGTAATGACCAGCCGGGGGTCCCCTTCGTCTTCGCCGATCCGAACCGTCACTTTGGTCCCGTCCTTTAAAATTACCACGCCGTGGAGAGCCAGGGGAATGGTAACCCACTGGTATTTCCGAATGCCGCCGTAGTAGTGGGTCTTGAAATAGGCCAGCTCGCTGTCCTCATAGAGAGGGTTGGGTTTCAGATCCAGCCGGGGAGAATCAATATGAGCCGCCGCCAGCTGAACGCCCTCCGAAAGGGGCTTTTGTCCGATCCGGGCCAGCATGACCGCCTTGCCCCGGTTGCATACATAGACTTTGTCCCCGGGCTTTACGGCCGCTCCCGGCACATAGGGCCGGTAGCCGTTCTCCTCCGCCAGCCGGACGGTTTCCGCGGCGCAGAGCCGCTCCGTCTTGCTCACGTCCAGAAAACGCTTATAGCCGCCGCAGTATTCTTCCATCGCCGCTCTCTCCGCGCCGCTGAGAAGATCATAACCGTTTTTCTTCGTGGAAAGGAGCTGCTTCTTCAGCTCCTTATATTCGGATTTTTCCATAAACCAGTACCTCCTAAATTTATCCGTGCCGCTTCTCCTCCTGAATCGCCTCCACCAGGCGCTCGAAGAACAGATAGGCGTCCCGGCGGAACTCCTCCGGGGAGTCCGTGGCGTTGTTCAGTTCGCAGTCGCACTTGCCCCGATAGTATTCGTCCTGCTTCTGGGCGTTAATCCGCAAACGGGCATATCCTTCGGTAATGTGGTCCCGAGCCATGATGCGCTTCACCCGCAGCTCCGTGGGGGCCGTCACAGCTACCGTATGGTCGCAGAGGCGGTCCAGGCCGCTCTCGAAGAGGTTGATGGCGTCCAGAGCGCAGAGGCCGTCGGCAGCTTCTACCAGCCCCTCCAGCTCCGGCAGGAGAAAACGGTAGACGATGACGTTCAGCTGATCCAGCCGGTCCCGCTTGGCAAAGACCTCCTGGCCCAGCTTCTTTCGGTTCAGCTGGCCTTCGGCGGTAAACACGCCCGGGAACTTTTCGTTAATGGCGTTTTTAAAGTCCTCGCTGTCATTCAGAATCCGGTGGTACACCTCGTCGCAGTCGATCACAGTCCCCCCCAGGTCCCGGACAGCTTGCAGGGCACTGCTCTTTCCCGCGCCGGTGCCTCCCGTAATTCCAAGAATAATCCGCTG
Source organism: uncultured Oscillibacter sp. (assembly GCA_910578935.1). Classification (GTDB taxonomy): domain Bacteria; phylum Bacillota; class Clostridia; order Oscillospirales; family Oscillospiraceae; genus Oscillibacter. The sequence continues at coordinate 32,479 of CAJTSM010000005.1, read as the reverse complement.
GCTGTCGGCGTTAATCACCCGGAAGCCCGCGGCTTTTTTCAGCCGGTTTCCAATCGCCAGCCCCAGTCCCCGGTTGTCTGGGCACTGGGCGAAAATTTCCGTCACATCGCTGCTGTCAAAGCTTCGGAGGGCCTCAAAAACCCGCTGGGCCTGGATGAGTTTATCGCTGCTGGGACCCAGGGAGCGGACCACCTGCTGGGGAAAGAGATGCGCGTACTCATCAAAGCAGATGACGCCGGAGGAAGGCCCCGCCCGCCCGGCGATCTCTCTGGCGGAGGCCATGGGAGAACCGGTGATCACCGTCACCGGGGCCCTGGGCGCATAGTGGCGGTACTTCATGCCGGGGGCGCCGGGCCGCTCTTCCGGTTTCAGGGAGGAAACCACCGCCCGGTCCACATCAATGTGCCCGATCAGCCGCTCGATGTCCTCTACCGGCAGCCCGCCGGGACGGAGGAGCCGGGGGGGCTCCCGGGTCAGGTCCAGCACGGTGGACTCCACGCCCACGGCGCAGGGTCCGCCGTCCACCACCATGTCCACCCGGCCTCCCACATCCTCCAGCACATCCTGGGCCGTGGTGCAGCTGGGACGGCCGGAGGTGTTGGCGCTGGGCGCGGCAATGGCAATCCCCGCCTCCCGGATAATTGCCAAGGTGACGGGATGGTTGGGACAGCGGACGCCCACGGTGCTCAGTCCCGCCGTCGTCTCGTCGGGAACGGTGGGCTGGCGTTTCAAAATCATGGTCAGCGGTCCCGGCCAGAATTTTCGGGCCAGGGTATAGGCCACCGGGGGAATGTCCGCGCAGTACCGGGGCAGCCATTGAGCCCCGGTGACGTGGAGGATCAGGGGATTGTCCTGGGGCCTTCCCTTCACCTCAAAAATGCGCCGGACGGCTTTTGGATTGGTCCCGTCCGCCCCCAGACCGTACACCGTCTCCGTGGGGATGCCCACCAGTCCCCCCTCCCGAAGAATCTTGGCGGCGGCGGAGATCTTGTCCTCGATCTCCTTCTGTTGTCCCTTCGTATCCCGCAAGTCGTAATAAATCGTCTGCATATGCTTCGCCTCTATCTTTTTTCACCCCGGGCGAATCCGCCCGGCTGTAAATACAGCTCTTAACCGTCCCCGTTTTTCAGTTTCTCCGCCTGGTCCGCCATAACCAGCGCATCAATAATCTCGTCCAAATCACCGTTCATAACGGCGTCCAGACGGTACACCGTCAGCCCGATCCGCTGCTCCACCACCTGGCTCTGAAGAAAACGGTACGTCCGGATTTTTTCGCTGCGCCATCCGCCGCCCACCTGGCTTTTCCGCTCCAAAGAGGCGGCGGCATTCCGCCTCTCCCGTTCCTGCTGATACAGCCGGGAGCGGAGGACCCGCATGGCCTTGTCCCGGTTCTTATATTGACTCCGCTCGTCCTGACAGGTCACCACAGTTCCCGTGGGCAGATGGGTAATACGGATGGCGGACTCCGTCTTGTTGACATGCTGTCCCCCCGCGCCGGAGGAGCGGTAGGTATCAATTTGAAGGTCCTTGGGGTCGATCTCCACATCCACCTCCTCCGCCTCCGGCAAAACGGCCACCGTGGCGGTGCTGGTCTGAATGCGCCCGCTGGACTCCGTCTCCGGCACCCGCTTCACCTGGTGGACGCCGCTCTCAAATTTCAGGCGGGAAAAGACGCCTTCCCCTTCGATGAGCACAACGCCCTCCTTGACGCCCCCCAGCTCCGTTTCGTTGGCGCTGAGGACTTCCGCCCTCCAGCCCCGGCGCTGGGCGTACATGGTGTACATCCTAAGCAAATCTCCCGCGAAGAGAGCCGCCTCCTCTCCGCCTACCCCGGCCCGGATCTCCAGAATGACATTTCGCCCGTCGTTGGGGTCCCGGGGGAGCAGCAGCCGTTTCAGCTCCTCCCGGAGGCGCTCCGCCTCCGCTTTGGCGGCGGACAGCTCTTCCTGGGCCAGGGCCTTCAGTTCCGGGTCCCGGAGGAGAGCCTCCGCCTCCGTCCGGCGGCGTTCCGCCGCCTCCAGGGCCCGGCCCGCCTCCACCACCGGAATCAACTCTTTTAATTCTCTTTGAATCGCCGCCAGCTTCCCGCCGTCTCCATAAACGGCAGGGTCCGCCAGCCGGGCCTCTAAATCCTCCCGCCGGACCGCCAGCTCTTTCAGTCTTTCCAGCATAGCATTTCTCCCCGGAAAAAATATAGTCGTCGAAACCGGAAAAACCTACCGTCCGGTGGTCTGCAAAAACTCCTGGGTCTGGCGAAGGAACTCCTCCTGCCAAAAGGCGTATCCCACGGAGCCGCTCCGCAGGGACACCGCCGTCCGGTGGCCGCAGGGAACGTAGCGGTCCATCTGCTCAAAAATCTCCTCATTCTTGTCCTCGCAGCCCCGGGTCAGCACATAGGAGGCGTTCCGGATCTGCTTCCCGTTCTCTTTTAAAAAACTCCGCACCACGGAGCTGCACCGCCCCGCCCAAACCGGGGACCCCACAATCACCAGCCGGTAATCCGTCAGGGGAAACCGCGCAGGACACTTCACAGGCGGCAGCGTCCGACGCATGGCGTCCAAGCCGCACCGGAGCCATCCGCCCCACCCGCTGCGGTCCGTGCTGTCCTCCAGCTCCGCCAGTTCGGCCCCCAGCGCTTTGGCGATCTCTTCCATGGCTGTCCGGGTATTTCCCGTCCGGGAGTAGTACACGCACAGCACGTTGTTCCAAGCCACTTGGCGTTCATCTCCTTTGGTCCACTCAAATATATCAGTCGAACAATGCCGTCTTCACCACGGCAAAGGCCTCTCTCAAATAGTAGTTGACGGTAAGCCACCACCAGGGCAGTTCCGCCGGGACGCCGACGGTTTTCAAGCCCTGCTTTCGGGCGATCATATGCGCCCGAAAACAGTGGAAGTCATTGGTCACCACGGCGACGGCCGCCGTCTCCAGGTTCAGGCCGTTCTCCTCCAGCAGGGTCTTGGAAAACCGGAAGTTCTCCGCCGTATTGGTGGAGCGCTCCTCCAGAAGGAAGCGGGCGTCTTCCGCCTCATCGCCCTTCCAAAGCGCCCGGCGCATGGCCTCCGCCTCGGAAATCGCCTCCCCGGGCCCCTGTCCCCCGGAGAGAACCACCGGAACCTCCGGGTGGGCTTCCAAATAGCCCTCCGCCGCCCGAATCCGGCTCCACAGAGCCGCCGACGGAGTCTCTCCGTTGACGCCCGCCCCCAGGATAATCACTGCGTCCACAGGGAGGTTGGAGTTGTCCGCCCCTCCCCAGAAGACGATGGCGGCTTCAATGCCCGCCAAGGTCACAATTCCCAGGGTCAGCCCCGCGAAGAAAACCCGTTCACAAATTTTCCAGGTCCGAAATCTATCCGCCCGGCGGTGCAGGAACAGGCCCAGTTTCCAAACCACCAGAATGCCCAGGAGCAGATACCCGGTAAAGCGCATTCCGTTGGGGATGAATACCAGCGCCAGGCCGGCACAGGCCAGGGCCAGCTGGCCAATCCGGCAGAGCCTTTTTGCCGTCATACCTCCCCCGCCTCTTCGCTGAGCTGTTCCCACCGCTCATAGAGAACGTTCAGCTCACCCTGCGCGGCCTCCCGCTCCTCTGTCAAAGCCGTCAGCTTCTCATAGTCGCAGGCGGCGGCCTCCATCTCCGCTTCCAGGGCGGAAATTCGCTCCTCCGCCTTGGCGATGTCTCGCTCGCAGATCGTCAGCTGCCGCCGGGCATTCTGCTGGGCCCGGTTGCCCCGGGCGGGGCGCTCGGCTTTTTCCTTGGCGGGCTTCGGAGGCTCGGCCTTGGCCGCCTCCTCCTGGGCTTTCATCTGCCGGTACTGGGTAAAGCCGCAGGGGTAATCCGTGATGGTCCCGTTTGCCAGCTCCCAGATCCGGGTGGCGAAGCGGTTGATGAAATAGCGGTCGTGGCTGACAAACAGCAAGGTCCCGTCGTAGGCCTCCACCGCCTCCTCAATCCACTCCCGGGAGGCGATGTCCAAATGGTTCGTGGGCTCGTCCAGGATGAGGAAGTTGATCTCCCCGTCCATCAGCATACAGAGTCTCAGGCGGCTCTGCTCCCCGCCGGAGAGGACGGACACGGGCTTGAACACGTCCTCTCCCCGGAAATCATAGGCCGCCAGGCGGTTCCGGGCACTCTGGGCGGAGAGGCCCCGCTTGGAGGCCATCATATTCTCCACCAGGTTCCAGTCAGGGTGGTCAAAGTGGATGATCTGGGGAAGATACGCGGGCCTGGCCTGGGGCCCCAGCTTGATCCGCCCGTCGTCGGGGTACAGCTCCCCCATAATCATTTTGATGAGGGTGGACTTTCCCGTCCCGTTGTCCCCGATTAAAGCGATGCGTTCGCCCCCCTCCACCTTCAAGGTGATGCCGTCAAACAAGTGCTTGTCCCCATAGGACTTGGCCAGGTTTCGGATCCCCAGCATCTCGTCCCCGTGGAACTCGGCGGTGGAGAACCGGGCGTCCATTTTCCTCGCCTTGGTGGGCCTCTCGGTGGTGCGCATCCGCTGGATGCGCCGCTCGATGTTCACCGCCCGGCGGTAGGTCTTGTCCATGCCCATAAAGGCCCAGACCCGCAGCTGTTCCGCCGCCTTCTCCAGCTGTTCGATTTTCGCCTGTTCCTTCTGGTACTGCTTCAGCCGCTCCTGATAGCGGCGCTCCTTTTCCACGGCGTAAAAGCTGTAGTTCCCGCTGTAGAACTCCGCTTTGCCGTTTTCAATCTCAATGACCCGGGTCACCACCCGGTCCAAAAAATAGCGGTCATGAGAAATGGCGACGACGGTGCCCCGGAAGCCCCGGATGTACTCCTCCAGCCACTCCGTAGCGTGGAGGTCCAGGTGGTTCGTGGGCTCGTCCAGCAGCAGGATGTCCGTGTCCTCCAGGATGAGGCGGCCCAGGTTCACCCGGGTCTTCTCCCCGCCGGAGAGGCTGTCGAAGAGCTGTTCCCGCTGCTCCGGGGAGATGGAGAGCCCATTGGCGATTTTGTTCACGGCCACGTCGGTGTCATAGCCGCCGAAGACCTCGAACCGCTCCCGGAGGGAACCATAGCGCCGCAGCAGCGCCGGGTCCGATTCCCCCGCCGCCATGCGGCCCTCCAGGGCCTCCATCTCTTTTGCCAGGCTCTCCAGCCGGGCGAAGGCGGAACGAAGCACGTCCTCCACCGTATATCCCGCCGGGTAGACGGGAATTTGGGAAATCAGGCCCAGCCGGTGGCGGTCGGCGATGGAAACCTGCCCCTCGTCATGGTCCAGCTCTCCCGTCAATATACGAAACAGGGTGGTTTTGCCCGCGCCGTTCCGGCCCAGCAGGCCCACCCGCTCCCCCTGGTCAATCTGAAAGGTCAGGCCGTCCAGCACGTTGTGCCCCACCTCGAAGGACTTGACCAGGGAGCTGATCTGTATCTCAATCATAGCGTTCTATCGTTTAATCTCCAATTTTACGTTTCTTGCAGCCGCTCTACCAGCCAGCCGAATTTCATGGCGTGGGAGGCCTTCACCAGCATGACGGCTCCAGGCCCCAGCTGCCGCCGGAGCTCCGGCAGGGCCTCCTCCTTGGTGGGGAAGTACAGCACGGACCCGCCGCTGAGGGCCACGCCGTCGGCGATTTTTCCCGCAAGGTCCCCGCTTCCGATGGCGAATACCAGGTCCACGCCCAGCATGGCGGCCAGGGCCCCCATGTTGAAGTGGGCCCGGTTCCGGATGTCCCCCAGCTCCCCCATGTCTCCCAAGACGGCCACCCGCCTGTCGCACTCCGTCCGGGCCAAAATCTCCAGCGCCGCCGCCACGGATTGGGGATTGGCGTTGTAGCAGTCGTCCAGAATCATTCGCCGGTCCGAAAGGCGGAGAACCCGCATCCGGCTGCCCGACGGGACGTAGGAGGCCGCTCCCCGGACGATCTCCTCCCGGCTGAGGCCCAGGGCCTCTCCCGCCGCCACGGCGATGGCGGCGGCATAGGCCATATGCTCCCCGGGGGCGGGAATATTCAGCGGATAGCGGTCCTTTTCCGTAACCACCGTGCAGCGAATCCCCTCCACGCCGTGGTCGGCAATCTCCGTAATCTGGGCCTGGCAGTGCTCCGACTTGCCGCAGCGGACCGTTCGGAAGGGCACGGCCACTGTGTCCAGCAGCGCGTCGTCTCCGTTTAAAATCGCCAGGCCGTCTTTTTTCAGGTGCGCAAAAATTTCGCACTTGGCCTTCAAAATGCCCTCCCGGCTTCCCAGATGTTCAATGTGGGCGTCTCCGATATTGGAGATGACGGCCACATCCGGTTTCACCATTTCCGTGAGGTATTCAATCTCACCGAAGTGGTTCATGCCGGTTTCGATGACCGCCGCCTGGTGTTCTTTTGTCAGGCCCAGCAGGGTTAAAGGGGTCCCCACGTCGTTGTTGTAGTTCTCCGGCGTTTTCCACACCCGAAGCTTCGTCCCCAAAACGGCGGCGACCATCTCCTTGGTGGTGGTCTTCCCCACGCTACCGGTAATCTGGATCACCGGAATGGAAAACTGATTCCGGCAGGCGGAGGCCAGGGCCTTGAGGGCCAGCCGGGTGTCCGCCACCTGAATGTAGAATTTGTCCTCCCGGAGGGCTTCCGGCTTACGGGCGCAGAGACACCCCGCCGCGCCGCTATCCAGAGCCGCATCAATGAAGTTATGCCCGTCGAACCGCTCCCCCACCCAAGGCAGGAAAAGGCAGCCGGGGGTCAGCTTGCGGCTGTCGGTGCAGACCGCGGTGACGGCGGGGACATTCTCCCTGGGGTTCAGCCACACACCGTCCACGGCGGCGGCAATCTGGCGGGCAGTCATGGGCTCCATTCCATCGTCCTCCCCGCGCCCCGGATGGGGCGCGCTTTCTCTTTATTTTTATGTATCAGCGGCGCTTGATTTCCAGGGACAGCCGGACGATCTCCTCGCACAGCCCGCCATAGCTCATGCCCACGGCGGCGGCCTCCTGGGGCACAAAACTGGTGGGGGTCATTCCCGGCAGGGAGTTGACTTCCAGGCACCAGAGCTTTCCCTCTCTGTCCAAAATCATGTCCGTCCGGGAGTATACCGCCAGGCCCAAGGCCTTGTGGACCCGAAGGGCCAGCGCCCCGGCGGCGGCGGCCTCCGTCTCCGTCAAGGGGGCGGGGCAGACTTCTCTCGCACCGCCCTTTTGATACTTGGCGGCGTAGTCGAAGTCCTTTCCGGCGGGAGTGGTTTCCACAGCGGGCAGGGCCCGGTTTCCCAGCACCGCTACCGTCAGCTCCCGGCCATAGATCCGTTCTTCCCAAATGACCTCACCGCCGAACCGGCGGACTTTTACCAGGGCGTCCTGAAGTTCCTTCCGGTCCTCCGGCAAAAACACCCCCAGGGAGGACCCGCCGGTGGTGCATTTCACTACGCAGGGCATGGGCAGTTCCTGGGCCAGCCGGCAGCTCTCCTCCGGTCCGTACTCCAGTATGCCCCATTCCGGCGTTGGGACACCCTCGGCGGCCATAATCCGCTTGGCCACCGCCTTATCCATCGCGACGCCGGAGGCAAGATACCCGGACCCGGTATAGGGCACCCCCAGCAGCTCCAAAGTGGCCTGAACCCTTCCGTCCTCCCCGTCCTGACCGTGGAGGCCCAGGAACACAACGTCCGCCCGCCGGCACAGCTCCAGCACGTTGGGTCCGAAAACCTGGGGGCTCTGGTCCCTCCGGCTCCGCCGGACGGCCTCCAGGTCCGGAGCGGTGGTTTCAATCTTCGCGTCGGGGCACAGGCCGTCCGCCGCGTCAAAGAGGGTTTCCGGGTCCCCCGGAAGCGCCTCCACCCCTAAAAACAAATCTACTAAAATGGCCCGGTGGCCCCGCTCCCGCAGGGCGCGGCAAATACCGGTCCCCGTCACCAGGGAAACAGCCCGCTCGGGGGAAAGGCCCCCGGCCAGCACAACGATCTTCATTGCGTGCTCCTCCAACAATGGTAATACTTTCATCATATTATAATCCGTTATAGTTTAGCACAAGCGGGCGGTAAATACAACCGCTAAAACTCTTTTTTCCCTCCCCGCCGGAAAAGGACTTGACTTAAACCCCACTTCATGTGATACACTGTTTGCCAAACAACCCGGGCTCAAACCATCTATGGAAAAGGAGAATGTATGATGTCTGAGACGTCCAAAGTCTATTTCGCGGACTTCCGCTGCCCCAGCTGGCGGGAGAACCTGCCCCAGAAGCTGGCCCGGCTGATGATGACCGCCGGATTCGGGGAGATCGATATGGAGGACAAATTCGTCGCCATCAAGATGCACTTCGGCGAACCGGGAAACCTGGCTTACCTCCGGCCCAACTGGGCCAAGGCTGTGGCCGACCTGGTGAAGTCTCAGGGGGGCAAGCCTTTCCTGACGGACTGCAACACCCTCTACGTAGGCGGGCGGAAGAATGCCCTGGACCACCTGGAATCCGCCTATGTCAACGGCTTCACCCCCTACTCCACCGGCTGCCATATTCTCATCGCCGACGGGCTGAAGGGCACCGACGAAGTGTCCGTCCCCGTGGAGGGCGGCGAATACGTAAAAGAGGCCAAGATCGGCCGGGCCGTTATGGACGCGGACGTGTTCGTCAGCCTCACCCATTTTAAGGGCCATGAGCAGGCGGGCATGGGCGGCGCGCTGAAAAACATCGGCATGGGCTGCGGCTCCCGGGCGGGCAAAATGGAGCAGCACAACTCCGGTAAGCCTTTCGTAAAGGAAAAGAAGTGCATCGGCTGCAAGGCCTGTGCCAAAATCTGTGCCCACGGCGCGCCTCAGTTTGGCCCGGACGGCAAGGCGTCCATCGACCAGGACAAGTGCGTGGGCTGCGGCCGCTGTCTGGCGGTCTGCCCCAAGGACGCCATCGACTGCCTCTACGACGAAGCTCCCACCATCCTGAACAAGAAAATCGCCGAATATACCAAGGCTGTGGTGGATGGACGGCCCTGTTTCCATGTCTCCCTGGTGCTGGACATCTCCCCCAATTGCGACTGCCATGGGGAAAACGACGTGCCCATCGCGGCGGACGTAGGCATGTTCGCCTCTTTCGACCCCGTGGCCCTGGACCAGGCCTGCGCCGACGCGGTGGTGTCCCAGCCCCCGATGCCGGGCTCCGTGCTGTTTGACGAAGGCTTCGACTGCAAGTGCGGCGACGTCTTCCAGGCGGCCCACCCGGACACTCATTGGCAGTCCTGCCTGGAGCACGCGGAGAAGCTGGGACTGGGGTCCCGGAAGTACGAGCTGATCAAAATCTGAACCACCCGCACAGCGGGCCAGCGCCCGCCGGAGGCGATTGCTCTCCGGCGGGCGCTGCCGTATATAGGCAAGCACAAAAAGCGGAAAGGAATCCCTTAGGCTTTTTTCAACTGTGCCGGCTACCATACGCAGAGAAGTCCCGGGAAGAGGCATGGATTCAGTTCATCGAAACCGGACGGCGGCAGCTTCCGTTTTCCTCCCTCTTTTCCGGTTCTATCCCTCCTGTCCCCCTCATAGGATACGGTATCACGACCGAGAGGTGGACAACATGACGACAAGAAATGAAGTGCTGCTGGAGGGACTGGTCCTTGGGGAGCCGGAGTGGTCCCATGAAAACCACGGCGCGCAGTTTTACCGCGTATATCTCCAAGTCCCCCGGCTCAGCGGTCAGACAGACCTGCTGCCGGTGCTGCTGCCCGGGGGACTGGCCGCCCAGGCGGCAGAGGGGCGGCTCCTCCGCGTCCGGGGCCAGCTCCGCTCCTTCAACAACCGCAGCGGCGTGGGCAGCCGCCTGGTGCTGACGGTCTACGCCCAGGACCTCCAGCCGGGGCTGGACGATCCCCAGAACCAAATCACCCTCTCCGGCGCGCTGTGTAAACCCCCTATTTTCCGCCGCACCCCCTTGGGGCGGAGCATCTGCGACTTAATGCTGGCGGTTCCCCGGCGTTACGGCCGGGCGGACTACCTGCCCGTCATCGCATGGGGACAGCTGGCGGTGAAGGCCAGCCGCCTCCAAGTAGGGGACCCCCTGGCCCTGGAGGGCCGGGTCCAAAGCCGTACATATCACAAGGTCCTGGAGTCCGGAGAGGCGGAGGAACGGACGGCCTACGAAGTGTCCATGATGCGTCTGCTGAATTTAGAAGAAGCGGCACAGGAGCCTTCCTAACAAAGTGAGAGCCCTCCGCTTGAAGCGGAGGGCTCTCGCTTTAAAAAAGGAAAGGAGGAAGGAAGCTTAACGAGATTCAAACGGGCATTACAGGAAGCTTATCAGGTTGAAGGCCAGGATCAAGCCGGAGAACACGATGGACACGGTGGAGCAGAGCTTGATGAGGATGTTCAGGGACGGGCCGGAGGTATCCTTGAAGGGGTCGCCCACGGTGTCGCCCACGACGGCGGCCTTGTGCTGGTCGGAACCCTTGCCGCCGTGGTGGCCGGTTTCGATGTACTTCTTGGCGTTGTCCCAGGCGCCGCCGGCGTTGGACATGAACACGGCCATGGCGAAGCCGGAAACGGACACGCCGCCCAGCAGTCCCACCACGCCGGTGGGCCCGAGGATCAATCCGGTGACGATGGGCACCACAATGGCCAGCACGGCGGGGGTCACCATCTCATGGAGCGCGCCCTTGGTGCAAAGCCCGACGCAGGAGGCGTAGTCCGGCTCGGCCTTGTACTCCATAATGCCGGGAATCTCCTTAAACTGACGGCGGACTTCCACCACGATGGACTGGGCCGCCTTCTGCACGGCGTTCATGGTTTCGGCAGTGAAGACGAAGGTCAGCATCGCGCCGATGAACAGGCCGACCAGGACGGTGGGGCTGGTGAGGGTGAAGTTCAAAATCTCATCGGTGTTTTCCTGAACAATGTTGACATAGCTGACCAGCAGGGCCAGGGCGGTGAGGGAGGCGGAGCCGATGGCGAAGCCCTTGCCGGTGGCGGCGGTGGTATTGCCCAGGGAATCCAGGGCGTCGGTCCGCTGGCGGACGGTTTCGGGGAGGCCGCTCATCTCGGCGATGCCGCCGGCGTTGTCGGCCACGGGGCCGTAAGCGTCTGTCGCCAGGGTGATGCCCAGGGTGGAGAGCATGCCCACACCGGCAATGCCGATGCCGTACAGGCCCTGGTTGAAGGCGTTGGTGAAAGCGCCGGAGCCGTCTACGATCTGGACGGTGCCGCCGGCGGCAAAATAGCTCACCAGCACGGCCACAGCCACAATGATGATGGAGGTCATGGTGGATTTGAGGCCCAAAGAGATGCCGCCGATGATGATGGTGGCGGAGCCGGTTTCAGAGGCGGCCGCCAGCTCCTGGGTGGGCTTATAGGTGTCGGAGGTGTAGTATTCGGTAAAATAGCCGATGGCGCAGCCGCCGATCAGGCCGCAGAGGATGGCGATATACACGCCCCAGCTGCCAAGGATACAGTAGGTCAGGGGGGCCGCCAGCACAGCCGCCAGAATGGCGGCGGTATAGGTGCCGGTGCGGAGGCTCTTCAACAGGGACTCCTGGGTGGCGTCCTCCTTGGTCTTCACCAGGAAGGAGCCGAAGATGGAGCAGACGATGCCGCAGACCGCCAGGGCCACGGGGAGCAGCATGCCCTTCCAGCCGTAGCCGCCCACGGCGCCCAAGGCGAAGGTAGCCAGAATGGAACCCACATAGGACTCATAGAGGTCCGCGCCCATGCCGGCCACGTCGCCCACGTTGTCGCCCACGTTGTCGGCAATGGTGGCGGGGTTTCGGGGGTCGTCCTCAGGAATTCCGGCCTCCACCTTGCCCACCAGGTCCGCGCCCACGTCGGCGGCCTTGGTATAGATGCCGCCGCCCACCCGGGCGAACAGGGCCATAAAGGAAGCGCCCATGCCGTTCATGACCATGATGTTGCCCAGGTCCACAGGGTCATTCACACCGAAGGCATACCGCAGCAGGAAGAACCACAGGGTGATATCCAGCATCCCCAGGCCCACCACGGTGAAGCCCATGACGGAACCGGAGGAGAAAGCCACCCGCAGGCCCTTGTTCAGGCTCTCGGAGGCGGCCCGAGCGGTGCGGGCGTTGGAGTTGGTGGCAATCTTCATACCGATGAAGCCCGCCAGCATGGAGAAAATGCCGCCGGTGACGAAGGCAAAGGGGGTAAATTTAGAGAGCATCTTCCCGCCGGTGGCGAATGCGATAACCAACAGAACGATAAAGACAACGATAAACACCTTGAATACCGTTGTATACTGCTGTTTTAAGTAAGCGTTTGCGCCAGCGCGGATATTAGCCGCGATTTTGCGCATTTTTTCGCTCCCTTCTGAATAAGAAAGGACTTTTCTCGCCTGAATTAAGGCGAAAATCCCGGCGACAAGCGCACCGACAAAGCCGATCCAAAACAGATTTTCCATGTGATTTTCTCCTCCTTTTTGGTTTGTTTGCTGGAGTCCATGGCCTTATTGTAACATATCAAAACATTTTTACAATAGATATCTTCAATCTTTCTTACGCAAACGTTGTATTTCTTACAATTAGACAAAAATACAGCCCCAAATCTAGGCATATTGCTTTTCGATCAAGGAAAATTTACGAAAGCACGCCTCCGGACAAGTTTCTGTCCGGAGGCGTGTTTTGTTCTATAGGATTCAGGCAACCAGCCTGAAATCAGTAAAAACCCACCGGTCCTCTACAAAAGCGTAAGGAAACGACCAGCTCTCCAGTCCCGCCACGGTTTCGCCGTCCTCAGCCAGCAGATCCACCATCACATTGACGGAATACAGGCCGTCCTCCAGCTGTTCCGTCTCCACCCGGGCCTGGCCCTTTCCGGCCTTCAGGGCCCGAGGCTCTCCAGAGACATAGAGCGCGCCCTCAATATTCCGGTACTGGATCCGGGCCGTGCGCCCATCCAGGAGACGGTCCGTCAGCTCTTGAGAAAAGACGCCCCGCAGATAGGCCCGCAGGTCCTCCAGATTCTCAATCCCCTCCATCTCCACCCGGTGGTAAATCACGCCGTCCCAGGCGGCAGACTCACCGGAAGAAGGCAGAGGAGCCAAGTCAAACCAGCCGTAAACCCGTTGGGCCCGCTCATAGGCGGCCAAGACTTCCGCCTCCAGCAGCGGCCGGGCCGAGGCTTCCACCATGGAGGAGCTCATCCGTTCCACCCGCACCGCCGGGGCAGGCGCGGAAACGGGGGAATTCTCTTCAACAGGCGCGGCGCAGCCAGCCAGCAGCAGCGCCGGCAAAAACACGGCAATCATCCTGCGCATGAGAGCACCCTCCTTTCCCCCGGCTTTTCCTCTCCAAAGCCCCGGGAAATGGCCGGTCCGCCCCAGGGGCTTTTTTAGAACCTGTATTCACTGCCGCTGAGCGCCGTCTAAGCGGTCTTTTCTCCGTCATGCTGCGTCGCTTTTCCTGGTCTGGCGGGAAAAATTCCCGCCGATCCGGCATTTCCCAATTGTGAATACAAGTTCTTACTTCTCTTAACACAAATGTATCATATCCGGTCGAAAAACGCCACGAAAATTTTCCATAAAATCCACGATTTTTCGGCCGGTTTTTAGGCGTATTCCACATCATCTGGTAGGACATGGAAAAACCCGCCCCACTTTATGGGACGGGCCTTACTGCCTTTTGTTTCTCAACGAGTCAATATGGAATTGCGGCAGCCGCTATACCGGCGGCGGGTCCGGGTTCATATCGTCAACGGGCGGAAGCCCGATTCGCAGAAAAAGAAAAATCCACGCCGACGGCGTGGCTTCCGGTTTTCAGCGATCGCTGTGAGTCCAAGGCTCATCCAGAAAGATCATGTCGTCCAAATCGTCCGGTAATGCTTGTGAAAACAATTTCATGTCTATAGTCTCCTCTCTTGAAATATCTGTAAAAAGAATACCACATCTGTTGACATAATGCAAGAGGAATTTTCTGTATTTCATAATTTTTTCACAATACCTCCGGCAAGTTTCGTCATCCCGCCTTAAGGTCGTCCTTTCGGCGGCGGTGCGCACGAAGTTTTCTGTATCCCATTCCCCTTCTTTGTGTATTTTTTCTCTCGCCAGGGAAATACTCCCTGTGCTATACTGTTTTCATTGTGGTATTGCCGCCGTTTTCCGGTATGGAGGTGTCTATGGAAAGGCGTTCCAAACCGCGCCGCCGCCGGGGCCGGGGGCTGCTGTTCCTGCTCGCCCTGACCGTCCTGGCGGGGCTCTATGTCTGGTGGGGCAACACGGCCCTTCAGACGGAAGCGTTCTCCCCCTCCTTTCGGGACCTGCCCCCGGGCTTCGACGGATGCCGGGTCGTGGTGCTGGGGGACCTGCACTCCACGTTTTTCGGCGAAAAAAACAAACCGCTCCTGGAGGCCGTGGAGGCCCAGGAGCCGGACTACATCTTTCTTGTGGGGGACCTGCTGGACGCCTTCCGGGATGTTCCGGAGAACTACGCAGAGGAGACGGCGGCGGGCTTGACGGCCATCGCCCCTACCTACTACGTCACGGGAAATCATGAGTGGGCCTTGGGAGATGTGCCTGAATTAAAAGAAGCCCTGGAGGCCCAGGGCGTGACGGTGCTGTCCAACCGGTTCGTAACACTGGAGCGGAACGGGGACACGGCGGTTCTGGCGGGCATTGACGATCCCAACGGCTACGCGGACCAGAAGTCCCCGGAGACGGTGGCGGAGGAGCTCCGGGCCGCTTACGGGGAGGACGCCTTCTGGATGCTGCTGGCCCACCGGAACAATTACTTTCCGGACCAGTACAGCCGGCTGGGGGCGGACCTGGTGATCTCCGGCCACGGCCACGGCGGCGTGATCCGCCTGCCCTTTACCGACGGGCTGGTGTCCACGGACCGGACGCTGTTTCCCTCTTACACGGCGGGGCTGTATGAGAAAAACGGCTCTACGCTGTTTGTCACCCGGGGGTTGGGGAACACGGGCCCCAGCTTCCGCCTGTTCAACCGCCCGGAGGTGGCCCTGCTCATTCTTCAGAAGGAGTAAAGGGCTCCTCCCGCAGGGCGTCCGCCAGCTGGTAACCCGCCCGGAGGCCGTAATAAAAGGAGTACAATTTATACGCGACGGCGGGATTGCCGCCCAGGTAGTCCGGCCAGTCCTTCTCGTCGGGAATCATGACCAGCTGGTCGTACAGATCTTCGACAATCTGGGGGATCTCGGTCACAACGAGCACCTCGCTTCATTCAATTTTTTGTATGATTCATAATACCACACGTAGTTGTGCTATGTCAAGGGGGAGCTATGGATTATTTTGAAAAGATTAAAATGTTGAGGAAGGAAGTGCATATGTCCCAGCCCGCCGTCGCGGCGGAAATCGGCATTTCCATGCGGGGCTATCAGGACATGGAGTTGGGCACTTTCCCGAGATATGAAAAGCTCTTGCGCATTGCCGACTATTACGACGTCTCCGTGGACTGGCTCATGGGCCGGACGGAGAACCGGTATGCCCATCGGGGATAAGTTCTACCGATCAAAGGACAAGCCCGGAGGGAATGGCCCGCACAGGGGTGCGGGCCCCTCAGGGTGGTCTACCGGTCAAAAGGCAGGCCCGGAGAAACGCCCCACAGGGTGATTTCCTCTTCCAACCGCCAACTTAGCGGCAGCGAGGAGGACCGGACAGGCCTTGCATCGACTGCCAAACCCCCCGCTCAATCCACGCCGCGGCCCGAAGACTTGCGTATCAAACGGTCTGTACCCCAGCCGCGCCCCTGTTTTCTCTCTTACACCGTGCACGGCGCATTCGTCTGCGGCCTAAGAGCCGCCGCTTTGCGGCGGTTGGCCTCCGACACGCGTCTTAGGACGCAGTCTCTTTTCGCAAAAAAGGGGCCCCCGCCGCGCCCCGCGCGGTGGGGAGAGGAGGGGCAAAGGAGTGCCGTGGAGCCGTCGCCGCTAGGCGGCTGCGGAACAGAACGGATTTCGCCCCGACGACATGGAGGGTGCATTGCACCAGCTATCAAGACAGCTGCTGACCACCCCGCCCCGCCCGCAAGGGCGAGTACACCCCCCCTAAAGGAGGGGAATTGACAGGAGCCCGCCATGCAAGAATTTCAAGCCGGAACATTTGACATCGCCGTCATCGGCGCCGGCCACGCCGGTATTGAAGCCGCCCTGGCCTCCGCCCGTCTGGGGCTGGAAACCATCGTTTTCACGATCAACCTGGACGCCGTGGGCAACATGCCCTGTAATCCCGCCATCGGCGGCACCGGCAAAGGCCATCTGGTCCGGGAGCTGGACGCCCTGGGGGGCGAGATGGCCCGGGCCGCCGACGAGTGCTGCATCCAGTACCGCCTCCTGAACAAGGGCAAAGGCCCCGCCGTCTGGTCCCTCCGGGCCCAGGCGGACCGCCGGAAATACCAGGGCCGCATGAAACACGCCCTGGAGCGGCAGGAACACCTCACGGTCCGCCAGGGGGAAGTGGTGGAGGTCCGCACAGAGGGCGGCGCGGTGTCCGCCGTGGTCCTGGCTACCGGGGCGGTCTTCGCCGTCCGGGCCGTGATTTTAGCCACGGGGACCTATTTGACGGGCCGGACGATTGTGGGCGAATGGGTGGAGGACTCCGGCCCCGACGGAATGCACGCCGCCACGCGGCTGACGCAATCCCTGCTGAAATTGGGCCTCCCCCTCCGCCGCTTCAAGACCGGCACGCCCCCCCGGGTCAATGCCCGGACCGTGGACTTTGAAGAGATGGAGGTCCAGCCCGGCGACGGCTTGCCCGTCCCTTTCTCCTACTCCACCAAAGATCCGCCGGAGAACCGGGCCGTCTGCCACCTCACTTGGACCACGGAGGAGACAAAGCGCATCGTCCAGGAAAACCTGGACCGGGCCCCCATGTACTCCGGCCTGATCGAAGGCGTGGGGCCCCGGTACTGCCCCTCCTTCGAGACGAAAATCGTCCGCTTCCCGGACAAGCTCCGGCACCAGCTTTTCGTGGAGCCCATGGGCCTGGACACCGAGGAGGTTTACATTCAGGGCTTCTCCTCCTCCATGCCGGAGGATGTGCAGATTCGGATGCTCCACAGCGTGCCGGGGCTCCGCCGGGCCGTCATGACCCGGCCCGCTTACGCCATTGAATATGACTGCGTCGACCCGCTGGCCCTCCGCCCCACGCTGGAGGTCAAGGCTGTCCCCGGCCTTTACGGCGCGGGGCAGTTCAACGGCTCCTCCGGCTATGAGGAGGCGGCGGTCCAGGGCTTCGTGGCCGGGGTCAACGCCGTCCGGAAGCTTCGGGGGCAGGAGCCCTTCATCCTCTCCCGGGCGGAGAGCTACATCGGAACCCTGATCGACGACCTGGTGACCAAGGGCACCGGCGAGCCTTACCGGATCATGACCTCCCGGAGCGAGTACCGGCTGCTGCTGCGGCAGGACAACGCGGACCTGCGCCTGACGCGGCGGGGCTATGACATCGGTCTGGTCCCGGAGGAACGCCTCCGGGCCGTGGAGGAAAAGTACGCCTCTGTAGACCGGGAGATCAAGCGCCTGCGCCATACGGGCGCCTCCCCCTCCCCGTCGCTCGCGGCCTTCCTGGCCTCCAAGGACACGGCGGACGCAGCCGGGGGCTGTCCCCTGGACGCGCTGTTGAGAAGGCCCCGGATTCACTATGACGAGCTGGCCCCCTTCGACCCCGGCCGGCCGGATCTGCCCCCGGAGGTGCGGGAACAGGTGGAAATCTCCGTGAAGTACGAGGGCTATATCCGCCGCCAGGAAAAACAGGTGGAAGATTTCCGGAAGATGGCCTCTCACCGCCTGCCGGCCGGTCTGGACTACAGCCAAATTCAGGGCCTCCGGCTGGAAGCCAGGGAAAAACTGGCGGCGGTGCGCCCCCTGGATTTGGGACAGGCGTCTCGGATTTCCGGGGTGTCCCCGGCGGATGTCGCCGCACTGATGATCTTCTTGGAAACATAAGATCAGCGCGTTTTCAAACCTCAAAAGCTGTCAATACTGATTGGAAAGGAAGCAACGACCTATGCTGATCGACATGACCCACACCATTACCCCGGAGATTCCCATCTACCCCGGCACGCCGGTCCCCAGCCTCTCCCCCGCCTGTACCCTCACCCGGGACGGGTTCCGGGAAACCCTGCTGGCGTTCTCCTCTCACACCGGCACCCACATGGACGCCCCCGCCCACCTTTTACAGGATGGACGAACCCTGGACGACATGCCCATGTCTCAGTTCTCCGGCCGGGCCACGGTGCTGGACGTGTCCGGGGAGGGTCCCGTCATCACGGAGGAATTCCTCCGGTCCAACTACGAGGCCATCCACTGCGCGGACTTCATCCTGTTCTACACCGGCTGGGAGGACCACTGGGGGACGGAGGGCTTCCTGGAGGACAGTTTCCCCGTCCCCGACGAGGCGGCGGCGAAATACCTGGTGTCCCGGGGCCTCAAGGGCGTGGGCACCGACGCAATCAGCATCGACCGGATGTCGGACACCCACCTGCCCGTCCACCACATTTTGCTGAAGGACGGCGTGGTGAGCATTGAGAACCTGTGTCTGAAAAAAGTCCGGGGACGGAAGGACTTCTTGTTTTTTGCCCTGCCCATGAAATTCCAGAACACCGACGGCGCTCCCATCCGCGCCTTCGCGGAACTGCGGGAGAACTACGAGGCGGATCGGAGGAGACGGTGAGAAAATTTTTAGCCATCCTAATCTGTAAACTTGGCCGGGCTGTTGGAAAGCTGATCGGCAAGGGCAGCTCTATGCCGGGAAAGTTCGCCTTGAAAATCTGTCCGGACATTCTCCGGCAGGTGGAGCTGCCGGAGCACGTCATCGCCGTTACCGGTTCCAACGGCAAGACCTCCACCGTGGAGATGATTGCCGCCATCCTTCGGGCGGACGGAAAAACCGTGGTCTACAACGAGGAGGGCTCCAACCAGATCGAGGGTGTGACCACCCTGGTGCTGACTCACGCCTCCCTGGGCGGAAAAGTGAAGGCGGACGTACTCCTCATCGAATCCGATGAGCGCTACGCCGCCCGCACCTTTCAATTCTTCCACCCCACGGAGTTTGTCATTACCAATCTCTACCGGGACCAGCTCACCCGGAACGGGCATCCGGAATGGGTCTACGACTCCATCCTCCCGGCCCTCCACCCTGAGACGGAGCTGATCCTGAACGCCGACGACCCCCTGTCTTCCTGTTTCGCCCAGGGGCGGGAGAGAGTGAAGTGGTTTGGCCTGGACAAGTGCTCCGTGTCCACCGGCGCGCCCACAGGGGTCTATCACGACGGGGCCTACTGCCCGGTATGCCGTGCTCCCATGGAGTATGACTACGTGCACTATAACCAGATCGGGGCCTACCGCTGTACGAAATGCGGCCATAAAAAGCCCGCTACGGATTACACCGTCACGTCTGTGGACCTGGAAAACGCCCAGGTCACCATTGACGGCGAGGTAAACATCGCCTTGGCCTTCCGCAGCATTTATAATATTTATAACATTTTGGCGGCTTATGCCGCCTGCCGCTGCGCCGGCGTATCCGGCGAAACCGCCGCCGCCGTCCTCAGCCACTACCTGCTGAAAAACGGCCGGATGCAGACCTTCCATCTGGGGGCCCGCCACGGAACCCTGCTGACCAGCAAACACGAGAACTCCATCGCCTACGACACGAATCTTCGCTATATCGCCGCATCGGGGAAGGACTGCACCGTCCTGGTCATTGTAGACGCGGTAAGCCGGAAGTATTTTACCAGCGAAACCAGCTGGCTCTGGGACATTGATTTCGACCAGCTGAACGCTCCCCATGTGAAACGGGTGGTGCTGGCGGGCCGGTACTGCAATGATCTGGCGGAGCGGTTTTCCTACACGGAAGTGGAGAACTGGTCCGTGGAGCCGGACATCGCCGCCGCGGCGGCGGAGCTGAAAAGCAATGGGGACGAGGAGCTGTTCGTGGTCACCTGTTTCTCCGACCGGGACAAAATTCTCAGCCGTGTGGAAAAGGAGGCGTGAGGCATGGACGTGCGGATCATCCACTTTTACCCGGACCTGATGGACCTCTACGGAAGCCGGGCCAATGTGCTGGCCTTGAAGCGGTATCTGGAGCGCCTGGACTGCGGCGTCACCGTGGAGACAGTCCTCCCCGGCGGCGGGACGGACGCCGCCCGCGGGGATTTCTTCTACATGGGCGCGGGCACGGAGCGCAGCGCCCGGGCGGCTATGCCGGACTTCGCCCGCTACAGGGAGGCGCTGAAAGCCGCCGCGCAAGACTGTGCCCCCATGCTCTTTGCCGGGACGGCCATGGACCTTATTGGAAAAAGCGTGAAAGAGGCGGACGGCAGCTCCTATGAGGGCCTTGGCCTGGCCTCCTTCACCACAGAACACGGCAAACGCCGCATCGTCGGGGATGTATACGGCCACACGGGCCTCTATCCCGAAGCGGTGGTGGGCTTTATGAACAAATGCGGCGTAGTCACCGGCGTGGAGACGCCGCTGCTGACCGGACTGGACCTGGGCTTTGGCAACGAGAAGGAGGGGGGGCCGGAGGGCTTCCACTGGAAGAACGTCTTCGCCTCTCAGCTCACGGGCCCGCTGCTGGTGAAAAACCCCAAACTGCTGGAGACGGCGGCCGCCGCCATCTACGCCCGCCGCGGAAAGACCCTGCCGGTGGACCGGCCGGTGGACCGCTGGGCTCAGGCGGCCTACGACGTGACGGAGGAACAGCTCCGCCTGCGGGCTCAGTCAAAATAGGCATAGGGCGCGGGGAGCCGGGAGATCCGGTTCCCCGCGCCTTTTCCAGCTCCTCCCTCTCCCGCCAGATTTTGAGGGTTGTCTCCGGCCTTCGTTTCCGGTATCCTGTTTGGTGAACTCCACACAAGAAAGGAAACGTAAGGAAACCTATGAAACGAAAGCTCTTATGCGGACTTCTCGCCGCCGCGGCCCTGTGCCTTCCCGTCCACGCCGCCCGGCCCGCCAGCCTCCAGGTGGACGGCAGACATTTGGAAACCTCCGCCTATGTGGAACAAGGCACGGCTTACGCGCCTCTGCGGGAACTGTTGGAGGCTCTGGGGGATTGGGACATCTGGTGGGACGGGTCCGCCGCCCGGGCCGTCTCCGAAGAGGCGTCTCTCTCTGCCGACCCGGACGGCGGCGTCCTGACCATCAATGGCAAGCGCTACCCTTGTGTCGTGGACGTGGTGGATGGCCGGACCTATGTTCCCCTGCGCCTCACGGCGGAGGCCTTGGGCGGACACGTCCAGTGGGACCCCTGGCTGGACGGGGCGGCGGTCACTTCCCCCAACGCGGAGTACAACGCCATGGATTACTACTGGCTCTCCCGCATCATTCACGCCGAAAGCGGCGGAGAGCCTCTGGAGGGCCAGATCGCCGTTGGCAATGTGGTATTGAACCGGGTGTCCAGCGAAGACTTCCCGGACAGTATACCGGAGGTCGTCTTTGACGATGAGAACGGCGTGCAGTTCGAACCGGTGGCCAACGGCACCGTGGCCAATGAACCCACGGAGCTGTCTCTGGAGGCGGCCCGCCGGGCTTTGGCCGGGGAGAACACGGTGGGGGACGCCCTTTATTTCTTTGCCCCCGCCCTCTCCCAGGGGACCTGGATCAACGCCAGCCGCACCTACCGGCAGACCATCGGCTGCCATCGCTTTTATCAATGACGCAGCGGAGAAACGCGGACACCCGGCCCGGCAGAAAAAAGGCGGATTACACCCGCAGGCGCCGCTCAGCGCGCAGCCGCCTTTCCCGGTGTGAAAATCACGGAGAACGGTTTTCTGCGTTATTCAAAAGAAACTAACCTTTCACTCTGTGAAAAACTTCACCAAGGTGCCGCCCTGTGGGCGGCGCTTTGGTGATATTCGCTTTAAACCGGCGAAAATTTTCCCCGGATTTTAGGAAATTTATTTCTTGTGCAGCTTCCCGGTTTTCCTATATTCTATAAAAGAGGAAAATTCCCGGCCCTCCTTCACGCCATTGTCCCATAAAACAGCGTCCCTCCGCGGGGAGCATTTCATGGGATTGGCGGACAGGGCCGGACAAAGGGGCGATTTTATGTTGAAGAGCGAGTATCTACAGCGTGTCTACACCCAGGTGGTCACCAGGGACCCGGATCAAAAAGAATTTCACCAGGCAGTGCTGGAGTTTCTGGAGAGCCTGGACCAGATCATCGACCGGCACCCCGAGTATGAGAAAAAAGGGATTGTGGAAACCTTTGTGGAGCCGGAGCGGGTCATCACCTTCCGGGTGCCTTGGGTAGACGACCGGGGCCAGGTCCATGTGAACCGGGGCTACCGGGTCCAGTTCAACTCCTCCATCGGCCCTTATAAGGGAGGACTCCGGTTCCATCCCACCGTCAACCTTTCTATTTTAAAATTCCTGGGTTTCGAGCAGATTCTCAAAAACAGCCTCACCACCCTGCCCATGGGCGGGGCCAAGGGCGGCAGCGACTTCGATCCCAAGGGTAAGAGCGACGAAGAGGTCATGCGCTTTTGCCAGAGCTTCATGACGGAGCTTCAGCGGCACATCGGCCAATTTGTGGACGTGCCCGCCGGGGACATCGGCGTAGGGGCCCGGGAAATCGGTTACCTCTTCGGACAGTACCGCCGGGTCCGGGGGACTTACGCCGCCGGGGTACTGACGGGCAAGGGCCTCAGCTTTGGCGGCTCCCTGGTCCGCACGGAGGCCACCGGCTACGGATTGTGCTACCTGACCGCAGAGATGCTGTCCAAGATGAAAAACGACAGCTTTGCGGGCAAGACGGTGGTCATCTCCGGCAGCGGCAACGTGGCGATCTTCGCCTGCCAGAAGGCAACCCAGCTGGGCGCCAAGGTCGTGGCTCTCAGCGACTCCAACGGCTATATCCACGACCCCAAAGGCATCGACCTGGACGTGGTAAAGGACATCAAGCTGGGCCATCGGGGCCGCATCAAGGAGTATGCGGACCGGGTCCCCGGCAGCACCTACGCCGACGGCTTCCGGGGCATCTGGACCATACCCTGCGACATCGCCCTGCCCTGTGCCACACAGAACGAGATCGACGGGGAAATTGCCAAGACCATCGTGAAAAATGGCTGCCTCGCCGTGGCGGAGGGAGCCAACATGCCCTGCCGCCCGGAGGCCATCCAAGAGTTCCAGCACGCCGGGATTCTCTTCGCCCCCGCCAAGGCCGCCAACGCCGGAGGCGTCGCCACCAGCGGCCTGGAGATGAGCCAGAACTCCATGCGCTACGCCTGGAGCTTTGAAGAAGTGGACCGGCGGCTGAAGACCATCATGACCAGCATCTTCCACAATATCTACACCGCTGCCGAAGAGTGCGGCAAGCCCGGCGACCTGGTGCTGGGCGCCAACATCGCCGGCTTTATGAAGGTGGCCGACGTCATGCTGTCTCAGGGTTTAATTTGACTGACAGAACAAAGGAAGGCCGGGAGCTGAAAACTCCCGGCCTTCCTTTATTTTTCCGCGCTCCGTTCCGCCGGAGGTTCCGGCGCATTTCCGGAAAACACCTCCAGAAACGCGGCCCGCTCCATGGTTTCATTCTCCAGAAGGTAAGCCGCCACGGCGTCCAGAACGGCCCGTTTTTCCGTCAGGATCTCCTCACAGCGGCGGCCGGCTTCGTCCACCACCCGGCGGACCTCTTCGTCGATCTGGGCCGCCACGGCCTCGGAGTAACTCCGGCCCTGGCTCATGGTCCGGCCGATGAACACTTCGTCATGCCCGCCTTCAAACGCCACAGCGCCGATGGTTTCGCTCATGCCGTATACCGCCACCATCTTCCGGGCAATATCCGTTGCCCGCTGGATGTCGTTTCCGGCCCCGGTGGAAATGTCCCCCAGGCACAGTTTTTCCGCCACCCGGCCCCCCAGAAGAGCCACGATCCGGTCCTCCATATAGCGCTTGGAAAGGAAGGTGCGGTCCTCCTCCGGCAGGGCAATCGTCATGCCTCCCGCCTGTCCCCTGGGAACAATGGTGATTTGATTTACCGGGTCATGCTCCGGCAGGGTTTCCATCACTACGGCGTGCCCCGCCTCATGCCAGGCAGTCAGCTCCCGCTCATGCTTGGAAATAACCCGGCTTCTCTTCTCGGGGCCCGCGATCACCTTGATCTCCGCCTCCCGAAGATCCTCCATGGTAATATAATCCCGGTCCTTCCGGGCCGCCAGCAAGGCCCCTTCGTTCACCAGGTTTTCCAGGTCCGCCCCGGTAAATCCGGCGGTACCCTGGGCCAGCTGCCGCAGGTTCACATCATCCGCCAGGGGTTTGTCCTTGGCATGAATCTTCAAAATGCCCTCCCGGCCCTTGATATCCGGAAGGCCCACATAAATCTGCCGGTCAAAGCGCCCCGGCCGCAGCAAAGCAGGGTCCAGCACATCCGAGCGGTTGGTGGCCGCCAGAACCACCACGCCCTCGTTGGCGGCAAAGCCGTCCATCTCCACCAGGAGCTGGTTCAGCGTCTGCTCCCGCTCGTCATGGCCGCCGCCCACGCCGGTGCCCCGCTGGCGGCCCACGGCGTCGATCTCATCAATGAACACAATGGCGGGAGAGGTCTTTTTCGCCTGTTCAAAGAGGTCCCGGACCCGGGACGCCCCCACGCCCACGTACAGCTCCACAAAGTCGGAGCCGGAAATGGAGAGAAAGCCCACTCCGGCCTCCCCGGCCACGGCCTTGGCCAGCAGGGTCTTGCCCGTGCCCGGAGGGCCCACCAGAAGAACGCCCTTGGGAATGCGGGCGCCCAGGGAGATAAACCGCCTGGGGTCCCGGAGGAACTCCACAACCTCCCGGAGCTCCTCCTTCTCCTCATCCGCCCCCGCCACATCTTCGAAGCGGACTTTCTTATCCTTCTCCGAGAGGACTCGGGTCCGGGCGGAGCCGAACCGGGCCATACGGTCCGCTCCCATGCCGCCGCCTTGGTTTCGAAGCATGAGAAAATACCACATGCCCCCGATCAGCAGCGCCGTCAAAATCCAGGGCAGCAAAATCTCCAGCCAGTTCGTGGAGTGGTCCTGCTGGTAATCGTAGGAGACGATAATCCCCCGGGCGGCCTGCTCCTCTACCAGCTCACTGAGGCTGTCGTAGAACAGGCCGAAATCATAGAGCTCATAGCGCAGGGTGTTCCGGCCCTCCGGCTCCCCCCGCAGCGTCATCAGCAGGATGTTGTCCCGGATGACAAAGGACTCCACCTTCTCCTGCCGGAACAGCTGCTCCACCTGGGAGAACTCAATCCGTTCGTTCTCACCGTTCAGCTGCCAAATCCAGCTCAGACATATCAGGATCACCAGCCCCAGCAGCAAAAAGCTGAGGCTGGATATACGGTTTTGCTTGGGCATGACGGCTTTCCTCCTTTAGGCTGTCCCATGACAGCAGGGCGTTACTTCCCGGCGTAGACCTCCGGCTTGAGCACGCCGATGTAGGGGATATTCCGGTACATCTGGGCGTAGTCCAGCCCGTAACCCACCACGAACTCATCCGGCACTGTGAAGCCGGAGAGGTCGGCGGTGATAGCCTTCTCCCGCCGGGCGGGTTTGTCCAGCAGGGTGACAATCGTGATGGACGCCGCGCCCTTGGTCAAAAAGTACTCCTTCAAAAAGGCCAGGGTATTTCCGGAGTCCAGGATATCCTCCACAATGATGAGGTGACGCCCGGTGATGTCCTGCCGGAGGTCATGGTCAATCTGCACCCGGCCGGAGGTGGCCGTGGAATTTCCATAGGAGCTGACGGCGATAAACTCCACGTCGCTCTTAAGCTGGCAGGCGCGGACCAGGTCCGTCATAAAGACGAAGCTGCCCTTTAAAACCCCTAGAAACAGCGGCTTTTTCCCCTGGAACCTCTCGTAAAGCTCCTCGCCCAGTTCGGCCACCCGGGTCTTCAGCTCCTCCTCGGTCACCAGCACCTTCAGGATATCTTGCTTCATTTCACTGCGCATCATGTCCGTCCTCCTCAATCTGTTTTTCTGTTTTCTCAATTTTGATAAACCGGCAGGGTTCTCCGCCCCCCGGCGCAAAAGCCGTATCCACACCCAGCCGCCACACGGCGGCCAGAATTCCATCCACGTACACGGCGGGCAGACGGTCCCGCTCCGCCAGGGAGATATGACCGTCCAGACAAAGCCGCTTTACGCTTCGGGCCCCCCGGCTTCCCGGAAGGGTCAAGCGCTCTCCCGGCACACAGGGGCCCACGGTGACCGCCGGGCTCTCC
>CAJTSM010000005.1:0-6133 GCA_910578935.1 uncultured Oscillibacter sp. | reverse complement strand
GGTCGAACAGCCGCAGCAGCATTCGGGGCCGGACCACCGCCGGAGCCTCTGCCAGCGCGTCCATGGACAAAGTCACCCGGCCCTCCCGGGCCTCCGCGCGGGCGGTACGGGCGGCGGCCTCCGCCTCCAGGGAAGCGTCCACCCCCCGGAGCCGGCCGGCGGTTTGGCCGATATGCTCCACCGCCCGGGGATTCAGCTTTTTCAAGAGCGGCATCACTTGGAGCCGCAGAAGGTTCCGGGCGGCAGCCTCCGGGTCGGCGTTGGTTTCGTCCTCCATATGCGGGATATCCCATTGGAGGGCGTATGCCTCCAGCTCCTCCCTGGTCACATTCAGCAAAGGGCGGCAAAGCCCCTCCCGCTCCCACTCCATACCCGTCAAACCTGTGAGTCCGGTCCCCCGGATCAGGTTCAGCAGGACGGTTTCAGCATTGTCTCCGGCGTGGTGGGCGGTGTAAATCCGTTTGCATCTCCCCGCCGCCGCCGTCCGGCGTAAAAACGCATAGCGCAGATTCCGGGCGGCTTCCTCGATGGAAAGTCCCTCTTGTTTGGCGTATGCCCGGACATCCTCCCGGCCCGCGGCCAGCGGGATGCCCCATTTTTCACAGCTTCCCCGGACAAATGCCTCGTCCCGGTCCGCCGCCTCGCCCCGGAGCCGGTGGTTAAAGTGGGCGGCGGTCAGCAGCCCGCCCCGTTCCCTGCACCACGCGTCCAGCATGTGCAGGAGACACATGGAATCCAGCCCCCCGGAGACGGCGCAGAGGACCCTCTCCCCCCGCTCCGGCAGGACGGCTCCGGGGGTCCGCTCCAAAAGCTCAGTCCTCGCCGTCATAGCGCTTGTCCAGAGTGGAGAACTGGGTGTACTCCGGCATCCAGCGGAGCTCCACTTTGCCGGTTTCACCGTGACGGTTCTTCGCCACGATGCATTCGGCGATGTTGTGCTTTTCCGAATCCTCGTTGTAATAATCGTCCCGATACAAGAACAGCACGATGTCGGCGTCCTGCTCAATGGCGCCGGACTCCCGGAGGTCCGAGAGCATAGGCCGCTTGTCGTCCCGCTTCTCATTGGCGCGGCTCAGCTGGCTCAGGCAGATAACAGGGACATTCAGCTCCTTGGCCATGATTTTCAGCATCCGGGACATGTCGGACACCACCTGCTGGCGGTTCTCGCCCCGGTTGTTCCCCCCGGCGGAGGTCATCAGCTGGAGGTAATCCACTACCACCAGGGCCAACCCGTCCAAACGGCGGCATTTGGCGTTCATATCCGCCACGGACAGCAGGGGGTTGTCGTCGATCAGCACGTTCAGCCGGTTCAGCACCGTGGCGGCCCCGGCGATTTTCTCCCAGTCCGTTTCCCGGAGAAGGCCGGTGCGAAGCCGGTTATTCTCCACCAGTGCCTCCGAGCTGAGGAGCCGGGTGGCCAGCTGCTCCCGGGACATTTCCAGGGAGAACACCGCCACGGTCTTTCCGCCCTTGGCTACATTCAGCGCCACGTTCAGCGCCAGGGAGGTTTTCCCCATGCCGGGCCGGGCCGCCAGGAGAATAAGGTCGGATTTGTTCAGGCCCGTGATCTTCTGGTCGATGGCGGAAAGGCCTGTGGACAGGCCCGGCAGGTGGTTTTCGTGCTCGCTCATCTCGCTGAGGCGGTCCAGTACATCGGGGAGGACGTTCCGCAAGGGCACCATCTCCTGGGCGCTCTGGCCCCGGCGGATGGCATAGATCTTTTGCTCCGACGCCTCCAGGATTTCCCCGGCCTCCCCCATGCCCTCCTGAACCAGGGCGGTGATCTCCCCCGCCGCCTGGGCAACGGAGCGGAGCAGCGCCTTGTCCCGGACAATGGCGGCATATTCCATGACATTGGCGCTGGTGGGGGTAATCTCCATCAGCTGGGCAAGGTACGAGCGGGTGTTCTCGTCGGTAAGCCCGGACTTTTGCATCTCCTCAAAGACGGTGATCCCGTCGATGGGCCGGGCGTAGGAGAACATGCTGAAAATGGTTTCAAAAATTTCCCGGTTCTGCCGGAGGTAGAAATCCCCGGGCCGGAGCCGGTCCATCACGTACTTCACGCAGTCCGGGTCAATGAGCATAGACCCCAGGACCGCCTGCTCCCCCTCCAGGCTGTGGGGCATCTGGCGCAGGAGCAGGTCTTCATTTGCCATGGCGAGCCGCCTCCCTCAAAGCCGCCCGGAGCGGGCGTTATTTTTCCTCGAACACGGATACGTAGACGGTGGCGGTCACCTCAAAGCCCAGCCGGGCCTTGACCTCGTAATTGCCGAAGGCCTTGATGGGCTCCTCCAGCACCAGCTTCTGCTTGGGGATGTCAATGCCGAACTGCTTCTGGAGCCCCTCGGAGATCTCCTTGGTGGTGACGGCGCCGAAGAGCTTGCCGCCCGCGCCCGCCCGGGCGGTGAGCTTCACCATGCACTCTTTGAGCTTTTCGGCGGTATCCTCCGCCAGGGCCTTCTGGCGGGCTTCCTCGGCCTTTTTGGCCTTCTCTTTCAGGTTCATGGTGTTGATGGCGTCCGCCGTGGCGGGCACGGCGATCTTCCGGGGCAGGAGGAAGTTCCGGGCGTAGCCCTCGGAGACCTCCACCATCTGGCCCTTCTTGCCCTGGCCCTTTACGTCCTGCTGTAAAATGACTTTCATTGCGCATTACTCCTTATTTTCTGAATCTTTTACATGTCCTGGATTTTCCAGGGTCCAGACTTGTTCCCCCAGATCCCGGACTCGTTTTTCCAAAGCGTCTATCCGTCCTTCCTGGGACTCCCACACGGAAATGAGAGTCGCCAGCAAAAGCGCAATGGCTGCGAAGGTGCGGAAGGGGTGCCCCTGAAAATCAAACAGCATCCACCCGCCGAAAAATAGGAATACCTCCGAAACCACTAGGCACATGGCGTAGGTCTTTAAAAACTTCAATATGACGGCCTCCCTACTTTTCAAAATAGGCGTCGATGGCCTGGGTCAGCCTCTCCCGCACGTCCAGGATGTCCCCGTTCTCAATCCGCCCCCCGGCGGTGGCGGAGTTGCCGCCGCCGCCCAGGGCCTCCAGAATCACCTGGACGTTGATCTCTCCCAGGGACCGGCCGCTCATCTGGATGGCCGACCCGCTGCGATACACTACGAAGGAGGCCTTGACTCCCTTGAGGGTCAAAAGCTCGTCCGCCGCCTGGGCGGCGGCCACCCGGTCCACGCCGTCCTGACCCACCACGGCCAGAGCCACGTCCGGCCGGTACAGCTCCGCCTGGCGGATCACGTCATACTTGGACACCATACCTTCCAAATCTCCCTGGAACAGCCGCTGCACGTCCGCCGTGTCGGCCCCCGCCCGGCGAAGGAAAGCCGCCGCCTCAAAGGTCCGGCCCCCGGTGCGGAGGGTAAAGTGCTTGGTATCCAGCACAATGCCGGCCAGCAGCGCCTCCGCCTCCTCCCGCAGGAGGCTGGAGGGCTCGATCAAGTATTGCAGCAGCTCCGTCACCAGCTCCGACGCAGAGGAGGCATAGGGCTCGTGGAAGCTGAAGGCGGCGTTTTCGATATAGCTGGCGGCCCGGCGGTGGTGATCGATGACCGCCACCCGGCTGCTGGACTCCAGGATCTGGGGGCTCTCCACCAGGTCGGGCCGGTTGGTATCCACCACCACCAGCAGCGTCCCCGGGCGCATCTTCACGAAGGCCTCCGCCGGATTTACGAATACATCCGCGTACTCCGGCAGCGCCCGCAGCATGGACAGCACGGACTGGGCGGCGTTCTTCTCCTGGTCGATGACAATCTGGGCCCGGCGGCCCAGCTTCCGGGCGGCGCAGCACACGCCCACCGCCGCGCCCACCGCGTCCATGTCGGCGTAGCTGTGGCCCATAACGTAGATGTCCGCGGAGTCCGCCAGCAGCTCTCCCAGCGCGTTGGCCATGACCCGGGACTTGACCTTGGTGCGCTTCTCCGTAGTCTTGGCCCGGCCGCCGTAGAAGGCGAAGTCCGTCTTGCCCCGGACCACCGCCTGGTCGCCGCCCCGGCTCAATGCCATCTCCAGGGAGAGAGCGGCATTTTTGTACAGCGCGGGAATGCCGTCGGCCTCCCGGCCCAGGCCGATAGAGAGGGTGGGATGCCCCCCCTCGCCCACCTTGATGTCCCGCATGGCGTCCAGGACAGAGAATTTCTCCTCCACAAAGTGGCTGTAGTACCGCTCCTCGAAGAGGAAGAGATAGTGGTCCCGCTCCGTTTTGATGAGCAGTCCGTTTCCCACGGCCGCCCAGCTGCTGAGCTTTTCGTCAATCTGGGCCAGGACGGCGCTGCGCTGGGTGTCGGCGCAGGCATTCATCATATCCTCGTAGTTGTCCACCATCACGATGCCCACCACCAGCCGGGTAGCGTCAAAGTCATCCCGGAGGCGGTCCATCTCCGTGGTGTCCACCCAATAGGTGGTGGCCACCAGGTTCTGCTCTCCGCTGCGGCCCTTGGCCCGAACCAGGCTGCCGTAAACCCGGAACCGGCGGTTATTCATATGAACCCGCTCCGGGCACTCCTGCCGCCCCTCCAGCAGCCACTGGACGGGGAACTCCGGAGCGGCGTCTTCCACCTTCATTTCAAAAAGATGCTCCCGGACCCCCGCCAACTGGAGGAAGTTCTCATTGCTCCAGATCACCTCCCCGGTGTCGGGGCGGAAGACCATGATGGGCAGGGGGGAGTTGATGAGGGTGGATTTGCTGGCGGTATCCACATTTCCCGTCACATTGTCAATATATTGCAGGACGCTCTGGCGGCGCTTCTTGTTGCTGCGGACGAAGTAGGCGTACAGCGCCACGGTGGCCGCCCCCTCCGCCAGGGCCAGCGGCGGGCTGACGGTGACGGCAGCCAGGGTGAAGGCCAGGAGACAAAGGAAATAAAACTGCAAATTGGGTTCCAGCAGGCGAGAGAGTTTCTTGTTGTTCATAACGCCGCTCCTTGATGAAGAAGTAAGCATATCCATAGATTTTATTAGTATAACAGTTTCCAGAGAAAAACACAAGTCTTGGGCCCGGGCAATTTTCCCCTTGACATTTCCCCGTTTTTCCTGTAAACTAGGCAACGTTGTAAAGCGGCATGGCTTTACACGGCGGAAGGGGGCCTCTTTGTGAAGAATCAGACCTACCGGATGACGATGCTCTACGATTTTTACGGCGAGCTCTTGACAGAGCGGCAGAAGGAGTTCTTTGACCTCTATTATAATGAAGACCTTTCCCTGGCCGAGATTGCCGAAAACGCCGGCATCTCCCGTCAGGGCGTCCGGGACGTGATTGTCCGGGCGGAGGCCGCTATGCAGGAGGTAGAAGACAAAACCGGCATCATCAAGCGGTTCCTGGCCCGAAGCGCCCATGTGGACGCCATTGCCGCCGCCGCTGAGGAAATTTCCACCCTCAACTACCGCTACTACGAAGACCGGCGCCTGACGGAGTTGGCGGATGTGATCCGCCGGGAAGCCGCCGCGCTGAAGGAATGAGCTTATGGCATTTGAAGGATTGACCGAAAAACTGAACGCTGCATTCAAGCGCCTCCGGGGCAAAGGCCGCCTGACGGAAAACGACGTCCGGGAGGCCATGCGGGAGGTCCGCCTGGCCCTTTTGGAGGCCGACGTCAGCTACAAGGTGGTCAAGGAGTTCGTAGCCTCCGTCACCGAGCGGGCCGTGGGGTCCGACGTGCTGGAGAGTCTCACCCCCGCCCAGCAGGTGGTGAAGATCGTCAATGAGGAACTGACGAACCTCATGGGCGGGGCCAGCGCCAAAATCACCATGGCCAACAACGGCCCCACAGTGGTGATGATGGTGGGCCTCCAGGGCGCGGGCAAAACCACCACCACCGCCAAGCTGGGCGGATTGATGCGAAAGCAGTATCAAAAGCGGCCCCTTCTGGCCGCCTGCGACGTGTACCGTCCCGCCGCCATCGAACAGCTCAAGGTCGTGGGCGGGCAGATGGATCTCCCGGTTTTCGAGGAGGGCCAGGGGGACCCGGTGAAAATCGCCGAGAACGCCATCCGCCACGCCAGGGACCACGGCAGCGACATGGTCTTCTTGGACACCGCCGGGCGGCTCCACGTGGACGAGAAATTGATGGACGAGCTGAAGCGGATGAAGGCCGCCGTCCATCCCAACGAGATTTTGCTGGTGGT
>CAJTSM010000004.1 GCA_910578935.1 uncultured Oscillibacter sp. | reverse complement strand
GAGGAACATGACGTCCTCCCCCAGCAGGCGGTGATAGCGGGCCAGTGTATCTGTGGCCACCGTGCAGTAGGTGTGGCCGATGTGGAGCTTGTCCGAGGGATAGTAGATCGGCGTGGTGATATAGAATTTTTTCTTTTCCATGCTCTTTCTCCTTTAAAGCGGCGGCCCCGAATGGAAGGGACGCCGGTGATGACGGGGATGCAATGGTTTATTATACCGAAATCGGCGGGAAATTACAAGCGGGAGATTTTTCGGCGCTGACGCGCGGGGGAGTCTCAAGCCATGATGATGGCCTGGCAATGCACCCCCCATTCTCTCTTTTGCGAAAAGAGAGAATGCGCCGTGCACGGTGGAAGAGAGAAAACGAGGGGCGCGGCACGGTACGGACTGTTTGTTACGCATGTCCCTACCCGCGGCGTGGTGCGGGCGGGGGCTTTGGAGGTCGATGCAAGGCCTGTCCTGCCCTCCTCGCTGCCGCTAACCTGGTGTTGACCTGTGGGGCCCGGTCCCCTGACCGGGCCATTCCTCCGGATCTGCCCTTCTATCGGTAGACCGCCTTGTAGGGGCGGCTATCAGCCGCCCGCCCCCTGCAAATCTCCCAATCGGACTCTCGTCAAAAGGCCCGCCTGACAAACTGAAATTTATGATATCAATGAATTGACTTTGCCGGTCAACACATGCAAAAGATCTGCCAAAAAGTTGCTTGTATTCAAGAATCCGTCATAAAACTGGTTTGTTTGAACGATCAGGATTACTAATAGCAAAATGATGATACTCAAAAGAACAAGAATCGCAGTGAACTGCTTTTTGCTCATGTTAACACCTCTTTTCAAATCCTTCTAGTTTGCCGCTCTGCCGGCGGCGCGTCGCCGGCTTCTCAACCGCGTTCCCCATCCTTGTCCGCCAAACTCCCGTGCCGCTTCCACCGGCCGGAGAAATACCACCCCAGGGACAGCGCCAGGCCCACGGTCCAGCCCACGGCCATTCCATAGTACATATAATCCGGCCCATAGCGGTCCGCCAAGAAGTAAACCGCCGGGACCCGGACCAGGATGAGGGACAAAATCACGTCCGCCATGGGAAACACGCTGTCCCCCGCGCCCCGCATGGCGTTGTTCAGGCAGAACATGACGGCGAACATGAAGTAGAAGGGCATGATGCACTGGAGATACACGGCCCCGGCGTGGATCACCGCGGGAGTGGGGGAGAAGAAAGCCACCAGAGGCTCCCGGAGGGGCATCAGCAGGGCCGTCATCAAAAGCGACCAGGCGGCGGAGAGGGTGACGGTCACTTGGATGCCCTGCCGGGCCCGGTCCAGCCGCTTCGCGCCGATGTTCTGCCCCACGAAGGAGATGACGGCGCTGGACAGGCTCTGAATGGGCAGGAAGGCCAGCTGGTCCAGCCGGAAGCCCACGTTGTACCCGGCGGTGAACTCCTTGCCGTAGGAATTGATCTTCCCCATGACCACCATGGCTCCCAAGGCGACCAGGGACATCTGCACCCCCGCCGGGAGGCCGATGCCCATGATCTGCTTGAAGAGGGACCAGTCGAACCGCCGGGGAATGAGGCGGAGGGAGATCTCCGGGTAGTGCCGGTTGATATAGGCCACGCCGAAGAGCCAGGAGAAGGCCTGGGCGATGATGGTCCCCAGGGCCACCCCCAGCACCCCCAGGCCGAAGAACAGCACCAGCACCAGGTCTAAGGCGATGTTCATTACGGAGGCCACCGCCAGAAACAAAAGCGTGCTCCGGCTGTTGCCCAGGCCCCCTAAAATCCCGGCGTTGAGATTGTAGCCCACGCTGCCGGTGAGCCCGGCGCAGACCACCATTAAATAAAGGTATGCCTCATCATAGGCCGACGCCTCCACCTGGAGCAGGCGGAGAATGGGCCCCACGGCCAGAAGGGCCAGGGCCGTCAGGGGGAGAATGGAGGTGAGGAAGGCGGCGTAGATGGTGTCCACCGCGTCCCGGACCCGGTCCATCTTCCCCGCGCCGAAAAACTGGGCGATGACCACCGTGCCGCCGCCGGAGAGGCCGATGAAGAGGGAGGAGAACATGGTCAAAACCGGGAAGCCCACCCCTACGGCGGCCAGGGCCCCGTCGCCCACGTAGCGGCCCACCACCCAGCTGTCCACCATATTGTAAAACTGCTGGAGCAGACTCCCCGCCAGAAGGGGCAGGGCAAAATAGAGAATATGCCCGGCGGGGCTGCCCGCCGTCATGTCCCGGGCGCCGTTGCTGTGCTTCATGCCTCAGCCCTCCAGCAGGACGCCCAAGTTCCGAAGAGCGTCCCGCACCCGCCGGAAGGCGTCCTCATCCGGACAAGAGAGGGTGTGGAGGTGGATGCCCCCGGTGAGGTCCGAGAGAGGCCGGGCCCCGGCTTCGGTGCAGCGGGAGAGGAACTGGCCCACGTCGTAACGGCTGGAGAGCTGGAGGGGACCGGTGAGCTGGCCGTAAATGGGGTGCTCCACAATTACGTCCAGCACGGAGCAGCCCTGGTCCACCACGGCGCAGAGCTCCGCCTCCATCCCGGCCGCGTCGTGGCGGCAGGCCACCCGGCGGACCAGGCCCGGATTGGCCTTCAGGATGATGTAGCCCCTGGGGGTGGCGGAAATCTCCGCTCCGGAGGCCCGGAGCAGGGCCACGTCCCCCACTACCGCCTGACGGCTGACGGAAAAGCGCTCCGCGAGGAATCCTGCGCTGACGGGGCGGCTGGACTGCCGCAAATGATCCAAAATGGCCTGCCGCCGTTCCTCAGCCCGCATAGCGGTCCCTCCTTGTAAATAAGCGTTGGGATTTAAAGAACAGTATACCACGATCCGGGGAAAAAGAAAAGGGCTGAAATTTGACAAACGGGCCAGGCTGTGTTATGATGCGGCGTTAACCGGAATTCGCGCCGCAATTTTGTTCGAAGGAGGCATGTCTATGAACATCGAATACATCAAAATGAATGGAATGGATCTTGCGGTGGTTTCCGGCGATCAGGCGGAGATGACCACCCCACAGGCCGCGTTGGACCTGGCTATGACCGTGAGGTATGAGGCGGGCGCCGGGCGCATTGCCATCGACAAGCGGGTGCTGGGAGAGGACTTCTTCATCCTCAGCACCGGCGTGGCGGGTGAAATCCTCCAGAAATTTGTCAATTACCGGGTGAAGGCCGCCGTTTACGGCGACTATTCCCGCTATACCAGCAAGCCCCTCCGGGACTTTATCTATGAGTCCAACCAGGGCAGGCACTTTTTCTTCGCCGCCTCCAGGGAGGAAGCCCTGGAGCGGCTGGCACAGGCGTAATCCCCGCGGCGTTTCGGATTCCGGATTCCGGCGGCTTTCCCCTTTGGGAAGGCCGCTTTACTTTTCGGGGCTCTAACAAAAATTTCCTTGCAAAACCGGGAGACTTCGCCTATACTGTATAATCAGAATGACCATGCGCCCGGGCAGGTTCCAGGCCGGGGCGCGCGGCACATGGAGAGAAGGTGAGAACGAATGTCCCTGGAAGCGATCGAAAAGGTAACGCAGGTGGAGAGCGAGGTTCGGGAACGCCGCGCCGCCGCTGAGGCGGAGGCGAAGCAGATCATCGCAGACGCGGAAAAAGAAGGTCAGGCGCTCTTGCAAAGGCAGCGGAGCGCCGGGGCGGAGGCCGGAAAGGAACTTCTGCGCCAGGCGGAAGAGCGGGCGGCCGCCGCGGCCGAAAAGACCGCTCAGGCGGCGGAAGCGGACGCCGCAAAACTGCGGGAGGCGGCGGAAAAGCGCCTGGAAGCCGCCGCGGAGTTTATTGTCGGAAGGGTTGTGAGCAACTGAAATGGCCATTGTAAAAATGAAAAAGCTCCGCGTTATGGCCATGGCCGACAGCCGGGACGCGCTCCTGCGGGAGCTGCTGCGCCTGGGCTGTGTGGAGATCAGCGAGCCCGCCGGGAAGCTCTCGGACCCCGCCTGGGCGGCGCTGCTGCGACGGGACGCCTCCCGGCTTGCGGAAACCAAGAACGAGCAGGGGGAGGCCGCCGCCGCCCTGGAGGCGCTGAAGCGCTATGGCGGGACCAAGGACGGCCTCTTCATCCAGCGCCGGCCGGTGTCCCAGGAGGAATTCCTCAGCGACGGCACCCTGGAGGATTCCCGGGCCGTCAGTAAGGAAATCAACGGGTGCTTGCAGGAGATCTCCCGCTTGCAGGGAGAGGAGAGCCGCCTCCTCAGCCGGAGGGCGGGGCTGGAGCCCTGGGCACCTCTGGACATGCCGCTGGAGGTGGGAGGCACCGAGCACGCGGTGTTCCGCCTGGGAGTCTTCCCCGGCGCGGCGGACACCGCCGCCATCCGGGGCGAACTGGCGGACGCGGCGGCGGAGCTCTATGAGATCAGCGCGGACAAGCAGCAGCGCTACTGCCTCCTCATCGCCCACCGGGAGGAAGAGGAGAAGGCTCTGGAAATCCTGCGTCCCCATGGGTTCAGCGTCACCGTCTTCCAGGGGGTGACGGGCACGGCGGAGCGGAATATCCAGACTCTGGACGCGGCTTTGGCGGAGAACCACACCCGGCGGCAGGAGGCGGAGGCCGCCATCGCCGCCCAGGCGCCCATGCGGGACCGCCTCCGGCTCTATGCCGACCGGCTCAGCGCCGAAGCTGCCGAGGATACGAATACTGAGCGCCTCCTCACCGACGGGACCATCGTCTTCTTCGAGGGCTGGGCCCCGGCGGAGAACATGAACGAGGTCCAGACCCTGCTGGACGGCAGAGACTGCGCCTGGGAGGCGGCCGACCCCACGGAGGAGGATATCCCCGACGTGCCGGTGCGCCTGAAAAACAACTGGCTCACCCGGCCGCTGAACATGGTGACGGAGATGTACTCCCTCCCCGCCTATAACAACGTGGACCCCAACCCCCTTATGGCGCCGTTTTTCATTTTGTTCTACGGCATCATGATGGCGGACATGGGCTACGGCCTTTTGATGTTCCTGGCGGGCACCATTATTTCCAGGAAGTACCGGCCCAAGGGCACCATGGGCCACATGATGGGCCTGATGCAGCTGTGCGGCGTGTCCACTTTCATCATGGGCGCGATTACCGGCGGTTTCTTCGGAGACTTCCTGACCCAGGTGGTAAAGCTCACCACCGGCGGGGATTTTGCCCTTCCGGCGCTGTTCACACCTCTGAACGACACGCTGATGATCCTCATCGGGGCCATGGCCCTGGGACTGGTCCAGATTATCACCGGCATGGCCGTCAGCTTCATCCGCAAGCTCAAGGCCGGGCAGGTGCTGGACGCCGTCTTTGAGGAGGTCACGTGGTGGATCGTCTTTGCCGGTATCGGCCTTATGGCCGCGGGCATTACCAATCTGGTACTCTACGCGGGCCTGGCCCTGATTGTCATCGGGCCCCTGGTCACCGGCCAGGGCTTCGGGAAGATCATGGGCATCTTCGGTTCCCTTTACAACCACGTGACGGGCTACTTCGGCGATATCCTCTCCTATGCCCGTCTCATGGCGCTGATGCTGGCGGGCAGCGTGATCGCCCAGGTATTCAACACCCTGGGCGCCATCCCCGGCAACATTCTCATTTTCCTGGTGATTTCCCTGGCGGGCAACGCGCTGAACTTCGCGCTGAATCTGCTGGGCTGCTACGTCCACGATCTCCGGCTTCAGTGCCTGGAGTATTTCGGCAAGTTCTATGAGGACGGCGGCAAGCCCTTCCGGCCCCTGGCCATGGAAACCAAATACGTGGACATCACGAAGTAAACAATTTTAGGAGGAAATTAATGATGGATCTCAATCAATTGGTGGAAGCGCAGAGCGCTCTGACGTTCCTTGGAAGCATTGGCGGTTTGGCCTTTGCCCTGCTGGGCGCGGGCCTGGCGGCGGTTCTCCCCGGCATCGGTTCCGCCAAGGGCACCGGCATCGCCGGCGAGGCGGGCACCGGCCTTTTGTGCCAGGACCCCAGCAAGTTCGGTAAGGTCATGATTCTCCAAGTCATCCCCGGCACCCAGGGCCTGTACGGCCTGGTGGTGTGGTTCTTCGCCATCTTCTCCATGGGCCTGCTTGGCGGCGAGCTGCCTCAGATGAGCATCGCCCAGGGAATGCAGTACCTGTTTGCCTGCCTGCCCATGGCGCTCGGCGGCCTGTTTTCCGCCATCGCCCAGGGCCGCGTGGCCGCGGGCTCCATCAACATTCTGGCCAAGAAGCCCGACGACTGGTCCAAGGGCATGGTGCTCTGCATCACCGTGGAGTTCTACGCCATCTTGTCTCTGCTGGCTTCCATGCTGATGATCATCAACATTTCTTGATTGCCCCGCAGAAAGGGGATTGAACCATGAACGGAATTGAAAGAATCACCCAGCGCATCGGCGCCGAGGCCCAGGCGGAGATCGACCGCGTTCTGGGCGAGGCCCGGGCCGAGGCGGAAAAAATCGCCGCCAAGTACAAGGCCCAGGCGGACGCCGAGGCGGCGGACCTGGACGCCCGAAACAAAAAGGCCGCCGCGGAGCGGGAGGAGCGCCTGGCCGGCACAGCCCAGATGGAGGCCCGAAAGGCCGCCCTGGCCGCCAAGCAGGAGATGGTGGAAAAGGCCTATGACCTGGCCCTCCGGAAGCTCTGTTCCCTGCCCGAGGACAAGTACACCGCCGTGCTGGCGGAACTGCTGATCCAGGCGTCCTCCACCGGCAAGGAGGAGGTCATCTTCTCCGACAAGGACCGCCGCAAGGTGGGCAAGGCCGCCGTGGAAAAGGCCAACAAGGACGGCGGCAAGAAGTTGATCCTCTCCGGCGAAACCCGGTCCATTCCCGGCGGCTTCATCCTCCGCTCTGAGAACGTGGAGGTCAACTGCGCGTTCGACACCCTGGTGCGCCTGCAAAAGGCGGAAACCGCGGGAGAAGTGGTGAAGAAGCTGTTCTCATAATAAGGAGGAAGTGTCTTGGCTAACAAAATCAAAGACACCGATTACCTGGCGATCTCGGCCCGCATCAAGGCCATGGAAACCGGGCTCCTGACACGGGAACGGATGGAACAGGTGCTGGAGGCCCGCAGCGATGAAGAGGCGGTGAAAATCCTTCAGGAGTGCGGGTATCCCGAGCTGGACGTCCGCAGTCCCGAGGCTATGGACGCCGCTTTGTCGGCGGTCCGGGAAGCCACCCTCTCCGACGTGCTGGACGGCGCGCCGGACCCCAGGTATATCGACATTTTCAAGCTGAAATACGACTATCACAACATCAAGGCCGTGCTGAAGGCCCAGGCGATGAACGTAAGCCCCGACTCCATGCTGATGGATATGGGCCGGGTAAGTGCGGCGGAGCTGAAAGAGGCCGTCCTGACGGGACGGCTGGACGAGCTGCCCGAAAGCCTGGCCGCTGCGGCGGCGGAGGCCCGGGAGGTACTGGACACCACCCGGGACCCCCAGCTCTCGGACATCTGTCTGGACCGCTGGTGCTATCAGGAGATGATGGCGGTGGCAGAAGAGACGGGCAGCGCCTTCCTGACGGGCTATGTGAAAATCCAGATCGACGCGGCCAATCTCCGGGCTCTGGTCCGCACTCTGCGGATGGGTAAAAGCGGGGATTTCCTGAAAACCGTGCTGCTGGAGGGGGGCGGCATCGGCGCGGACGCCGTAGCCGCCGCCGGGAATTCCGGCGCGCTTCAGGAGCTCTACGGCCCCACGGCCCTCCAGGCCGCGGCGGAGGCGGGGGCGGAGGCCCTTCGGGGCGGGCCGCTGACGGACTTCGAGAAGCTCTGCGACGACGCGGTGGGCGAGTACCTGGCCGGGGCGCAGTTCGTGCCCTTCGGCGAAGCCCCGCTGCTGGGGTATCTGGCGGCCCGGGAGACGGAGTACACGAACATCCGCATCCTGCTGATGGGCCGCGGGGCGGGCCTGCCCGCCGGGGTCATCCGTTCCCGGCTGCGGGCCGGTTATGTGTAAGGCGGTGAAGAACAATATGGCAATGACCTATCAAATCGCCGCCGTGGGCGACTGGGAGTCTGTCATGGGCTTCCGGGCTCTGGGGCTGGACACCTACCCCGTCGCGGACGCGGCGGAGGCCAGGGAGAAGATCCGAGAGCTGGCCAAGGGAAACTGCGCCGTGATTTACCTCACGGAGCAGCTGGCCAAGGACATGGAGGATGTGATTTCCCGGTACAAGGACGAGCTCCGGCCCGCCATCATCCTCATCCCCGGCCGCCAGGGGTCCCTGGGCATCGGCAAGAACAATATCCAGCGCGCCATTGAACGCGCGGTGGGCGCCGACATCCTGTAGCCTCTTAAAGAGGGGACTTCGTCCCCCCTTTAGATTCCCCCCACCAGTCTGCGGACTGGTGAGCGCGCCCAAGGCGCGCGAGTCGAGGAATTTTTGTGACGCGCATGTCGTCGCAAAAATGATTCAATTTCCCGCAAATCTATCCTGAAAGAAGGTTTTAGAGTTTGAGCGGCAAAGTTGTTAAAGTTTCCGGGCCGCTGGTGGTCGCTACGGGCCTCTCCAACGCCAACATGAGCGATGTGGTCCGCGTCGGCCCCCAGCGACTGATCGGCGAGATCCTGACCATGAAGGGCGACGCCGCCTCCATCCAGGTCTATGAGGAGACTTCCGGTCTGGGCCCCGGCGCCGTCGTGGAAACCACCGGCGCTCCCATGAGTGTGGAGCTGGGCCCCGGCATGATCGAAGGCATTTATGACGGCATCCAGCGCCCGCTGGAGAAGATCGTGGAGAAGGTGGGCGCGAATATCACCCGCGGCGTGGAGGTTTCCGCCCTGGACCACGAGAAAAAGTGGGACTTCACCGCCACGGCGAAAGCCGGGGACAAGGTGATTGGCGGCGACGTCATCGGCACCGTCCCCGAAACCCCGGTGGTGCTCCACAAGATCATGGTGCCCCCCAACATGAAGGGAACCATCAAGAGCATCCAAAGCGGCAGCTACAAAGTGACGGACACGGTGGCCACCCTCACCACGGAGGACGGCAAGGACGTAGCTTTGACCATGGTCCAGAAATGGCCCGTCCGTATCGGCCGCCCCTATGAGAAGAAGTACTCCCCCCAGCGTCCCCTGTGCTCCGGCCAGCGGATCATCGACACCATGTTCCCCATCGCCAAGGGCGGCACCGCCGCCGTTCCCGGCCCCTTCGGCTCCGGCAAGACCGTGGTTC
This sequence comes from uncultured Oscillibacter sp., assembly GCA_910578935.1. Taxonomy (GTDB): domain Bacteria; phylum Bacillota; class Clostridia; order Oscillospirales; family Oscillospiraceae; genus Oscillibacter. The sequence goes on along the minus strand of CAJTSM010000004.1, from coordinate 157,626 downwards.
AGCACCAGCTGGCCAAGTGGTCCGACGTGGACATTGTGGTTTATATCGGCTGCGGCGAGCGGGGCAACGAGATGACCGACGTTCTGCGGGAGTTCCCCGAGCTGAAAGACCCCCGCACCGGCGAATCGTTGATGAAGCGGACGGTGCTGATCGCCAACACCTCCGACATGCCCGTGGCGGCCCGGGAGGCCTCCGTCTACACCGGCATCACCATCGCGGAGTACTTCCGGGACATGGGCTATGACGTGGCCGTCATCGCCGACTCCACCTCCCGCTGGGCCGAGGCCCTCCGCGAGATGTCCGGCCGTCTGGAGGAGATGCCCGGCGAAGAGGGCTACCCCGCCTACCTCTCCTCCCGTCTGGCCCAGTTCTACGAGCGGGCCGGCAGCGTGGAGTGCATCGGCTCCGACGAGCGCCGGGGCAGCCTGACCGCCGTGGGCGCCGTGTCGCCTCCGGGCGGCGACCTCTCCGAGCCCGTCTCCCAGGCCACCATGCGGATCGTCAAGGTCTTCTGGGCCCTGGACGCGTCGTTGGCCTATAAGCGCCACTTCCCCGCCATCAACTGGCTGAACTCCTACTCCCTGTATCTGGACACCCTGAAGCCCTGGTTCGACGAGAACTTCGGCGAGGACTTCATGAAGGACCGGAGTAAGGCCATGAGCATCCTCCAGCAGGAGGCCAGCCTGAACGAAATCGTCCAGCTCGTCGGTAAGGACGCTCTGTCTCCCTCCGACCAGCTGACCCTGGAGGTGGCCCGGATGGTCCGGGAGGACTTCCTCCAGCAAAACGCCTTCACCGACATCGACGGCTACTCCAGCTATGACCGCCAGGGCAAGCTGCTGGCCCTGATCCTCCGCTATGAGGTTCTCTGCCGGGACGCCATCGCCAAGGGGGCGGACGTGATGAAGCTCTTCGACATCCCCGTCCGGGAGAAGATCGGCCGGGCCAAGAGCGTCCCCGCCGACGAGTATGCCAAGGTCTACGAGGAGATCGGGACCGAGATGGAGGCCCAGATTGCCGACATCGCCGCCCAGGGAGGTGACCAGTAATGATTCGTGAATACAAAACCGTAGAGGAAATCGTCAGCCCGCTGATGATGGTCCGGATGGTCGAAAACGTCACCTACAACGAGCTGGTGGAAGTGGAGCTCCACGACGGCACCACCCGCCGGGGCCAGGTGCTGGAAGTCAACGGCGACACCGCCGTGGTCCAGCTCTTCGAGTCCGCCGCGGGCATCAACATGGCCGACGCCAAGGTTCGCTTCCTGGGCCATCCCTTGCAGCTGGGTGTGTCCGGCGACATGCTGGGCCGGGTTTTCAACGGCATGGGCCACCCCATTGACGGCGGCCCCGAGATTCTGCCCGAGGAGTACCGGGACATCGACGGCTTGCCCATGAACCCCGCCGCCCGGGACTACCCCAACGAGTTCATCCAGACCGGCGTTTCCACCATCGACGGCCTGAACACCCTGGTCCGGGGGCAGAAACTGCCCATCTTCTCCGGCTCCGGCCTGCCCCACGCCAACCTGGCGGCCCAGATCGCCCGGCAGGCCAAGGTGCTGGGGGACGAGAGCGCCAACTTCGCCGTGGTCTTCGCGGCCATCGGCATCACCTTCGAAGAGTCGGAGTTCTTCGTCAACGAGTTCAAGCGCACCGGGGCCATCGACCGTACCGTGCTGTTTTCCAACCTGGCCAACGACCCCGCCGTCGAGCGGATCGCCACCCCCCGCATGGCCCTGACCGCCGCGGAGTATCTGGCCTTTGAGAAGGACATGCACGTCCTGGTCATCATGACCGATATCACCAACTACGCCGAGGCCCTCCGGGAGGTTTCCGCCGCCAAGAAGGAGGTCCCGGGCCGCCGCGGCTTCCCGGGCTACCTGTACACCAACCTGGCGACGTTGTACGAGCGGGCCGGACGGCAGCTGGGCAAGAAGGGCTCCATTACCCTGATCCCCATCCTGACCATGCCCGAGGACGACAAGACCCACCCCATCCCCGACCTGACGGGCTATATCACCGAGGGTCAGATCATCCTCTCCCGCGCCCTATACCGCCAGGGCATCCATCCCCCTGTGGATGTTCTGCCCAGCCTGAGCCGTCTGAAGGACAAGGGCGTGGGCAAGGGCAAGACCCGGGAAGACCACGCGGACACCATGAACCAGCTCTTCGCGGCCTACTCCACCGGCAAGGACAACAAGGAGCTGATGTCCATCCTGGGCGAGGCGGCCCTGACGCCCACGGATCTGCTGTACGCCAAGTTCGCCGACGAGTTCGAGCGGCGCTACGTGAACCAGGGCTATGAGGAGAACCGCTCCATTTTCGAAACCCTGGACCTGGGCTGGGAGCTCCTGAGCATCCTGCCCAAGGCGGAGCTGAAGCGAATCAAGCCCGAGCTGATTGAGAGATACTGGCCGAAAAAAGACGAGCAGTAAGGAGGGGTGAGCCATGGCGAATATCACGGTAAGCCCCACCCGCATGGAGCTCACCCGCCTCAAGGGCAAGCTGCGCACCGCCCAGCGGGGCCACAAGCTGCTCAAAGACAAGCGGGATGAGCTGATGAAGCAGTTCCTGGAGACGGTCCGGGAGGTCCGGGCCCTCCGCTCCGAGGTGGAAGAGGAGCTGATGACGGTCCACGGGGCCTTTACGGTGGCCTCCGCCCTCATGAGCTCCGAGGCCATGGAGCAGGCCCTGCTGTACCCGAAGCAGAGCGTGGTCCTAACCCAGACCACCCAGAACATCATGTCCGTCAACGTGCCGGTGTACGATTTCCAGACCCAGACCCGGTCGGACTCCGATATCTATCCCTACGGCTTCGCGGCCACGTCCGGCGAGCTGGACACGGCGGTGGATGCCCTGGGGAAGGTGTTCCGGAAGCTCTTGAAGCTGGCGGAGATCGAGAAGTCCGCCCAGCTGATGGCGGAGGAGATCGAGAAGACCCGGCGGCGGGTCAACGCCCTGGAGTATGTCATGATCCCCGACACCCAGGAGGCCATCCGGTATATCAACATGAAGCTGGACGAAAACGACCGCGCCACCACGATCCGGCTCATGAAGGTGAAGGATATGATCCTGAAGGAAGCCATTGAGGAGCGGCAGGCGGCAGACGCTAGGGCCGTCAAGGCTTTCGGAGGATCGGACGAAGCTCCGGCAGAGGTTTAAAGGGGAGCTGTACCGCAACCGTACTGCTTCTGCGATAGGCCTAAAAAGTGAAAGATGGTACTGCCTGGGACGAACCTGGGCAGTACCGCTCTTTTTACAATTACATTCGAAAAAGGCGAAATCGCTGTACAGCGATTTCGCCTTTTTTGTCGTATGTATTCATATTAAATTTCCGGGGATTGCCGGCAGATGTGTTACCGCTGTTGCGGTGATTAGCGTTCCGGTGTTTTTTATGATAACAGGATATTTTTATGAGCAGACGGTCTGCCGTAACAGGCAGAAAGAACAATTGAAGAAAATTCTTGCGTTGTTAATTTTTTCGGGTGCAATTTACTTTGTGTGGATGATCGTCTTCTTCCCGTTTAAACAGGAAAATTTGTTAAACTATTTGCATGAATTATGTTCAACAAAAAACTTTCTGGAATTAATATTCTTAAACAAGCCTTATCGATACGATCATTTGTGGTATCTTTTAGCAATCCTGTACGTGTTAATAATTGTTGGGGCGGCCGACCGGCTGCAATGCAGGAAATTTCTTTATTGGATAACCCCTCTTCTATTGCTTACAGGTCTAGCTTTTGGAAAATATGCTTTACTATTGTTCCATCGAAAATTTTCAGCCGTTCTCAGCCGGAATTTTTTGTTTGAGGGCATCCCTTATTTTTGTATTGGATGTATGATTAGAGACTTGTCCCTGAAAAAGGGACCGATCTTTCCCATTGCTGACGCCAGGCGGAAAAAGCGTTTTTTGTTCTTGATTGGTTTGCTCGCAATCACAAGCCTATCAGAAGGTTTTTTCCTGAGCATGATAAAAATGACCGCCAGTGGAGACAGATATATTAGCAGCATATTCCTGTCAATAGCTGTATTTGTGTTTGCGTTGTCTACGGAAGAACGCGAACCGGCGCCCTCTAAATTATTAAACGCACTTTCTATAATCGGCAGAAAATATTCCTTGTGGATTTATATCCTGCATCCGATTTTTGTAGACGCGATTGGTGAAATTATGAAAGGGTTTGGTGTATACAGCATCTATGAATATGTCGGGTCCATAGTGGTTTATATAAGTACGCTGCTTTTCCTGGTTGCTTTATCACACGCGAAACAGTACATAGCTGCGCGAAGAGCATAAGCGCAAAAAAGCATTCCTTGCAACGAAAGTTACAAGGAATGCTTTTTTAAGTGGAGGTGACACCCGGATTTGAACCGGGGAATCAGGGTTTTGCAGACCCTTGCCTTACCACTTGGCTATGTCACCATCTACACTCTATTATATGCGAACTCTCCGAAAAAGTCCACCCTTTTTTGAAGAAATCTCAAAAATTTTTTAAACCGCCAGCGAAGCGCCCGCAGGGGCTACGCCGCGTCCGTAAGGCGGCAAGGCCGCCAAGGGCTGCGCAGCGGCGCGGCGCAAGAAAAGGAGCCCCCACCGCAAACCAGCGGAGCATTTGCGGTGAGGAAGCGAAGGAATTCCCACCATAGTGCAGTTTTCGGCAAAGCCGGAAACGGAACGGTGGTGGGAATTCCCGAGCTGGAGCGGGCAACGAGGCTCGAACTCGCTACCTCCACCTTGGCAAGGTGGCGCTCTACCAGATGAGCTATGCCCGCATGTGAGGCACACCGCATCCGCAAACAGCCAAACTGCAACGGCTGCGCAGTGCCCGCAAATGGTGCCCAGAGCCGGAATCGAACCAGCGACACGTGGATTTTCAGTCCACTGCTCTACCAACTGAGCTATCTGGGCAAGTGGCGACCCGGAACGGGCTCGAACCGTCGACCTCTAGCGTGACAGGCTAGCGTTCTAACCAACTGAACTACCGGGCCATAAACACACGTGGAAAAAGAAACGCTCAAGGAAAGGGCTGGTGGGAACAACTGGACTCGAACCAGTGACCCCCTGCTTGTAAGGCAGATGCTCTAACCAGCTGAGCTATGCTCCCAAGTCACCGCTCACGTCAAACGGCATGGACTAGTATACGAAAAGATTTCGGTTTTGTCAAGGCATATTTCAAAATTTTTTGGTTTTTTCTGAAAATTAAGGAATGACTCCGGCGGGGCCGTCAGTTTCCCTCCGCCAGTTTCCGGAGCTGGGCCTGAAACTCCTCCGGCAGAGGGCAGCAGAGCTCTACCGCCTCCGCGGTGCGGGGGTGGAGGAAGCGCAGGCCCACCGCATGGAGGCACTGCCCATGGAGGCCGGGGACAGGCTTTTTCGCCCCATAGACCGTGTCGCCTAAGATCGGGTGGCCAATCCGGCTGAGGTGGACCCGAATCTGGTGGGTCCGGCCGGTTTCCAGGCGGCAGCGGAGGTGGGTGAAGCCGGAAAACCGGGTCAGAACTTCCCAGTGAGTGACGGCGGGGCGCCCGGTGGAAATGACCGCCATCTTTTTCCGGTTTGCCGGGTGCCGGCCGATGGGGGCGTCTATAGTCCCCCGGTCCTCCCGGAACCCTCCCACGGCAATGCACTCATAGGTTCGGGCCAGGCTGTGGTCTTGGAGCTGGGCGGCCAGGGCCTGATGAGCGAAATCGTTTTTGGCGGCGATGATTAAGCCGGAGGTATCCCGGTCAATGCGGTGGACGATGCCGGGGCGCAGGGCCCCGCCTACGCCGGAGAGACTCCCGCCGCAGTGGTACAGCAGGGCGTTGACCAGGGTGCCGTCCGGATGGCCGGGGGCGGGATGGACTACAAGCCCCTTGGGCTTGTTCACGACGATGACGTCGGAGTCCTCATAGACCACGTCCAGGGGGATATACTGGGGCAGGGCGCTGATGGGTTCCGGGTCCGGCAGGGAAAGGGCCAGCGTTTCCACCCCGGTGAGCCTGTAGTTTTTCGCCAGGGGCTTCCCGTCCCGGAGAACCAGGCCCTCCTCCAGCAGGCGCTGGGCGGCGGAGCGGGTAAGGCCGTCTACCCGGCCCGCCAGCCAGGCGTCCACGCGGGCGCCGGCGTCAGCCGCCGTTGGCTGGAGTATCCGCGTTTCCATGGGGTTTCTCCTTCTTGTCGTATGTTTCGTAGAACCACTGGTAGTAGATCAGTCCCAGGACGCAGCCGGAGACGATGCACATGTCCGCCACATTGAAGACGGGATAGCTCTCGTAAAACTGGAAGTGGAACATGTCCACCACATAGCCCAGGCGGACCCGGTCCAGAATGTTTCCCAGGCCCCCGGAGACGATCAGGCAGCCCGCCAGCACCCCCAGGGGGTGCCGGACCACCCGGCGGACCAGCAGGGCCAGGATGGCCAGGACGATGAGGCTGGTGGCGATGACCAGCAGCCATCGCATTCCGGAGAAGCTGGACCAGGCCGCGCCGTAGTTGTGGACGGCCTTCAGCTCCACGAAGCCCGGCAGGAAGGGGCGGGTTTCCCCCAGGGGCAGGGTGAGAGTGATATAGCGCTTGACCCACTGGTCCAGGACCAGCAGAGCCAAGGCCAGCAGGGCGGAGAGGGCGGTGAAGGGCATGGCGGGTCCTCCTTTGGGGAAAATGGTGTTCCTTGACAGTGTACACGCTTTTTAGGGAAAAGGCAAGGGCGGCGTTTGGGAGGGGGCGTCCCGTTGCGCATTTTATAACAGGGCCATCGTGTAAGGGCCGCCGCCCCCGGCGGTCTGCCGGTACAAGGATTGGGCTTCGCATCGGGCCGTCCAGGGGGGCGGCCCCTACGGGATCAAATCTCCCCATTGGACACTCCCGTTTGGGAGATTGCTCTTGAAAAATAAGGGGGATTATAGTAGGATAAGATTCAAGATAAATTTTAGAAGAAGGGGAGAAAAGCTTCATGGCTGAGGAAACAACGAATCCCGTACAGGCGGCCCCCGCAGCGGAGACTCCTGCGGCGGCAGTTCCGGCAACGCCCCGGGAGGCGGTTTTGACGGCGGCCCTGACCGCGCCCCCGGCGCGTCCCGACACGGCCCGAAAAGGCAGTCCTCTGCTGGTGTTCCTGACGGTGCTGCTGGTGCTGGTGGGCATCGCCGACGTGATTCTATGGGGCGTTGCGGGCTACTATTTTCTCCGGAGCGCCAAGAGCAAGGACGGCGAAGAGCCGGCGCAGAGCGTCTTGGCCGGCGGGGCGCAGACGCAAAGCGCCTCCGACGCCGGAGCGGCCTCCGGCGATGAGGCGAAGCGCGCGGCGCTGGAGGCGTACATCCGGGAGATAGACGAGGTACAAAAATTGGCGAATGAGACAATGGACAGCTATGCCAGTGTCAGCGGAGAAAACTATACAAGTGACGCTGCCATATACGCTGAAATTACCGAACGTACACTGCCTCTTTGCCAGCAGACAAATGAGAGGGCAGCAGCGGTCATCCCGGGCGATTCGGAGATTTCAGAGGTACACGCAATTTATCTGGATAATAGCGCAAAGTATCTGGAGGCTTTGAATATGCTGGTTTCCGCCGCTGACAATCAAGACGCGGGCCAGGTAGAGGAAGCAAATGCCCGGTTTACGGAAACGGTCAATTTGTCGGGAAATTTTAATCAGGCGCTCCAAAGGCTGGCGGCGGAACGCGGCGTTTCATTGGCAGTTGCATAGAACAAAGAAGAGAGGTTATATATGGCGAAGACGGCATGGATTTTTTCCTACAAGCTCAAGAAGACTGTGACCCCGGAGACATTCATGGAGCGGACGCAGGCTCTCCACGACGTAGTGATCTCTAAGGCCAAGGGCTTTATTTCCTGGGAGCACTATGTGCAGGACGAGACGTGGACGGACTTTGTCCTCTGGGAGACGGAAGAGGACGCCCAGAACGCCACCACGGTGGGCCAGGGCACAGCGGAGGCGGAGGCGTTTTACGCCTGCATCCGCATGGTGACCTGCCGGGCACTGATCTCCCGGTTTGTAAAGCGGTATTGAAGGAAACCAAAGGCCCCGCCGGAAAGCGGGGCCTTTGGTTTTCCTCAGGCGGGGACTTCTTCCTTCGTTACCAGCAGCTTGCGGTCCTCCACCGTCAGGGCGGCGGTGTCGCCCTCTTTCAGGGTGCCGTCCAGCATCCGCTCGGCCACGGCGTCCTCCACCTTGCTCTGGATGCAGCGGCGGAGGGGTCTTGCGCCGTACTTGGGATCGTAGCCCTCCCGGACCAGCTCCGCCACCGCTTCGTCGGAGGCGTTTAAGTGCAGGCCCATGGCCTCCATCCGGGCGGACACCGTGTCCAGCATCCGGCGGGCCACTTCGTGAATGTCCGCCTCTGTCAGGGAACGGAAGACGATGATGTCGTCGATCCGGTTCAAAAATTCCGGCCGGAAGGTCTGGCGGAGCTCCGCCATGACGGTTTCCCTGGCCTGCTGGAATTTTTTCTCCGCGTCGTCCTTGGGCGTCTCGTCGGAGTTGAAGCCCAGGCGGGTTCCGGCGGTGGTGAGGCTCTTTGCCCCGATGTTGCTGGTCATGACGATGACGGCATTTTTAAAGTCCACCGTCCGGCCCTGAGAGTCCGTGATCCGCCCGTCGTCCAGAATCTGAAGGAGGATGTTCCAAACGTCTTCGTGGGCCTTTTCAATCTCGTCGAAGAGGACCACGGAATAGGGCTTGCGCCGGACCCGCTCCGTCAGCTGGCCGCCTTCTTCGTGCCCAACGTAGCCCGGAGGGGAGCCGATGAGCCGGGATACCGTGTGCCGCTCCATATACTCCGACATGTCGATGCGGATGATGGCGCTCTCGTCGCCGAACATGGCCTCCGCCAGGGACTTGCAGAGCTCCGTCTTGCCCACGCCCGTGGGGCCCAGGAAGAGGAAGGAGCCCGTGGGCCGTTTGGGGTCCTTCAGCCCCACCCGGCCGCGGCGGATGGCCCGGGCCACGGCCTGGACGGCCTCGTCCTGACCGACCACCCGCTTATGGAGAATCTCCTCCATCCGCAGAAGGCGGCTGCCCTCATCCTCCGTCAGGCGGGTGACAGGGATGCCCGTCCAGCCGGCCACCACCGCGGCGATGTCCTCCGCCGTGACGGGGCGGTGCTGCCGGGGACTGTTCCGGCGCTTTTCCCGCTCCTGTTCTACCTGGTCTTGGTAGTTGCTCTCGATGTCCCGGAGCTGGGCGGCGGTTTCGAAGTCCTGGCGCGCTATGGCGGCCTCCTTGTCCTTTGCCAGGGCGGCGATTTTTTCCTCTAAGGATTTCAGTTCCGGGGAAATTTCCTCCTGCTCCATGCGGACCCGGGACGCGGCCTCATCCATCAGGTCGATGGCCTTATCGGGGAGAAAGCGGTCGGAGATATACCGGGCAGAGAGGCTGACGGCGGCCTCCAGAGCCTCGTCGGTAAGCTGGAGCTTGTGGTGCTGCTCGTACTTCTCCCGAAGGCCCTTCAAGATCTCCAGGCTGGCCTCCTGGCTGGGCTCCCCCACCTGGACGGGCTGGAAGCGGCGCTCCAGGGCGGCGTCCTTTTCGATATATTTCCGGTACTCGTTCAGGGTAGTGGCCCCGATGACCCGGATTTCTCCCCGGCCCAGGGCGGGCTTGATGATGTTGGCCGCGTCCACGGCCCCCTCGGCGCTGCCTGCTCCCACGATGGTGTGGAGCTCGTCGATGAAGAGAATCACGTCTCCGGACTTTTTCACTTCGTCCAGGGCCTTTTTGATCCGCTCCTCAAACTCGCCCCGGTACTTGGTGCCGGCCACCATGCCGGAGAGGTCCAGGGAGAAAATGCGCTTGTCCAGCAAATCTTCAGGCACGTCCCCCAGGACGATCTTCCGGGCCAGCCCCTCGGCAATGGCGGTCTTGCCCACGCCGGGCTCGCCGATCAGGCAGGGGTTGTTCTTGGTCCGGCGGGAGAGAATCTGAATGACTCGCTGGATTTCATTGTCCCGGCCGACAACCGGGTCCAGCTTGCCGCTGCGTGCGTCGGCGGTCAGATCCCGGGTGAACTCCCGGAGAGTCTTGCCGTTGGCCCCGCCGCCGGAGGAGGGGCCCCGGTCGTCCCGGGGGGCGGCGGGCTGGCGGCTCTGGGGGCGCTGGTTCAGCTTCTGCATCAGGGCGGCGTAGAGGGGCCGGGCTTCCACTCCCGCGGTGCGGAGAATGCGGACGGCCATGTTGTTCCCCTCCCGCAGCAGGCCCGCCAGCAGGTGTTCGGTGCCCACATAGGGGCTGCCGCCCCGGACGGCGTCCTCTACGGCAATTTCCACCACCCGGCGGGCCCGGGGGGTCAGGCCCTGGGCGGGATTGCTGCCGGGAAGACCCGCCCCCACGCTGCGTTTAATAATCTGGACAATCATATCGTCGGTGAGTCCGGCTTCCAGGAGAACATCATGGGCGGCGCCCTGATCCTCCCGCATGAGTCCTAAGAGCAGATGCTCGGTGCCAACATAGCCGTGGCCCAGTTCCCCTGCGGCCTCCTGGCTGAGGCGGAGGGCATCCTCCGCTCCGGGGCTGAATTTTTTCTCGTTCATGTGTGGTGCACTTCCTTTCGTGAAGGTCGGTTTAACGGATTCGTGCGGATTTGAGGAGAGGCGGCGGGAAGGCCGCCCCTGCGGGCGCTCAGTTGCCGGTGTTTTCCAGGGCGTGAATCTGGTCCCGGAGCTCCGCCGCCCGCTCGAAATTCTCGGCGGCCACGGCCTTTCGCATTTCCATCCGCAGGGCGTTGAGTTGGCGGGTCTTGGAGATTTCGGTCTGTTCCTCCTGCTCCAAGAGGGTATCCTGGGGCTTTTGAGCTTCCGGCTTTGTCTCCGCCGGTGCGCCCAGGGCGGGCATGTCGGCGAAGAAGTCGTCGAAGGGGTCCTCCAGCATGCGGTTCATCCGGCTCAGCAGGGAGGGAACGGGAGTGAAGAAATCCTCAAACAGCCCGCCGCCGAAGAGGCCCTGCATCATCTTTTGACTGTGAGCCGCCAGACGCTGGGAGTAGCCCAGCTTTTCGGCGCACTCGGAGCAGAGATGCTTCTCAGTGACCTGGCCATTGATGTTGCTTTGGTAGACAAAGGTAACTTCATTCTTGCCACAATTTTCGCATTTCATAATCAGTACCTCCTATAGAATACAGATGTTTTAGATGACAAATTAAACGTGAGCCCGCTCTCAGTTTATGCGGACTAGAGCCTGCCGCTAAAGCCTGTTTGAAAAAATGGCAGGATGCCCAGCGGTGAGAGATTTTTCGCCGGACGGGGTGATCCGCCCCAATCCAGCAGTCCAAAAGTTTGAAGACGCCCGCTAGACCTGTAGAATCAGGACATTTTTCAAGATGTCCGCCCGGACCTGGTCCCGGAGGTCCCGGGGCACGGTCCCCAAGGCTTTATCCCCCACGGCGGCCAAGAGGGTCCGGGCCAGATCCCCGGTCAGGGCTCCGGACTCCGCGAGATTCCCCAGAATGGCCCGGGCGGAGGGCAGGTCCACCTGCTCTCCCAGGGAATTGATGACGTGCATCAGCAGCGTTTCCCGGTCCACCTGGACCCGGGTGATGCGGATATACCCGTTGCCGCCCCGGCGGCTCTCCACAATATAGCCCCGCTCGGGGGAAAACCGGGTGGACATGACGTAATTGATCTGGCTGGGCACACAGTTGAACCGCTGGGCCAGCTCGCCCCGCTGGATTTCCAGCACGCCGTCCCCCGTCTCGTCCAGGCATTCCTGAAGAAAGCCGGCAATCAAATCGGAAATCCCCATGGGAGCACCCCTTTTCAAACATATCTAAGATTAATTTGACTTTGACTATCTTTGATGTATTGGATGATGTCAGTATACCACTTGCCAGCAAAATGTCAAGAGGGAATTTTTGACGTTCTTTGACGTTTGTGAAAACAAATTGTGAACGGGAAAAATTTCCGCCGGGGGTTTCACAAAGCACTTGCTTTTTTTCGAGAGTATGCTACAATGGGGATACAATTTTAATGGAGGTGCAACCCATGGCCTATAAGATCACTTCTGCTTGTGTGAGCTGCGGCGCCTGCTCTGACGCCTGCCCCGCCGGCGCCATCAGCCAGGGCGATGATTCTTATGTCATCGACGCTGCCGCCTGCCTGGACTGCGGTTCTTGCAGCGACACCTGCCCCAACGGCGCTATTGTCCCCGAGGAGTAAGAGCTACATAAAAAGCCCCGCAAGCATTTGCTTGCGGGGCTTTTTATGTAGCTTTAGCGGCCGCCCGAAGGGCGGCCGGCGGGCCGTTGGCCCGCTTTATTTAAATAGTGCAGGAAACCCTTCCTGGGTTTATCTCCGCGCCAAGAGCCGCCGCCAGCGGCGGTTGCGCCCCGAAACGCGCCTGCGGGCGCAGCTGCCCTACACCCTTCCTTCCCGTTGAATCGGTCAGATCCCCGACAGGTCGAAATCCGGGGTGTACTCCTCTTTGGCGGAGGTGCGCTCCTGGGTGTAGCCGTCCGCAATGCCGCAGTTCTCCATATATTCCGCCGCCGCCCGGTACTCCGCCTTTGTCACGCGGCGGGCCAGAGGGCCGGAGGCCCCGGGCTGGGGGGTGTATTGGCTCATGAGGGAGAAAAGCACCTCCCCGGGGCGAAAGGTCCCGGACACCCAGTCGATGACGCGCCGGGTGTTCTCCAGCTCCCCGGGGAGGAGGAGATGGCGAATCAGCACGCCGGACCTCAGCCGTCCATTTTCCATACGGTAAGGCCCGGTCTGGCGAAACATCTCCCGGATGGCCCGGGCGGCATAATCAAAATAGTCCGGGGCGGCGGAGTATTTGCCGGCGGGACCCGGCAGGGCGTATTTCAGGTCCGGCAGGTAGACCTGGACGCTGCCCTCCAAAAGGCGGAGGGTTTCGACCGTCTCATAGCCCCCGCAGTTCCAGACCACCGGGACGGGCCAGGGCTCCTCCCCCAGGGCCTCCAGAATGGCGGGGGCGAAATGGGTGGGGGTCACCAGGTCCAGGCAGGCCGCCCCTCCGGCGATGAGTTTTCGGAAAATCTCCCGGAGGCGGGCGGCGGTGACAGGCTTTCCCACGCCGCCCTGGGAGATGGGCTTGTTTTGGCAGTAGGCGCAGCGGAGATTACAGCCGGAGAAAAAGACGGCTCCGGCTCCGTGCTCTCCCACCAGACAGGGCTCCTCCCACCGGTGGAGCATGGCCCGAGCCACCACCGGTGTTACGGGCTGTCCGCAGACGCCGCCGGAGTGGTCCGCTGTCCGCTCCGCCCTGCAATTCCGGGGGCAGAGGGTACAGGTCATAGGGAGTTCACGTCGAAGTCCGGGCCCAGGTCCCCCGCCATCCAGTGGCGGCGGCAGAGGCCGATGTATTTGTCGTTGGCCCCCAGGACCACCTGCTCCCCCTCCTTGAGGACCTTGCCATGTTCGTCGAACCGGGCGTTGAAGGCGGCCTTTTTCCCGCACCAGCAGATCGTCTTAACCTCCTCGATCTTGTCCGCCATGACCAGCAGCTGATAGCTGCCGGGGAAGAGCTCCCCCTTGAAGTCCGCCCGGAGGCCGTAGCACATCACCGGGATGTCCAGCCGGTCCACCAGGTCCACCAGGTACATGACCTCTTCCTTTGTCAGAAACTGAGCCTCGTCCACAATGATGCAGGCGTTCTGCTGGAGCTCCATGGCGCTCATCTCTCGCATCTCGTCGAAGTACACGCAGGGGTACTTCAGCCCGATGCGGGAGTACACCATGTGGTCCCCGTCCCGGGCGTCCAGCCGGGGCTTCACCATCAGGGCCTTCTGGCCCCGCTCCTCGTAGTTGAAGCGGGCCATCAGGGCGTTGGCGGACTTGCTGGAGCCCATGGCCCCATATTTAAAGTATAATTGCGCCATAAATATACAAAGAGCGATCAAATTCGACGAATTATTCCCCGCTCTCTTCCTCCTCTTTTGTTTCTTCGGTTTCAGCCGGGGCGGCAAAGGGGTCGTAGACCTCCGGCGGGTCCGGCATGTTGAATACCATCTTTTTGCAGTCCCGGCAAAGCCAGACGGTTTTGTACCGGTTCCAGGCGCTGTACTCGTCCAGCAGGTCCATGGCGTTCCCGTCCAGGCCCCGGATGAGGTCAAACTTGTAGACGCCGGGATACCAGTGGACGCCGTCCCGACCGCCGGTGAGGAAGCCCTGCTCCATCTCCCTGCCGCACCAGGGGCAGGGCTCCGGGGGAAGGCGTTTGGCCTCTTCTTTTTCCTTCGCCTTGGCCTTGCGGTCCTCGTTCCAGGATTTGAGGGCGTTGATGGGATTTTCCCTGGGTTCCTGAGGCTCCGCCGGGCGGGGGGCCGGGCGCTTTTTGCTGGGGTCCCAGTCCCAGGGGTCCTCGTTCTTTTTCCAAAAGGCCATGAGTTTCCTCCTATTCTCTCAGCGCCCGCTCCGCCTCCTCCCGGCAGCGGGCGAAGGCGGAGGGAACGGCGTGGCGTTCCAGGCTTTCCACCCAAGTGAGGCCCGGCGGGCCCTCCCCGGCAACCTCCAGGGTGTAGACGGTCATGTGCCACTCCACGTGGCTGAAGATGTGCTTGGCCGTCAGGCGGTTCCGCCAGGCCCTGGGCTCCAGGCCCCAGGCCCGGACCGCGACCGCGGCGGCAGGCTCGTCCAGGGCCCCTTCCACGTTGGGGAACTCCCACAGGCCCGCCAGCAATCCGGAGGCCGGGCGCTTCCGCAGGGCCGCCCAGCCCTCCCGGAGGAGGAGGAAGACGGTCTTTTCCTCCACCCGGCGGGATTTTTTCGGGGCCTTGACGGGCAGGCTCTCCGCCGTGCCCCGGGCCCGGCCCAGGCAGAGGTCCCGGGCGGGGCAGAGGAGACACTTGGGTAGGCCGCCCGGCACGCAGACCGTGGCCCCCAGTTCCATGAGGGACTGGTTGAAGATCCGCACGTCCGCCTCCGCCTCCGGGAAGATCGCCTGGACCTGGGCACGGATGTTCTGTTTCGTCCGGGGGGCGGCGACGTCGTCACGGCAGTCCGTCAGGCGGGTGACGACCCGGAGGACGTTGCCGTCTACGGCGGCTTCCCTGCGGGCGAAGGCCGCGGAGGCGATGGCGGCGGCGGTGTAGTCCCCCACGCCGGGGAGAGCCAACAGGCCGTCATAGGTGTCGGGGAAGCCCCCCCGGTCCGCTACGAGCCTTGCCGCCTTTTGAAGGTTCCGGGCCCGGCTGTAGTAGCCCAGGCCCTCCCAGAGCTTCATGAGCTGGTCCTCCGGCGCGGCGGCCAGGGCCTCCACCGTGGGGAACGCCTCTAAAAACCGGGCGTAGTAGCCCAGCACCGCCGCCACCCGGGTCTGCTGGAGCATGATCTCCGAAACCCAGATCCGGTAGGGGTCCTGGGTCCGCCGCCAGGGGAGGTCCCGGGCGTTTGCCCGATACCACCGGAGGAGCGGCGGGGGAAGCTGAGATAATGTCATAGCGTTCTCATTCATGGGGAAGATTATAGCACAGATTTTGGGAGCTTGACATACCTAGTATTACTATGTATAATAGGCATAGAAATTCTAGGTATAAGGGAGGCGGCTTATGAAGAAGCAATCCATTGAGCACACCCGGCTGCTGGCGCTGTCGTTGCTGGCGGGGGAGGACATGTACGGTTACCAGATGATCGTGGAGCTGGCCCGGCGGTCCAACCACACCTTTGACATGAAGGAGGGGACGCTGTACCCGGTGCTCCACGGGCTGGAGCAGGAGGGTTTTGTGGAGGCGTACCGGAAGCTGGCCCCCACGGGGCGGGAACGGAAATACTACCACCTCACCCGAAAGGGCCAGGGGGCCCTCCGGGAGGAGGAGGCCGCCTGGAGGCGGTATTCCGGGGCGGTGAACGACGTGCTCCGGGGCGGGGCGGAGGCGGAGCCGGTATGACCCGCCGGGAATTCTTAGACCAGGTGCTGTCACCCCTGGGGCGGCTGACGGCCCAGGAGCGGGAGAACGTCCGCCGGGAGCTGGAGGAGCATGTGGAGGACCGGATGGAGGCCCTTTTGGAGATGGGCTGGGATGCGGAGTTGGCGGAAGAGCGGTGCCTGGAGGCCATGGGGGACCCGGCGGAGATCGGCCGGGAGATGGCCAGGCAGTACCGGGGAAGGGGCTGGCTGTGGATTGGCCGGGCGGCGGTAGCGTTGACGGTGGTGGTATGTATCCAGGCGGTGCTGGGCGTGGAGGTTTTGTTTAACGCCTGGGACGGTCTGGTGGTTCGGACCCTGCGCCCGCAGATTACCTCCATGCTGGATGAGGTGGAGGCCGAGGAGCTGGTGGACCTGCGAATGGGCATTGGGAACGACGTGCTGCGGGTGGTCCGAGTGTCCGTTGGGGAGGCGGAGGGGCAGCGTGTGGCGGAAATTGCCATGTGCGCCTATGACCGCTGGCCCTTCGGCATTGTGGCGCACAACTGCGAGAACTGGATTACAGTGGAGAGACGGGAGAGTGAGGCCCGCATTCACGGCGGCCCCGCCAGCAGAACCTATGGCGCGGAATGCTGGCAGATGTACGCATTGCCGGCCCCGGGGGACCGGAGCGTCGTGCTGACCTATTCGCGCTACGGTGAGACCGTGAGCCTGGAGGTGCCTTTGCCGGAGCAGGGGGGAGCAGTATGAAGAGAAAAGAAAAATGCCTCTCCTCTCGGAGGAGGCGGACCCTCCGCCGGGTCCTGATCGCGGCGGCGGCGGTGCTTTTGGTGAACCGGATATTTTGGGTCGGGTTCCTCTTCCCCATCCAGGCCATCCGGTACAACGAGGAGCACGCGGGCACCGGGCGGACCGCTGTGGTCTGCCGGAAATGGGTCCCGGAGATTTTCAAAACCGGGCTGGTGTATCTGACGGAAAACGAGAACGTCACCATGCTCAGCGGGACCTATCTCTCGTTTTGCGGCTGGACGAACATCTACGGCGTGCCGCTGGACTGCGGGCCAGAGGCTCCCATACACGTCGGCTGGTGGAGCTTGGTCCGGCTGGAAGAGGCGGGCCGGTTTTACGTGTTCGGGAGAGTTGACGACCCGGACATCGACTGGATGGAGGTCTATTTCATGCGCCCGGACGATCCCCTGGGGGAGGAGCGGATCGGCCGGGCCCACGGCAATTACGGGGTCCATCGGGGCGACGGCGGCTGGATGGAGAAGGATGGACGGTCCTATTTTCTGTTTGAGGCCGATCTGGTGGATTGGAGCGAGTACCCCACCGGCCTTCGAGCCGTCGCCGTGGGCTATGACGAGGATAGAAATGTGGTTGCGCAGGTGGATCTGGAGGAGGGACATGTCGCCGTCCGATAAAAAGCCGGGCCGGGAGGTATTGCCTCCCGGCCCGGTGTTTTAATCTTTCTTTAAATGCGCATACCACAGCAGGGCTCCCAGCCCCGCGCCCCCCAGGACGTTCCCCAGGGTGACGGGGAGGAGGCTGCCCAGGAGGAAGCCCCGGACGGTCAGGGCGGAGAGGTCCACCCCGGCGGCTTGGGCCAATTGGAGATAGTGGGGGTTTCGGACCGCCAGCAGCCCGGCGGAGACGTAGTACATGTTGGCCACGCAGTGCTCGAAGCCGCAGAGGACGAAGTAGCTGACGGGGATAAAGGCCCCCATGAGCCGCCCGGCCCCGTCTGTTGCCGAGAGAGCCAGCAGCACCCCCAGGCACACCAGGAGGTTGCAGAAAATCCCCAGGCCGAAGCCGTTCAGGAAGGAGATTCCACACTTCCCGGCGGCCAGGCGGATGGTGTAGACCGCCAGCCCTCCGGCGGAGTAGTTCAGCTGGCCGAACCACACACAGCCCGCCGCCACGAAAAGGGCCCCCAGGAAGTTCCCCAGATAGACGATGCCCCAGTTTCGCAGGAGGCCGGGAAGGGTGCACTTTTTCTCCAGCAGGGAGAGGGCCAGGAGGCTGTTCCCGGTGAAGAGCTCCGCCCCGGTGACGATGACCATACACAGCCCGAAGGGGAACAGGAGGCCGGAAACCGTCCGGGCGAGCCCGACGTTCTCCATGCCGTGGACCGCCGTATTGGTGGCAGCGCAGCCCAGGGCGATGAGGGCCCCGGCCAGCAGGGAGAGGGCCAGGAGCTTTCCAGCGGACTTTTGGGTTTTCGCCGTCCCGGCGGCGGCGTAACGTTCCAGGAATTCCTTAGGGGAAAGATAGCTCAATATTCCACCTCTTTCATGGCGCTGGCTTTCTTAAAGAGAAGCGGGGACTTGGTTGTGGGGCTTGGACCCCTGTCCAGGCCATTCCCCCTCAACCTGGGAAGTTCAAAAGAAGCTTAGAACAACCCGGTGATTTTGCCGTTCTCGTCCACGTCAATCTTCTCGGCGGCGGGGACTTTGGGCAGGCCCGGCATGGTCATGATGTCCCCGGTGAGGGCCACCAGGAAGCCCGCGCCCGCGCTCACCTTCAGATTCCGCACGGTGATGGTGAAGTCTTTTGGGGCCCCCAGCAGGGCCGGGTCGTCGGAGAAGCTGTACTGGGTCTTGGCCATGCAGACGGGGAGTTTGCCGAAGCCCAGGGCTTCCAGCTCCGTCAGCTGCTTTTTCGCGGCGGGGGTCAGAACGGCCCCGCCGGCGTGGTAGACCTTTTGGGCGATGTCGTTGATCTTCTGTTCAATGGAATCCTCTGTGTCGTAGGCGAAGCGGAAGTCACCCGGCTCCTGGCAGAGGCGCAGGACCTCTTCCGCCAGGGCCGTACCGCCCTCGCCGCCCTTGGCCCAGACCTCGCTGAGAGCAGCGTTCACGCCCAAGGCCCGGCATTTGTCCTCCACCAACTGAAGCTCACGGGCGGTGTCCGTGGGGAAGGCGTTGATCGCGACGACGCAGGGCAGGCCGTAGACGTTTTTGATGTTGTCCACGTGCTGGAGGAGGTTGGGAAGCCCTTTCTCCAGGGCCTCCAGATTCTCGGCGTTCAGCTCCGCCTTGGGGACGCCCCCGTGGTTTTTCAGGGCCCGGACCGTGGCGACGACCACCACGGCGCTGGGCCGGAGGCCCGCCAGGCGGCACTTGATGTCCAGGAACTTCTCCGCCCCCAGGTCCGCGCCGAAGCCTGCCTCCGTGACGGCGTAATCCGCCAGACGCATGGCCAGCCGCGTCGCCATGACGGAGTTGCACCCGTGGGCGATGTTGGCGAAGGGCCCGCCGTGGATGAAGGCGGGAGTGCCCTCCAGGGTCTGGACCAGGTTGGGTTTCAGCGCGTCCTTGAGGAGGGCCGCCATGGCCCCCTCGGCCTTCAGGTCGTGGGCGGTGACGGGCTTTCCGCCGTAGGTGTAGGCCACCACCATCCGGCCCAGCCGGGCCTTCAGGTCCAGGATATCGCTGGAGAGGCAGAGAACCGCCATGATCTCGCTGGCCACGGTGATGTCAAAGCCGTCCTCCCGGGGCACGCCCTGCATCCGGCCCCCCAGGCCGTCCACGATGTTTCGCAGCTGCCGGTCGTTCATGTCCACGCAGCGCTTCCAGGTGATTTTCTTCACGTCGATCCCCAGGGCGTTCCCCTGCTGGATGTGGTTGTCCAGCATGGCGGCGCAGAGGTTGTTGGCCGCCCCGATGGCGTGGAAGTCCCCGGTAAAGTGGAGGTTGATGTCCTCCATGGGCACCACCTGGGCATAGCCGCCCCCGGCGGCGCCGCCCTTTACGCCGAAGACGGGGCCCAGAGAGGGTTCCCGCAGGGCAACCAACGCATTCTTCCCCAGGCGGCGGAGGGCGTCGGCGAGCCCGACGGTGGTGGTGGTCTTGCCCTCTCCGGCGGGGGTGGGGTTGATGGCGGTGACCAGGATCAGCTTACCCTCGCCCCGCGTGCTCTCCTTGAGGAGGCGGGGGTCTACCTTGGCCTTGTAATTGCCGTAGAGCTCCAGGTATTGGGAATCGACGCCGGCGGCGGCGGCGATCTCCGTGATAGGGCGCATCTTGCAGGACTGGGCGATCTCGATGTCGGACGGAACGTGCATGGCGGGGCCCTCCTTTGTGTAACTTAAAAAATAAAGGTATGACTTATTTTAGACAGAACGATCATATCATACTCCAAAGGGAAAGGGAAGTGGAAGATTCCACAAGGAAAAGGGCCTTGAGTTCCTTTGAATTCTATGGTATCGTATACGTAAAAAGCTGTATTCACAATCGGGGAATGCGGGGTGGGTGAGGTTTTTTCCCGCCAGACAAGGAGATTTTCCGCTGCCATACGGAGGTATGGCAAGGGAACGCGGCGCGGTATGACAGGGAAAAGACCGCTCAGACGGTGTTCGACGGCTGTAGATACAAGTTCTAAACAGCGAAGGCAGGGCGAAGATCAAACGAGATTGAAGGAGGAAGAACCATGGAGCTCAGCGTCAGCGGACGGCGGCCCCGGGCCGCGCAGGCGGCGAAGGCCGCGCCACAAGAGGAAACGAAATCTCCGGCGGCGGGGAAGCCCGCCTTTCAAAAATCCCGGACCGACAAACTGGCCTGGTCCCAGCAGGCGCTGTCCTTCCTTCAGGAGGTCAACCGGCAGGACATGGAAAAACAGCGGAAGCTGCTGGAGGCCAAGCAGAAAAACAGCGGGGATCTGGATGCCCTGAGGGAGTCCCTCAAGAAGATGGAACGGTGCCAGAAGATCGCCTCCCGCATCATGAGGGGGGACAAGGTGCCGCCGCAGGATGAGATGTATCTAATGGATAACGACCCGGACGGCTATAAGCTGGCCCTGGCCTGCCGCCGGCCCAAGGAGAAACCCAAGGAGTGGGAATCCGTTTTGGACGAAGAGGAACAGGAGGGCGGCTCCGCCGGGCGGGCTGGTTCCGGCGAAGAGACGGCGGAACCCGTGGAATCCGGCGGGGAAGCGGCGGAGTGCTGAAAGATGAAAAAATCAAGGCGGCGGGGAATCTCCCCGCCGCCTTTCTGCACGCCGCATTAACGGTGTTCATTGATGTATTTTTCCAGCAGCCGGGAAACCTCCCGGATGTCGATGGGTTTCGCCACATGGGCGTTCATGCCCGCGTCCAGGCACTTCTTAATATCCTCGGAAAACGCGTCGGCGGTCATGGCGATGATGGGAATGTCCTTGTCGGGCCTGTCCAGCTTGCGGATGGCCTCCGTGGCCTCATAGCCCGTCATCACCGGCATGCGCAGATCCATGAGTATAGCGTCATAAAAGCCGGGGGAGGACGCCTCAAACTTGTCCACACAGATGCGGCCGTTCTCCGCCCAGTCCAGCTCCATCCCCAGATCGGAGAGGAGCTCGTTGGCAATCTCCCAGTTTAGGTCGTTGTCCTCGGCCAGAAGAATGTGGCGGCCGGTGAAGTCGGCATATTTGTCCTCTTGATGCTCCTCCGGGGAAACGGCGTCGTTGATGAAGGGCTTCAGCCCATAAAAGAGAGTGGAGCGGAACAAGGGCTTGGAGATGAAGCCGGTGATGCCCGCGTCCTTGGCCTCGGACTCAATTTCACTCCAGTCGTAGGCGGAGATCAGCATGATGGGAGTTTCGCTTCCGAAGCGCCGGCGGATCTCCCTGGCGGCGGTGATGCCATCCATATCCGGCAGCTTCCAGTCCAGAAGGATGATGTGGTAATGGTCCCGGATCTGGGCCCGCTGCTCCAGCATTTCCAGGGCCTTTTCCGCGTTTAGGGCCCAGTCGGCTTTGACGCCGATGGATTTCAGGGAGGCCGTGGTGCTCTCGCAGAGCTGCTGGTCGTCGTCCACCACCAGGATGTTCCATTCGGGGAGGATCATTTCCTCCTCCGGGGTTTCGGCCCGCTGGAGATCCAAGGTGACGTGGAATTCGCTGCCCTTGCCCAGCTCGCTCTCCACTTCGATGGAGCCGCCCATGGTGTCCACAATGTACTTGGTGATGGCCATGCCCAGGCCGGAGCCCTCGGTCCGGCGGACCCGGGCGCTGTCCTCCCGGACAAAGGACTCGAAAATCTTTGCCTTAAACTCCGGAGTCATGCCGATGCCGTTATCTTTGACAAGAATGTGGGTGCGGACATAGTCCTCCCCCTTGGGGGAGTTCTCCTCATAGAGGGAAACTTGAATCAACCCGCCGTCCGGGGTAAATTTCAGGGCGTTGCCCAAGATGTTCAGAAGGACCTGGTTCAGCCGCACGCTGTCGCAGCAGACATTCTCCGTGGAGATGTCGTGGATAAAGACGTCGAACTGCTGGTGTTTGGACCGGACCTGGGGCTGGGCGATGCTGACGATGCTGTCCATCACCTCCCGAAGGGAAACCTGGTCCATGTTCAGCGTCAGCTTGCCGCTTTCAATCTTGCTCATGTCCAGCACATCGTTGATAAGTCCCAGGAGGTGGCGGCTGGAGAGAGTGATTTTCCGCAGGCAGTTCTGGACCTGCTGGCGGTCATCGATGTTGGCGGTGGCGATGGCCGTCATGCCCACGATGGCATTCATGGGGGTGCGGATATCGTGACTCATGTTGGAGAGAAATTCGCTTTTGGCCTTGTTGGCGTGGACGGCCTCCTTCCGGGCCTTCTCCAGCTCTACCATCTGGCTCCGGAGGATTTTAGAGTATTGCCAGAACACCAGCAACAGGGCCGCCAAAACCACGGCGCAGCCCAGGAAGACCAGGTAAAGCCAGGTGTGACTGAGCCGGTTGACGGATTCATCCAGCTGCCCGTAGGGCATCACCGTCACCAGGAACCACTCGGAATAAGGAAGCTTATTGCACTGAAGGTGCCGCCGCTCGTGGCCGAAGTCAAGGAGCGTCGTATACTCCTCCCCGGCGTCCATGGCGGCCTTCAGCTCCTGGACGTATGAGTCCCCGCTCTCCCCCTGCTCCTCAAAAAGGGCCTGGATGCGGTCGAAATAATTGTCCCGGAAAGCCTCGCCGCTGCGGATCACGAAAGAGCCGTCCCGACGGATGATGTGGGAGTAGACCAAGGTGTTTTCGCTGTAGAGAGAGAGCGTTTCGGCGATATAATCGGCGGGAAGACTGGCCACCAAAGCAGTGGCGGTGGTCCCGTCGGACATGACGTATTCAGCGGAGACGCCCAGGACGATGTCCTTCTCTCCGTGATCGGTGCTGGCCACAGCCACCTTCTTGTCCCCGCTGTTCATGGAGGCCAGGAAAGGCTCCGGATCGGCCAGGAGGGGTTCGTCACCGTAAATCATATCAAACTCGCCGGTGGGAGAATAGTAGGCCAAGGCCTCGAATCCTCTCGTCGTAGCATTGACGGCCAGGGCGTCCCGCAGCTCGTCCGCGGGATGGTCCTCCGGGTCAAAGCCCTCCACCAGGGCCTCCAGCTGGGAGAGGCGGAGCTGGATGGTGGTTTCAAAATGCTGGGTGACTTTTTCGCCCATGCCCGACATATAAACGCTGCCGACGTCGCTGATGGTTTCCGCGCTCTTCCGGGACATGAAAAAAGCCAGGAAAGAGAAAATGCACACCGTCAGCAGGAGAACCAGCGCCAGGCTGACGGTCAGGAAGCGGGTGGCGCTGTTCAGCAGTTTTTTCATTCCGCGCTCTCTTTCTGGAAAGTTTGAATGGCGGCTACGGTCTGGCGGTAGTCCGCCGCCACCTCCTCCGCCAAGAAGTCGGCCTCCGGAGTATAGCCGTTTCGCAGAGATTCACAAAGCCGGCTGCTGGAGCCCTGGAGCTTGTCGATGCTCAGATTTTGGCATACGCCTTTAATGGTGTGGGCGGCCCGGAAGGCCTCTTCATAATTCTTCTCCTCCAGGGACCGGCAGAGGAGGTCATAACTGCCGTCGTTCAAAAATTTCAGCACAAATTTCTGCACCAGGCGCTCACTGCGCAGACGGCCGATCGCGTTTGCGTAATCGCCGCCCATGGCGGCATAACATTCCTGCAAAGTCATGGATGCTCCTCCTTATCCTCTTGACGCGGGCCCTCTCCGTCATCAATGGGGGAGATGGAGGAGAGGGTGTGGCGCATCGTATCGTCGTAGAAACGGTATTGGCCCCGGCCGCCGCGCTTCACGGTGTACAGGGCGGCATCTGCTGCGTGGAACAGCTCGTCGTATCCGCCGGGAACCGTGTCCGTCAGCGCCACGCCCATGCTGATGGAGATGGGGAACTGCTCAAACCGGCCGCAGAGGGATTGAAAAATGCGGGAGATGGCGGTTTCCACATCGTCCTTGTATTCCAGGAAGATGAGGAACTCGTCCCCGCCGGCCCGGGCGGCAATGTCTCCGCCCCGGATGCACTGGCGCAGCTTCTCCGCCAGATGGACCAGCACCTGGTCGCCAAAGGAGTGGCCGTAGGTGTCGTTGGCGGCCTTGAAATGGTCCAGATCGAAGATGACCAGGGCGCAGGTGGCGGCGGGACGGTTCTCGATCCGCTCCAGGATGCGCTTTCTGGCGTAGGAATGGTTCAAAAGGCCGGTAAGGGCGTCGTGAGAGGCCATACGCTCCAGGGCGTTCAGCTTCATGCGGGAGTCGTGGATGTCGATGGCCTTGCCAATGGCGCCGGTGTAACGGGGGGGCTCGTCGCTGGACCAGGTGGCCCGGGCCACGATCTGGGTCCAGCGCCAGGCGCCCTTGTAATTCAGCTTGCAGTCGTAGGTGACCACCGGCAGTTCCGGGCTGGTGCTGCGCAGGGCGTCGGTGAGGTTTTGGAAATCCGCGGCTTCCATGACCTTCTGGGCCTCCGGCTGATGCATGGGGTCCATGATGATCTCGTCCAGCCCCAGATGTTCCGCGCCCCAGTTGGACAGGGTAATCATGGGCGGGGAGACGGTGTACTCGAACTGAATCTCCTTACTCATGTCGGCGAAGAAACTGTACTTCATCCGCTCGTGCTCCAACAGCTGGAGGGTCCGCTCGGAAGCGGTGAGTTCCTCGTGGCGGCGCATTTCCTGGGCCACGTTCCGCATCTCCCGGCGGTCCCGCTGGGTCACGGAGTTGCTGTCGTTCATCAGCGCGGGCAGGTCCGGGGCCAGCTCCTGAAGGCACTCCATCAGCAAGGGATTGAAGGTGCCGCATTGGCCTGCCAGGATCATTTCCACCGCCTTATCGTGGGAGAAGGAATCCTTGTAGCAGCGTTTGGAAGTCAGGGCGTCGTACACGTCCGCCAGAGCCACAATCTGGGCGGCGATGGGAATCTCATCCCCGCAGAGCCCGTCGGGATAACCCCGGCCGTCCCAGCGTTCGTGGTGCCAGCGGCAGATGTCATAGGCCACCTTCACCAGCGGGTCGTCCTGATGAATGGGGAGATTTTCCAACATTTCCGCGCCTGCAAGGGAGTGGGTCTTCATAATGGCGAATTCCTCGTCGGTGAAACGGCCGGGCTTATTGAGAATTTTCTCGTCAATGGAGATTTTGCCGATGTCGTGCAGGGCCGAAGCCGTGCAGATCATGGAGATATCCGAAGCGGAGAGATGATAGCGGTCCGTCTTCTGGACCAGATGGTTCAGCATCAGCTCCGTCAAAGTGCGGACGTTGAGGACGTGGAGGCCGCTTTCGCCGTTTCGGAACTCCACGATGTGGCTGAGAATATCGATCAGCAGGCTGCTGCGCTGCTCGTTCTCGTAAATCTGATCCGCCACCATGTTGGCCAGGCGCTTTTGCTTGGCGTAAAGCATGATGGTGTTGACCACCCGGCGGTGGACGATCAGGGCGTCAAAGGGCCGGGAGATGAAGTCGGTGACGCCCAGCTCATACGCCCGTTCAATGTGGCTGGAGCCGGTTTCGGCGGAAATCATGATGACGGGGATGTCTTCAATCCAGTGGTTCTGGGCCATGACTTCCAAAACGCCGAAGCCGTCCATCCGGGGCATGACGATATCCAGCAGGACCAGGGAGATTTCGGCACTCCGCTGCTGTAGGAGGCCCACCCCCTGGAGGCCGTCTTCAGCCTCCACAATCTCATACTCATCGTCCAGCATATCCGCCAGAATGGCGCGGTTCAGCTCCGAGTCGTCTACAATTAGAATTTTCTGTTTTGGCTCGATGCTCAAAGGGATCACTTCCTTGTCATGGGTTCTTCGCCGGCGCGCGGACAGGCGGCCGGCCCGCCGGGGATGTTCCTCCCCCCAAAAAAGAACGGAGAGGACGACAAACACCAATTTATAACATGTTGATTTTACCACAGGAGAACGGAAATAGCAAGAACGAACCGAAGAGAAGAAAAGGAAAGGTTTGTAGTTTTTTTCCGGCGCATGGAAAGACGCCGATTCGCCTGTTTAGACAAAAATGAATAAATTTTTGACAAAAAAATTGTCACGGGCGTCAAGGCGGGTAAAGGGAGGACGGAGTGGGGCAGTGATTTTTTGGATAATACGGCAAAATCAGCAAAAAAAGTGGGTTATTTCTCAGAAATGGAAGATGTGTCCGGCAAAAAAATACTTGATTTTTCTGGGAGAATGGTTCATAATGAGAGATGCTCGATTGGGCAAAACAAACAAATGTGTTGCAAAACGCACATGACAAACCGAAAAACAGGGGAAACGGCTGCGGCAGGTTCCGTTTGACCGCCGCCCGTCCCTGCGGAATGAAACGGACCGCGGCTGAATATGCTGGAGGGCCGCGCGCCCCGGGCGGGCAAAAGCGCACGGCCCCGTGTATTTGTGCTGCCCGGACAAAGCCGGTTCACCCCGGTGTATTAAAAGGACCCGGCCCGTCCGCTTTTGCACGGGACAGAATCCCGATTAGGAGGGTGGAGCATATGGAACTTTTGTCGAGCAACTCGTTTTTAATGCTGGAAAAGTCCCTGGGCTATCTGTGGACGAAACAGGCGGCCATTGCGGACAATATCACCAATGCCGAGACGCCCGGCTATAAGGAAAAGGTTGTTACCTTTGAAGAAGGACTGAAAGGCAAGCTGCTGCTGGCGTCCCGGAAGGCCGCGCCGGTGAAGTCCATGCGCCAGGTGCTGGAGGGGACTCCCTTCAGCGTGACGGAGCAGACGGTGCAGACCCGGATGGACGACAACGGCGTCAATGTCACCGCCCAGGCGGCGGAGGCAATCCGCAACGCTTATCAGATGCGCTATGTGATGAGTTCCATCAGTACGGAGCTGTCGGTTTTGAACACCGCGATCCGGGGCCAGTAATCCGGCGGCTGTTGAAAAGCGGCGATGGACGCTTTTCTTCTTTACATTGATAAAATTGATAAATAAGCGCCGCCGGAAGGCGGGGCAAACAGTTGCGGGACCGGATCTTCCGGCCCCGCCGGCGGCCGCCGGGAAAATCCGGCGGGGAATGGGAGAGTTTTACCGATGGCATTTTTGAGCTCTATGAATATCGTGGCCTCCGGCCTGACGGCCCAGCAGCTGCGGCTGGACGTTGTGGGAGAGAACGTAACCAACTCCACCACCACCCGGGTGGAAAACGGCGAGGGGGCCTACCGAAGGAAAATGGTGGTCTTTGAGGCCAAGACCGGACGGGACGGCTTCCGCAGGGCCATGGCCCGGGCCTCCACCGGCATGGTGCCCAGCGGCCAGGCTGCGGGGGGCGTGCGGGTGACCCAGATTGTGGAGGACCCGTCCCCCATGAAGCTGGTGTATGATCCCAGTCATCCCGACGCCAATGAGGACGGTTATGTGGAGATGCCCAATGTGGACATGGTGAAGGAAATTGCCGACGCCATGGCCGCCAGCCAGGCGTATTCCGCCAATGTGACAATGTTCAACACGGTCAAGACCGTCGTCAGCGACGGACTTCAGATCGGCAAGTAAGTTTTGAGAGGAGAGAATCCCGCCATGCTGACGCCCATGGAAAAGCTGACACCACTGACGCCGCTCAGCCCTGATAAGACGATGAAAGCACAAGACGCGTCTCCTTCGGAAGGGGAGAGCGTCTTTGGCGCCGTTTTCCGCTCCGCCATCGACAATGTAAAGGAGACGGACGCGGAATTCAAGGAGTCTCAATATCTGCTGGCCACCGGCCAGCTGGATAACCCCGCCGCCACCATGATCGCCGCCAGCAAAAGCCAGACGGCGGTGAACCTGCTGATTCAGCTGCGGAATAAGGCCCAAGACGCCTACTCCGAGCTGACCAGGATGAATCTGTAAGCAGGACGGCAGGCAGGGAAGTCCTTCCTGTGCTGCCCGGCCCCCGGCTTTGGGCAGCACGCATCATGTCTATAGGACGCCGCAGCGCGGCGGAGAGAAGGAGGTGACAGCGGTTGAACGACGTGAAAGAAAAGGTCAAGGCGTTTCTTGCCAAGGCGAAGGAGCGCCTGAAAACGATATCCAAAAAGGTCTGGATCGCCATTGCCGCTGTTCTGGTGGTCCTGATTGTGGCCATTGCCATCGTTTTGACGCTGAACAAGCAGGATTACGCCGTGCTGGTTACCCAGGTGAGCGACCGCGAGGCGTCCAACATTCTGAATTTTCTAAGCGAGCAGGGCGTCACGAACTATAAGGTGGAGGACGGGAATACCGTCATGGTGCCCGCCGGGCAGGAGGCGGCGCTGAAAGCCCGCATCCTGATGGCGAACCTGAACCAGACCGGCAACTACTACATGGAGAACCTGAATAGTTTCTCCACCAACGAGGAGCGGAGCTACGCCAAGCTCCAAGACCTGCAAAACAGTATGGCGGCGGTCATCCGGAATATCCCCAATGTGGTGGACGCCACGGTGAACATCGCGCCGGGGGAGAACCGGGCTTACATATTGGACAGCAACAATGTCGTTGAGGCCAGCGTCGGCGTTATGCTGACGATGGTCCAGGGGACCATGCTGGAGGACGGGCAGGCCGAAGCCATTCAGAGCTTCATAGCCAACTCGGTCCAGGGGCTCAAGGTGGAGTCCGTCAGCATTCAGGACACCAACGGCAACATCTACTTGACGAAGGACGCGCTGAACGGCGAGGTTTCGGCCCTGAAGATGCAGCTCCAGCAGGCCATGGAAAACCGCGTCCGAACCCAGGTCATGAACGTGCTGACCCCCTTCTTCGGCGAGGACAACGTCCGTGTGGGCGTGACCTGCGAGGTAGAGGTGGACCGCACCACCGAGGTGCGGAACGAGACAATCCTCCCCGACTACGCCCAGGACGGTACTACCGGCGGGCGGGGCCCCATCGCGTCGGAGCAGCAGGAGGGATTGATCGGCCGTCCTGGGGACAACCCGGCGGGCGGCCTTGTGGGAACCGAATCCAACGCCGACCTGACGGAGCAGGTGGAGGGCCTTTTGAACCCGCAGGATGGGGACAACACGATTTATTCAAGCAAACGGGTTGATTATGACAACACCCACAGCACCATTAACATCGACAACAACGGCGCGGTGAAGATGACCGACTGCTCCGTGGCCGTTTCCATCAACGCCCGGACGGCGGGGGATTTCAATGTGACGGATGTCCAGCAGCTGGTGGCCCGGGCGGCCAACATCCAAGGGGAGCTGGACCCCGTCACCGGCGAGGAAATTCTGGACGGCAAGATCAAAGTGCTGGCCATGAACTTCTTTGATCCCAACGTGGGCATCGCTCCTGGAGTGGAGCCTGTTGGGCCGGCGGTGCCCCTGTGGGTGCTGATTGCGGCGGGCGCCGGGCTGCTGCTGTTTATCATTCTGCTGACCGTCATCCTTCTGCTGCGCAGGAAGAAACGGAAAAAGCGGGAGGAAGAGGAGGCCCGCCAGCGCGAGGAGGCGGAAGCTCTCATGCGGGTGGCAGGTCTGGGTCTGGAAGGCGTGCCCGAAACCGGCGCCGATGTGATGGACCTGGAACTGGAAAAGAGCATGGAACTGCGGAAGGATATCCGGCAGTTTGCCAGCGACAACCCGGAGATCGCGGCCCAGATGATCAAGGTTTGGCTGAAAGGGGGCGACGGCAATGGCTGAGGCAGCAACGGCGGCCGCCCCCCAGGCGGCGAAAAGCACGAAACCGCAGGTGGAACTCTCCACCGCGCAGAAGGCGGCGGCAGTCATCATCGCCCTGGGAGCTGAGAAAGCGTCCCTCCTCTACAAGTTCATGGAGGATGAGGAGGTTGAACAGCTCACGCTGGAGGTGGCCCGCCTGGGTGTGCTGAGCACCCAGCAGACGGAAGATGTCCTCAACGAGTTCTACCAGCTGTGCCTGACCAATAAGGCCGTCACCGAGGGCGGCCTGGAGTACGCCAGGGCCGTCCTGGAGAAGGCCTACGGCGAACAGGCGGCGGCAGAGCTCCTGGGAAAGGTGACCAAGAGCCTGAAAAACCGGGAATTTGCCTTCATGGACAAGGCGGATGTCAAGTCCCTTTTCTCCGCCCTGCGGAGCGAGCGGCCCCAGACGATCGCCCTGGTCCTCTCCTATGTGGATGCGGACAAGGCGGCGGGCGTGGTGGCCCAGCTGGAGGAGAAAAAGCAGATTCAGGTGGTGGAGAGCATCGCCAAGCTGGACAGCGTCTCCCCGGCGGCCATCAAGATTGTGGAGGCCGAGATGCACAACCGCTTCTCCAACATCATGACCGATACCAATATCAAAGTCGGCGGCATAGACTATGTGGCCGATGTGATGAACAACCTGGACCGGACCAGCGAGAAGAACATTTTCGACGGTCTGTCCGACCCGGACCTGGCGGACGAGATCCGCAAGCGGATGTTCGTCTTCGAGGATATTATCACCATGGACGACCGCTCCGTGCAGCGCTTTGTCCGGGACTGCGACCCCAGAGACCTGGTGCTGGCCCTCAAGGCCGCCAACGCGGAGGTGGCCAACAAGCTGTTTGCCAACATGTCTACCCGTATGGCCCAGAGCATCAAGGACGATCTGGAGATTACCTCCAACGTCCGTATGAAGGACGTGGAAGAGGCCCAGCAGCGCATCGTCGGCATCATCCGCGGCTTGGAGGAAAAGGGTGAGATCATCATCCTGAAGGGCGGAAAGGACGATATCATTGCCTAGTATTTGGAAATCCATTATGCGCCCCAAGACCGAGCCTTATCAATTTCCCAAGGCGGAGGAGCTGGTTCTGGAAGAGGAAAAGCCCGCCGAAGTCCCGCCGCCCCCTCCTGAGGAGGGCGGCGGAGAGGAACCCCCGGCGGCGGACCTTCCGGTGGGAGAGGCGGCGGAAGCCCCCCGGCCCGAGCCGGAGCCCGAACCGGACCCGGTGAGTTTCGCCCAGATTCAGGCGGAGCAGATCATTGCGGACGCCCACCGCCGGGCGGAGGAAATTTTGGACCAGGCCCGGCTAGAGGCGGAGATCAAGGCGCAGGAGCTGTTCGACTCTTCCCGCCGCAGCGGCCTGGAGGCCGGGCGGGCGGAGGGCTTGGCCCAAGGAGCCACCCAGGCTCTGCAAGAGGGCCAGCGGGCCCAGCAGCGGCAGGCGGAGGAGCTGGCCGCGGAGTTCGACCATTTTTTGCAGCAGGCCGGAACCGCTTTGGACCGGCAGCTGGACGACAATGTAGACGAGCTGCGGGACCTTGCCATCGCCATTGCGGAGAAGGTGGTCTGTGTCAGCCTGAAAAGCAGCAGCGAGGTCATCTGCCGGATGATTCAAACCGCGATTGACAAGCGGAAGCGCCGGGAGTGGGCCCATATCTATATCGCGGAATGCGACGCGAAGCATCTTTCCAAGGTACCCGCCTCATTGATGAACGCGCTCTCGGCCCTCAGCGACCGGGTGCGCATCATTCCCATGGCGGACGACGAGGCGGGCACCTGCATCATTGAAACCCCGGACGAGATTGTGGACGCCAGCGCCGCCACCCAGATGAACAACATCCGGACCCTGCTGTCCGATGCCGGTCCTGTGGAGGAGGGCGTCAGCTTCAGCAACCTGAATTTCAGCGGCGGCGTATAGCGCCAAAGGAGAGGCTATGTTCCGGCAAATGATCCGTCAGGTCTACAATGCGGAAACGTACAGCCTGACCGGGAAAATTGAGAATATTGTCGGAATGTCCATTGAGGCCAGCGGCGGCAGGGCCGCCGTCGGCGACATCTGCCGGATCTACAACGGCGACTCCGGCGGGCAGGTCACCGCCGAGGTGGTGGGCTTCAAGAACGACCACATCCTGCTGATGCCCTATTCCGACATGGCGGGCATCTCGGCGGGCAACTTCGTCCGGAACACCGGGCGGCAGCTGACGCTGCGGGTGGGGGAGTTTCTCCGGGGCCGCATCATCAACGCCATGGGCCAGCCCATTGACGGCAAGGCTCCCTTTGAGGGGGGCGACGCCTACTGCGTGGGCGGTTCCTATATCAATCCCCTCCGCCGCCCTCCGATCCGGGAGCGGATGGAGTTTGGAGTCAAGGCCATCGACGGCATGATTACGATCGGCAAGGGCCAGCGCATCGGTATTTTCGCGGGCTCCGGCGTGGGGAAGTCCACGCTGATGGGCATGATCGCAAAAAATGTCAAAGCGGACATCAACGTCATCGCCCTGGTGGGCGAACGGGGCCGGGAAGTTTTGGAGTTCGTCCAGAAGGACCTGGGCGAAGAGGGCATGCGCCGCTCCGTGCTGGTGGTGGCCACCTCCGACCAGCCCGCCATGCTGCGGATGAAGTGCCCCAGCGTGGCCACGGGCATCGCGGAGTATTTCCGGGACCAGGGCTACGACGTTCTCCTGATGATGGATTCCCTGACCCGGTTTGCCATGGCCCAGCGGGAGATCGGCCTTGCCATCGGCGAGCCGCCGGTGAGCCGGGGCTACACCCCTTCCATGTATGCGGAAATGCCCAAGCTCCTGGAGCGAAGCGGCAATTTTGACAAAGGTTCCATCACCGGGGTCTACACGGTCCTGGTGGAGGGCGACGACACCAACGAACCCATCGCCGACACGGTCCGGGGCATTTTGGACGGGCACATCGTCCTCTCCCGCGCCTTGGCCAACAGCAACCACTACCCGGCCATCGATGTGTCCGCCAGCATCTCCCGCTTGATGGTGGAAATCGTAAATCCGGAACACCGGCAGCTGGCCTCCCGCCTCCGGGACATTCTCAGTACGTATGAAAAAAATCAGGACCTGGTGGCGATCGGAGCCTATAAGCCGGGGAGCAACCGGAATTTGGACTACGCCCTTTCCAAGATCGACGCGGTGAACGCCTTTTTGACCCAGGACATCGACGAAGCGTTCAGCTATGACCAGTGCATAGAGAAGCTGAAACAGATTCTGAACTAACTGAACCAAAGGAGAACCGTTCTGTGAAAAAGTTCAAGTTCGCTTTGGATACCGTCCTTTCTTACAAGCAGCAGGTGCTGGGGGTGCTTCAGGGAGAGCATGCCGAGGCCGTGGCCCGGGTCCGGGCCCAGGAGGAGCTGCTGGAAAAACTCTGGCGGGAGTACCGGGACTGCAATGAGGATTACCGGGACCGGGCGCTGGAAGGTATGCCGGTGACGGAGGCGCTGATGTATCAAAGCGCCCTCCGGGCCGCCGAGCAGGAGATCCAGTTGGAAACCAAGCGCCTGGAGGAGCTGGAGGCCGAGGCGGAGAAACGCCGGGAGGCCATGGTGGAGGCGAAGAAGGAAACCTCCTCCATTGAAAAACTGAAGGAGAAGAAGCTGGAGGCCTACCACAAGGAGGAGGCCAAGAGCGAAGAGCTGTTTATCGAGGAATTTGTCAGCTCCACCCGGGCCCACGCGGCCTCATGACACGGGGTCCAACCTTGTGCCCAGGCACAGTTTGGAAATAGATATCCTAAAATGACAAGGAGGTGAACGAGCGTATGGAACAGTTAATCAACACAATGCTGGCGAACGCACAGGTCCCCCAGATCCCCCCGGCGGCGAAAAAGGGAGAGCAGTCCGGCCAAAAGGACGGCTTCCAAAAGCTGCTGGAGCAAAAACAGACAGAGGCCTCTCCGGCCCCCAAGCAGGAGAAGGGTGAGCCTGCCCAGAAACCGCAGGACGCCCAGAGCGCTCAGAAGACTCAGGAAGCGGAAGAGCCCCGGCAGCCCCAAACCGGTCTTAAGGACGGCAAGGAGCTGGAGGAGCAGATGGTTCTGGCGGCAATGGCGATGCTGCAAAATCCGGTGGTACCTGTCGGGCAGGAAACCATGGCGCCGGAGGTTCAGGCCGAGGCCGCTGCGGACGAGGTTGCCATCCTGGCGGCGGAAACCCTTGCGGCGCCGGAAACCCGGAGCTTTGCTCCCCAACCGGAGCAGCAGACCTTTGAAACCGCTGTGGAAGACGGTGAGAGCCAAACGGTGGACCAGGCCTTAGCGGAAGAGCTTCCCCAGACGGTCCAAGCGCCGGAAGCCGCGCAAGAGACAGAGGGACGGACCGTGGAGATCAAGGTGGAGCGTGGCGAGTCCGGGTCCAAGGATGCGGAAGCCGCACAGGCCGACGAAACTGCGCAGCCCCAGGGCGGAGAAGCCGGGACGCCTGTTTTTGAGGAGGTCAAGGCCGTCCCTGTGAAGGTGGGCGAGGCCCCCAAGGCGCCGGAAGCGGAGCAGCCGGTTGAAAAGCAGCTGGCGCCGAGAATCCATGAAGCCCTTGCCAACGGCGAAACCCGGGTGGAGCTTCAGCTGACTCCGGAGAATTTGGGTAAGGTCACCGTAGAGATGACCTGGAGCAAGGACGGCGGCTTGGTGGTGCAGCTGCACGCCGAGAACCGCGGCACTCAGGAGCTTTTATCGAAGAATACCACGGGGCTGGAGGCGCTGCTTGGCCGGGAGGCACAGCAGGAGGTCCGGGTGGAAGTCCCCCGTCAAGAGGAGAGCCAGCGGCAGGACCTTTATGAGCAGCAGCAGGAACAGCACCAGCGGCGTCAGCAGGAGCAGCGCCGGAAACGGGAAAGCGGCGGCGAGGATTTCCTTCAGCAGCTCCGCTTGGGCCTGATCCCCTTGGACGGGGAGTGAGTTCCTTTAGAAAGGAAGTGAATGAATGAGCGATTTGATGACGGACATCAGCGGCCTTTACGGAAGCCATAAGACCGACAAAGGCAAAGAGATTACCATTGCCAAGAAGGGCAGCAACCTGGACCTGGACATGACGGATTTCATCACCCTGATGATTACCCAATTGACCAGCCAGGGTATTGATAATACCATGGATACTTCCGAGATGCTGAACCAGATGGTGCAGATGCAGATGATTACCTCCATGGTCAACATGACCGACGCCGTGACGATGAACTATTCCGCGTCCCTGGTGGGCAAGCATGTCACCGTGGGCAAATACGGCGACGACGGCAAGCTTCAGGAAATCTATGGAGAGGTCACCGGCACCGGTACGATCGACGGCCAGCAGGTCATTTTCCTTGACAACGACGAGTATTACTATCTCAATGAGATCATGGCCGTGGGCAAGCTGCCGCCCAAGGAAGAAGAGGACGACAAGGTGGAAGGCGGCGACGGTGTGGAAGGCGGCGACAAGCCCGACAAGCCGGACGAAACGGACCCGCCCGCTGAAACCACGCCCCCCGGCGGCGAGACGACTCCCCCGGAGAACGGCGGAGAGAACGGCACACCCGGAAACACCGAAGGCTGAGGTGATCTTACGTGATCGAACGCGTAGCGAGACAAAGCCAAATCCAGCAAACACCGGACGCAGGGAAGCGAACGGCTGCCGGCGGTTTCGCCATGGCCTTACAGACGGAGCTGGCAAAAGCGGGACAGGATGTCCAGTTTTCCAAGCATGCCATGAGCCGCGCCGAGGAGCGGGGCATCGAAATTACCCCCGGCCTGATCGACCAGATCAAGGGCAGCATGGTGCGGGCGCAGGCCAAGGGCGCCACCAACATTCTGGCCATGGACACTGAAAAAGCCTTTATCATTAACGTCCCCCATGGAAAGGTCATCACGGCCATCACCCAGGACGAGATGAAAGACAGCGTATTCACCAACATCGACGGCGCCGTGTTCCTGTAAGTGAAATGGCAGGACCGGATTTACGGAGGCCATCGGGTCCCGCCCGACTGACGGGACCCGGGCGGCGCCAAGGATTCGAAAGGAGTTCAATTTCCCTATGACCGGATCAATGTACGCATCCGTCGCGGGCCTGAAGGCCCATATGCAGAAGCTGACCGTTATCGGCAACAACGTGGCAAACGTCAACACCCAGGGCTATAAAAAGCAGAGGACCGTCTTCCGGGACAGCGTGTACAGCATGTACTCCGCCGGGTCCAACGGCACCACCAGCGTGGGCGGTATGAACCCCTCCCAGCTGGGCTATGGCTCTATGGTGGGCAGCATTGACCTGAACATGTCCTCCTCCAGCTACAACCCCGGCAACCCCATGGACTGCGCGCTGGTTGGCGACGGCTTTTTCCTGGTGGGGACCAAGGATGTGGAAAACAGCACAAACCCCGAAGTCTATGACGCCAATTTCTCGGCGGAGAATTTCAAGGCCCTGAACCTCACCCGGGTGGGCGACTTCAAGTTCGGCCCCGACAACTACCTGGTGGACAGCAAGGGCAACGTGGTCTACGGCTTTATGACCACCGCCGAGACGGAAACCGTCACCGGCGCGGACGGCAAGCCGGTGGTCCGGCAGGTGGTCAGCGACCAGCTGGTGCCCATCCGCCTCCCCCGCTGGGACGAAAACCATCAGATCAAATACGCCCGGACCGACATCGATCCCAAAACCGACGCGCCGGTGGGCGGAAACAACCAGGGCGGCGGCGGAGGCGCCGCGGATACCACCGCGGCCCAGAGGCTGGTGGACGATAAGCCCAAATATGCCCCCAACAACAACCAGGGCGGCGCGGGGAACAACCCGGACCCGGACGCCCCGGCGGCTGACGAGGAATATGAGTTCGCCCAGCTGGACAGCATCAGCATCGACTCGAAAACCGGCTGCATCAGCGGTACCAGTAAAGAAGACGGCAAGCCGGTAATCATCGGCTACCTGGCGATCGGCAGCGTCACCAACCCCAACGGCGTGACCCACATCGGAAATTCCTACTACAAGTGCCAGGAGGGCGCGGGCAGCCTGAGCATCAGTATGCTGGGCAACGTCCAAAAGGACCTGTGGAAGGGCGGACCTGCCAGCGTGGGCTACTCCAGACTGGAAGCTGACGCCGCCGCCGGCGGCGGAGGAGCTGCCGGCGGAGATGCCCCCGAACCCGTCCCCGGCACCGATATCCTGGGCGGCGACACGGAGATGATGGTGGGCTTCCTGGAAGCCCCCAACGTGGACCTGGCGGAGGAGATCTCCGAGCTCATCACCACGCAGCGGGGCTATCAGGCCAATACCCGCATCATCACGGTCACCGACTCCATGTTGGAAGAGCTGGTGAACATGAAGCGCTGATAGAGCGGAACGCTCAACAAACTGCTAAGAAATAACAGTTGCCCGCCGGGGCCGGGAGCCCCGGCGGGGCATGAAAGGGCGGTCTATTATGATCCTTTTGACGAAGAGAAATCATGACAAATTTCTGGTCAACCATTTGCAGATCGAGCACATTGAGTGCATCCCTGAGTCCAAGATCACCATGATGAATCACGACTACTACCTGGTCCGTGAGAGCGTAGAGGAGATCATTCATAAAATCGCAGAGTACAACGCAAAGGTCCAGGATATCCACCGCGAGATCGTGGTATCGGACAAGCGTTGATCGAATATAGATAAAATTCACAGGCCGGGGCCCGGCGTCCGGCCGAGGGAGCGAGGCATTTCTACATGAATATAAACTATATCATCGGTATTGTCGGCGCGTTCGGCGTGTTTTTGCTTGGCTGCGTCATGGGCATCAACATCGGCCCCGGCGCGGCGGGAAAGCCCCCGGTTACCTTCGAGCTGGCTAACCTCTGGAACTTCTTCGACGCGGCGTCCATCTTCATCACCATCGGATGTACGATTTTCGTCGTGCTGGCCAGCTTCCCCGGGTCCATGCTCAAGGCCATGCCCAAGCATTTCAAGATCATCCTGAACAACAAGATGTACGATCCCAAGGGCTACATTGACCAATTGGTGGAGCTGGCCCAGATCGCCCGGAAAAACGGCCTTTTGTCCCTGGAGGAGAAGGCCAACGAGCAGACCGACCCCTTCTTCAAGCAGGCCATTATGCTCATCGTAGACGCCAACGACCAAGATAAGGTCCGGGGCATTTTGGAAAACGACATCGAGTGCATGTCCGCCCGGCACGAGGACGCCGCGGCGCTCTACGACAAGGCGTCCAGCGTGGCCCCGGCCTTCGGCATGGTGGGTACCCTGGTGGGCCTCATCAACATGCTGAAATCCATGAACCTCTCCGGCGACGGCGGCGCGGACTCCCTGGGCACCAGCATGGGCACCGCTCTGATCACCACGCTGTACGGGTGCTTGCTCGCCCACGTGGTCTTCGGCCCTGTGGCCCAGCTCCTCCGGGGGCGGGACAGCGAGGAGGTCCTGTGCAAGCAGATCATCGTGGAGGGCGTCATGGCCATCCAGGCCGGCGAGAATCCCAAGTCCCTGCGGGAACGGCTTTTGACCTATATGTCTCAAAAGCAGCGCGAAATGGGCGGTGAAGGCGCCGGCGAGGCGAAATGATGAATCCGTCGATCCGAAAGGAAAGGTGAGCGGCAATGGCTCTTAAGAAAAAAAGCAGCGGAGGCGGCGGCGCGAACTGGATGGATACTTACGGCGACATGGTGACGCTGCTGCTGTGTTTCTTCGTGCTGCTGTACTCCATGTCTACGATCAGCGAGGATAAGTGGAAAGCCATCGTTCAGAGCTTCAACCCCAACGCCGTCCCGGACCCGCAGCCCACTATTGAGGGGACGCCGGGCCCCAGTGCCGACCCTGGCGACCAAGGCATCGCCCCGGTTGACCTCCAGGAGCAGGTGGACCAGGACATGGAGGCCCTTTTCCAGCAGATTCAGGAGTATGTCCAGCAGCAAAACCTCCAGGACGCGGTGACGGTCAGTCAGGACGGCGGGAAGATTTTTATTACCTTCAGTCAGTCCGTCTTCTTCGGCGGGGACAGCTCTGTGATTTTGAAAGAGGCATACCCCGTGCTGGATTCCGTATGCGAGATGCTCAGCGGCGTTGCCACATCTTTGGACGAGGTCCGCATTCAGGGCCACACCGCCCGGGCGGGCCAGGGGCCCAACGGGGTCATTAAAGACCGAACCCTGGCCAGCGAGCGGGCCACCAATGTGGTGATATACATTCAGCAGCACAGCGACGTGCCTCCCAGCTGCCTGGTCAGCGAGGGCTTTGGCGAATGGCGGCCCATCGCGCCCAACGACACGGCCGAAAACCGGGCGAAAAACCGCCGGGTGGAAATGATCATCAGCGGCCGGGATATCGAAGCCGAAATGGCGGAACAGGGCGGCATCCAGCAATACATTGTGATGACGTCGTAAAAGGGCCACCGGCGGCCTTTGGCCGGAATCCAAGCAGAATAGGGGGGATGATATGGCAGACGTATTATCGCAAGCGCAAATCGACGCTTTGCTGAACGCGGTTCGAAGCGGAGAAAAGGATTCGGAGCCGTCCGCTGAAAAGCAGGAAAAGAAATACCAGAAATACGACTTCAGCAGTCCCCGCAAATTCACCAAAGACCGCATTAAAATGCTGAACGGCATTTTTGATAACTATTCCCGGGTGATCAGCTCCCGGCTGAACGCCCGCCTCCGCTCCACCTGTGAAGTTACGGTAGAGAGCATTGAGGAGCAGCGCTATTTTGAGTTTTCCAACGCCCTGACAGAGGGCGATGTGCTGGGCATGATTGACGTGGAGCTGAAAGGGCAGATACAGGAAACTCCGGCGATGCTGTTCATCTCCACCAGTACGGCGCTGAGCATGATGGACCGGATGCTGGGCGGCGAAGGCGCCGTGGACGACGAGTTGGAGTCCGATTACAGCTACACGGACCTGGAACTGAAACTCTACGAAGACCTGGCCAGCGACACGGTCAAGGTGATGGACCGGAGCTGGGAGAACTACGTACCCATCCGTTTCGAATACAGCCGGACAGAAGTCAACCCCACGCTGAACCAGGTGATCGGCCTGGATGAGACGGTGGTCATCGTAGATTTGAAATTGCAGTTTCCCAATATGGCGGGACGGATGAGCGTGTGCCTTCCGGGAGAAGTCCTGACCAATGTGTTTGCGGAAATCAGCCGGGAGAGCCCCCTGCGCCGGACGGCGGCGGAGGACAAATCCGACGAGATTTTCGACAAGCTGCGGGACTCCAAGCTGGAGATTATCGCGGAGCTGGCCAGCGCCCAGCTCTCCCTCAGCGACATTTACCATTTGAACGTGGGAGACGTCATTGACCTTGGGCAGTCCAAAGAGTCCCCCGTTTACTTGGAAATCGGCGGCTACCACTGGTTCACCGGAAAAATGGGTACCCATAAGAAAAATATGGCTGTGAAGATAGATGAAGTATGCTATCAGCTTGAGCAAAGGAGCGAGTAGACGGAATGGAGAAAAAATTATTTAGCCCGATGGAGATTGACGCCCTCGGGGAAATGATGAATATCAGCCTTGGCTCCTCTGCCACAGCGGTATCCAATCTTCTGGAGCACAGAGTGGATATCACCACGCCCAAGGTTACGTCCATCAAAACGGCGGATTTTGCCCTGGGCAATTTGGAGCCCGCTATGGGCATCGAGATCCGGTATGTAGAGGGCCTGGCGGGCAGCAATATTATGCTGCTGAAGCGCAGTGATATCAAGGTCATCGTGGATATCCTGATGGGCGGCGAAACGCCGGATGAGGAGTTTGAGCTTAACGAACTGACCATCAGCGCCGTGTGCGAAGTTATGAACCAGATGATGGGCGCGGCTGCTACGGCCATGAGCGATTTCCTGGGCTATCAAGTGGATATTTCCACCCCCCAGCCCTTTGAACTGGAGGATCTGGAGGCTTTTAAGCAGAATCATCTTCCCCAGGGAGCGGACACCATTGTCATCGTCCGTTTTGCCCTCAAAATTGAGGGAGCTCTGGAGAGCGAGTTCATGAACGTGATGAGCGTGGAGCTGGCAAAGGAGCTCCTGAAGGGCCTGGGCCTGGGCGACGACGGGGCGGAAGAGGCCGCGCCTGCGCCTGCCCCCGCTCCGGAACCTGCCGCCTCTTCTTCCGGCGGAAAGATGAGCCAGGAGGAGATTGAGGCCATGCTGGCCGGGATGGGTGGCGGAGAGGCCGCGCCCGCGCCTGCCCCCGCTCCGGAACCCGCCGCCTCTTCTTCCGGCGGAAAGATGAGCCAGGAGGAGATTGAGGCCATGCTGGCCGGTATGGGCGGCGGAGCGGAAGAGGCCGCGCCTGCCCCCGCGCCGGAGCCCGCCCCGTCTTCCGGCCGGAAGATGAGCCAGGAGGAAATCGAAGCAATGATGTCCGGCGCGGCCGGCGGAACCCCTGCGCCTGCTCCCGCCCCGACTCCGGCGGCGCAGCCCGCGCCTCAGCCGGCCCCCCAGCCTGCGGCACAGCAGCCCTCTCAGCAGCCGGCGCCGCAGATGCCTCCCATGCCGTACCCCATGCCGGAGGGAATGAACAGCATGTATCCGCCGATGTATTATCCCTATCCCTATCCTTATCCGCCCCAGGCGGCTCCCGCGCCGGAGCCCAAAGTCATCGCCACCCGTCCCGCGCCCCTGCGGGAGATGGACCCGGCGGCGGCATTGGGGAAGGAGCAGGCCCAAAACCTGGATCTTATTATGGAGGTTCCCCTCCAGGTGACGGTGGAAATTGGCCGCACCCAGCGAAAGGTGCAGGACATCTTGGAGTTTTCCAAAGGCTCTCTGGTGGTTCTCGACAAGCTGGCGGGGGACCAGGTGGACTTGTTCGTCAACGGCAAATGCGTAGCGAAAGGCGACGTGGTGGTGATTGACGACAACTTCGGCGTCCGGATCACCGAGATCGTACAAGACCCCGTGATCGAGCTGGTGAAGAAATAAGCGCCCGGACGAAAGCCGGCAGGCGCTTTTGAGATAACACGATCAAGGCATATTATGATTTCGATAAGAAGGAAGGAATACGACAATGGCTAAGAAGATTCTGTTGGTCGACGACGCCGCCTTTATGCGGAAGATGATTAAGGACACCCTGAGCAAAAACGGATATACGGAGCTGTTTGAGGCTGTGGATGGAGCCGACGCCGTGGAGAAATTCGGCGAGATCGGCCCGGACCTGGTGATTATGGACATCACCATGCCCAATATGGACGGCCTGGAGGCGCTGAAGGCGATCCGGGCCAAGGACAGCAGCGCCAACGTGGTTATGTGCTCCGCCATGGGCCAGGAGAGCATGGTCATGGACGCGGTGCGCTCCGGGGCGAAGGACTTCATTGTCAAGCCCTTTAAGCCCGACCGGGTGCTGAAGACCGTCAGCACCATTCTGGGGAATCCCTGACGGATGCTGAACCTGGAAGGTGACGCGGCCCTGGCCTCCTTTTTATGGATGCTTGTCTGCGTTGTCCTGATTATCGGCCTGGCCTACTGGTTTACGAAGTATGTGGCGGGCCGGGGAGCATTGGGCGCCTTTACAGGAGGACGGCGGATGGAGGTTTTGGACCGGCTGCCCCTGGGGCGGGACCAGAGCGTGGTCCTGGCCCGGGTGGGGGAGCGGTATCTGCTCCTGGGAGCCGGCACCGCAGGAATAACCCTGCTGGCGGAGCTCACCGCGGAAGAGGCCGCCTCCTGGAAGCCGCCGGAAACGGCGGGAGAACGGCCGGGCTTTAAGGAGGCCTTTCTCACGGTTATGAAACAAAAGGGACGGAGGTGAACCGGAGGTGCCGGAAGGGCTGATCAATGTAAACGGCGAGAACGTGCAGGCGCTGGAAATTATTTTTTTGATGACGGCAATCACGCTCCTGCCCTCTCTCGTGGTGATGATGACGTCCTTCACCCGGTTTATCATCTCCTTTTCGTTCCTGCGCAACGCCATGGGCACACAACAGACGCCTCCCAACCTTGTGTTGATCGGACTGGCGCTGTTTCTGACATTTTTCACGATGTCGCCCACCATTACCCGTATTCAGGAAGAGGCCTACGAGCCTTACACCGCGGAGGAAATCTCCCAGGAGGAGTTTTTTGAACGGGCTACGGTGCCTCTGGCGGAATTTATGGTGCGGAATACCAGGATCAACACGCTGGAGATGTTCTGCGACATGGCTCACGTGGAAATGCCGGAAACCGTGAATACCCAGACGGTGGTGGAAGCGCTGCCGCTGCGGATTATTGTGCCCGCTTTTGTGACCTGCGAGCTGTCGAAGGCGTTTACCATCGGACTGCTGCTGTATATTCCCTTTATGCTGATCGACATTGTGGTGTCCTGTACGCTGATGTCCATGGGTATGATTATGCTGCCGCCGTCCATGATTTCCGCGCCTTTCAAGCTGCTGCTGTTCGTGACTCTGAACGGGTGGGAGCTGTTGTTCTCTACCCTGGTCCGGGGTTTTAACTAGCGGAGGACCGGCAAATGGATACAGGAATGATAACCGACGTGATGCGGGACGCCGTGGGCGTGGTCATAAAGCTGGGCGGACCCATGCTGGTTTTAAGCATGTTTGCCGGTGTGCTTGTGGCAATTTTTCAAGCGGTGACGCAGATCCATGAGCAGACCATTGGCTTTATTCTGA
Source organism: uncultured Oscillibacter sp. (assembly GCA_910578935.1). Taxonomy (GTDB): domain Bacteria; phylum Bacillota; class Clostridia; order Oscillospirales; family Oscillospiraceae; genus Oscillibacter. The sequence continues at coordinate 114,391 of CAJTSM010000004.1, read as the reverse complement.
AGGTAGTCATCATTGTGGGCGTTCTCCTTGTGGCCGGAGGCTGGATGCTGACAACGCTCCAGGAATACACCCGGGAGATTTTTGACATTATGACGGCCATTTAGCGGAGGCGCCTATGATAGACGAAGGGGCTCTGACGCTCTTTTTGCTGATCACGGCCCGGATGAGCGGTTTTGTGGGGTTCAATCCCCTGCTGAGCCGCCAGAACTTCCCCGGGATATTTCGGGCGGGATTTACGCTGGTTCTCTCGGCCTTTACCTATTCGGTAACGGGCGGGCGGCTGGAACCGCCAAGCGGGGTGCTGCCCCTGGCCGGCGCAATTTTGCTGGAGGTGGGCGTGGGTCTTGTCTTGGGTCTGGTGGTTCATTTTTTCTTCTATATTCCCCAGATGGCGGGTTTGGCCATCGACACCCAGATGGGTATGACCATGAACCAGATCTATGACTCCGGCTCCCAGTCCAACATGTCCGTGACTGGCACGCTGCTGAACACCCTGATGATCCTGCTTTTTTTCGCCGGAAACGGCCATCATACGTTGATGCGGATCATGATTACCTCCGGCCAGATCGTGAGCTATGGCGGCGTTTCCATTGGGAACGACGTGACCAATTTGGCGCTGGAACTGTTTATCGAGTGCACCGTTCTGGCGGTAAAGCTCGCTATGCCGGTTTTGGCGGCGGAGCTGATCGGACAGTTGGGGATGGGCGTTTTAATGAAAGTCATCCCCCAGATCAATGTGTTTTCCATCAATATCGAGCTGAAGGTCATCATCGGCCTGGCGTTGCTGCTGCTGCTGATGCTTCCTGTCAGCGAGTTCCTCCTGGAGGTGGAGCAGACGATGCTGAACAGCCTTCAAACGATGCTGCGGCTGATGGCATAGCCCTTTGCCGCCGGAATGTCCGAAAGGGGGGATGAACGTTGGCGGACAGTTCTAAGACCGAAAAAGCAACCCCAAAAAAGCGAAGAGACGAACGGAAGAAGGGTAATGTCTTCCTCAGCCAGGACGCTGTGGCTGTGGTTACGCTGCTGGGCTCTTTCGGCGCTTTCTGGATCATGTCCGGAAAGATCGCGGAGCAGCTCACCGGATTCATGCGCTTTTGTTTTACCAAGGTGGACTTGGCCGGAGGACTGGCCATCGGGGATATCCTCCATGATTTGACGGCGCAGTCTTTGGGGCTGCTGGCCAGGACTGTGCTCCCCATTACTTTGGTGACGGCGTTCTGCGCCATAGCCGCTACTTTCGCGCAGACCCGCCTGATGGTCAGCGGAGAGCTGATGAAGCCGAAGTTCAGCCGCCTCAACCCCATAGAGGGCTTTAAACGGCTGTTTTCCCTGAAGAGTCTGGTCAATGCCCTGAAGGGCCTTTTAAAAATCAGCATTCTCATGATTATTGTCTATATGAGCATTGACGGTATGTTTCATGAGAGCGCAAAATACCTGTATGTGGATTTGCACGCATCCTCCCGGCATCTGTTCTCCCAGGGCGTAAACATGGTGGTGAAGATCGGTCTGGCCTTCATTGCCCTGGCGGCGCTGGACTTCCTTTACCAATGGTGGGATTACGAGCGGCAGATCCGGATGAGCAAACAGGAAATTAAGGAAGAGTACAAACAGCTGGAAGGCGATCCCCAAATCAAGGGGAAAATTAAGGAAATGCAGCGCAAGCGGGCCATGAGCCGCATGATGCAGCAGGTTCCCCAGGCCGACGTGGTCATTCGAAACCCCACGCATTTCGCCGTGGCCCTCCGGTATCATCCGGACGAGGACGCGGCCCCCATCGTCCTTGCCAAGGGGCAGGATTCCTTGGCGCTGCGTATCGTGAAGGTGGCGGAGGAACACAAGGTAACCGTCATTGAGAACGTACCGCTGGCCCGCGCTCTTTACGCGGACGCGGAGCTGAACCAGGAAATTCCGCCGGAGCTTTACAACCCCGTGGCGGAAGTGCTGGTTTATATCTTCCGGCTGAATGAGAACCACAAGCTGGTAAAATAAATTTGCCGCTTTGTCCAAAGGATAAGGCAGACCGGCCCGGAGCCGGGGCGGAAAGGAATCTGTGGAACAGGAGGTGACCGGCGCTTGAGAAGAATTTTTGACAACGCAATATCCCTTGCCGTCGTGGTCATTGTCCTGTTTTTGATCATCCCCCTGCCGACGCCCCTGCTGGACGTTTTGCTGGTGGTGAACATCGGCCTCTCCATCATGGTGTTGATGATTACCATGAACATCACGGAAGCGCTGGAGTTTTCAATTTTTCCATCGTTGCTGCTGATTACCACGCTGTTCCGGCTGGGATTAAATGTCTCCACCACCCGGCAGATTCTCTACCAGGGATATGCCGGCGAGGTCATTGCCAACTTCGGCAATTTGATTACCGGGGGAAATATCGTCATCGGCGTGGTGATTTTCTTAATCATCGTCCTGGTGCAGTTTATCGTCATTACCAAGGGCGCCGAGCGCGTGGCCGAGGTGGCCGCCCGGTTCACCCTGGACGCCATGCCCGGCAAGCAGATGGCCATCGACGCGGACCTCTCCTCCGGCCTCATCAACGAGCAGGAGGCCAAGGAGCGGCGGCACAAGATCCAAAAAGAGGCCGATTTCTACGGCGCCATGGACGGCGCCACCAAAATCGTCAAGGGCGACGCCACCATGTCCCTGATCATCACCATGATCAATTTCATCGGCGGCACCATCATCGGCATGGTCATGAACGCCGGCACCTTTACCGACGTTCTTTCCAAGTATTCCATCGTCACGATCGGCGACGGCCTGGTTTCCCAGCTGCCGGCACTGATGATCTCTACCGCTACCGGCATGATCGTCACCCGGTCCGTGTCTGAGGGCAGCCTCAACAAGGACGTCATCGGCCAGTTCAAAAACCAGCCCCGGGCCATCATGACCACGGGCATCATTCTCCTGTTCCTGGCGGCGATTCCCAATACGCCCCGCCTTGCCCTGGCGGTAGGCGGCGGCCTGCTGTTGGGAGTGGGCTGGTTTGTCAGCAACCGCATGGAGCGGGAGCGGCGGGAAACCGCGGCCATTCAGGCGGCGGCGGAGCAGCAGCAGACCAGCGAAACCGCCGCGCCCAGCGAAACGGATTATTACAAAGATATCAACAACGTCTATTCTCTCCTCTCGGTGGAGCCCATTGAGATGGAGTTCGGATACAGCCTGATTCCCATGGTGGACGAAAGCCACGGCGGCAAGCTCATCAGCCGCATTGTCATCTTCCGCCGTCAGTATGCCCAGGACATGGGCTTTGTCTTCCCCTCCATTCGCCTTCATGACGCGTCTTCCCTGGGGACGAACCAATACGTTATCCGAATCCGGGGGGAGGAAGTGGCCCGGGGCGAGATTCTGGTAGATTATTACCTGGCCCTGGAGCCTGCCAATCCCCTGGGGGAGATCGACGGCATCGAAACCATCGAACCGGCCTACGGCATTCCCTCCCGGTGGATTCTGCCGGAGAACAAGGAAATGGCGGAAATTTATGGATACAATGTCATTGATCCCCTGTCGGTTATGCTGACCCATCTGTCCGAAACGGTGAAGAAATACGCCTATGAGATGCTGGGACGGACGGAAACCATCCAGCTGGTGGAAAACCTCAAACGCAGTTCCCCGGAGCTGGTGGAGGAGGCCATTCCCAATATTGTTTCCTATTCCACTTTGGAGAAGGTACTGCGGAACCTGTTGAAAGAGGGCGTGCCCATTAAGGATTTGGGCGCGATCGTGGAAACCTTGGCCGACGCCTTAACCCAGGGCCGGGATATCGACGCCGCCACGGAGCAGGTCCGGGGCGCTTTGGCCCGGACGATTACCCGCCGTTTCTGCGAGGATGGGCAGCTTCGCGTCGTCACTCTGGACGCGGAAGTGGAAAAGAAAATCATTGCCTCTCTCACCCGGAACGAACAGGGCGTGTACCTGGCCATGGGCCCGGATTTGATGCAGCAAGTCGTTTCCCAGCTGGCCAATCAGATGAAAAAGTTCAACGATCTTTCCCAGACGCCGATCATCCTGGTCAGCCAGGTGATCCGAGGCTATTTCGCCAAGATGATTACGCAGTTCTACCCCGGCGTTTATGTCCTGTCCTTCAATGAGATCACCAGTGCGGTGCAGATTCAGGCCATCGGCAACATCACCCTGGAGACAGGCCCGGCGGCCCGGTCTGAGAGAAGGGCGGTGGGCACATGAGCGAGCAGGCCGCCGCCCTGCGGTACAGTGAACGGGAGATCGAGTCAATGGATACCCAGGACCTCCTTCGCCTTTATAAGGAGACGGGGGAGGAGAGCCTGAAATGGCCGCTGGTCCTGCGGTATGAGGGACTGATTAAAAGCGCCGCCATGCAGATCCGGGGAGTATACAGCAGCTTCGCCCAGATTGACGACATTATCAACGAGGGCATCATCACCCTCCTTGGGGCCATCGACAAATTCGACCCGGACAAGGGCGTCAAATTTGAGACGTACGTTTCCAAGCGCATTCGGGGCATGGTGATTGACCTGGCCCGCAAGCAGGACTGGATTCCCCGAAATGTCCGAAAGCGGGCCAAGGAGATTGACGCGGCTGCGGCAGAGCTGTCCAGCGCATTGGGACGGATGCCCACCGACGGAGAGATCGCCCGGTATTTGGGAATCACCCAGGAGCGCTATCAGAAGGACGCCGCCAACATTGCCTTAAGCAATGTCCTCTCTCTGGATGTGTTGATGGACAGCCGGGAGTCCGCGGGCTATCCCATGGAGGTTCCCTCCAGCGACGTCCGGAGCCAGCCGGAGCTGATGCTCCAGGAGCGGGAAATGCAGCGGGCCCTGGCACAGGGTATTGCGTCCCTGCGGGAGAACGAGCAGATCGTCCTCTCTTTGTACTACGAACGAAATCTCCACCTGAAGGAAATTGCCCAGGTGATGGAGCTCAGCGAGCCCCGCATCTCTCAGATTCACACCCGGGCAATCCAGAAGCTGAGGACCTATATGGAAAACTACCTGAGTGACAAACTGGAGCCGAAACCTAAGAGGAAGAAGGGATAACGCGTGTTTAAAGGCTTTTACAACCTGACCTCCGCCATGCTGACCCACCAGAACAACCTCAACGTCATTGGCAATAACATGGTCAATATTTCCACGGCCGGTTATAAACAGGACCGTTATGTAGCCACTACTTTTGATGATGTGATGTACAGCCGGGTGGATGTGAATCACAGCAGCGGAACGGAGATCGGCCGTCAGAGCTACATACGGGCGGCCAGCGACATTTACACCGATTACAGCCAGGGCACCCCGGAACCCACGGAGCTTCCCCTGGATTTCGCCATCGTGGGAGACGGGTTTTTCGCCGTCCGGGATGAGGACGGCAATGTGGCCTATACCCGGATGGGCAACTTTTCCCTGGATGAGGAGGGCTATCTCTGTCTTCCCGGTTTTGGGCAGGTGCTGAATCCCGAGGGCCAGCCCATCTACTTGGGCACCGATAAGATCCGCAGCGACGCGCAGGGCGTCATTTACTATGAGCAGCCGATGGAGCAGGGGGGAAGCGTCGCCGTTGGACAGCTGGGAGTCTACAGCTTTGAGGACAACGAAGCCTTAGAGCGGAATGACCGGGGCTTGTTCACGGGAGAGGGCGCCCAGCAGAGCCAGAACTTTGAGGTTTGGAATCAGTATCTGGAGCGGTCCAACAGCGATATGGTCAAGCAGATGACGGAGATGATTACCTACCAGCGGGCACTGCAAAGCGCCGCCCAGGTCACCAAAATCTACGACCAGGTTATGACGAAGGCCACCAGCGATATCGGCCGCTTCGCCTAAGGAGGGAGCCTATGAATCAATCCTTTTTCATTGCGGCTGTAGGGGCCCATCAGCAGCTGAAGCGGCTGACGGTTCACGGCAATAACATCGCAAACTTAAACACCTATGGGTTCAAAGCGGAAAAGAGCCGGTTTGCTTCGCTGATGTACGACGACCTCAAGTCCGTCGGTACCGCCACGGATGGAGGCGCCGCCGCCAGGGGAGAGGGCGGCGACTTTGAAATGCTCTCCTCCGGCGTAGGCGCGGCCCTGTGGACCACGGACACGGACTTTAAAAGCGGCGCCATGGCGGAAACCCGGCGGGACCAGGACTATGCCATCGCGGGAGACGGCTTTTTCGCCTTGGCGGATCTGACCACCGGCGAGATCACCCTGACCCGGAACGGCGCCTTTGTGATTTCCGAGCTGATGCGGCCCAGCGGTGAGCTGGATGACAACGGCGAGGATATTATGGAGCGGATCTACTATCTCTCCGACAACGAAGGGCGCTTTGTCCTCAGTGATACCGGCGGTATGATTGAGGTGGAAGACGAACATAAGCCCCAGCCTGTGGGCGTCTTTGACTATATCAATTACGACGGCATGGAACATGTAAACGACACCCGTTTCCGGGCTGTGGACAAGAATGGAAGCATTCGCCTGGGAGAGGGCTCGCTGATGCAGGGCTTTTTGGAGATGTCGAACGCGGACTTGGCGGAGGAGATGACCAAGGTCATTGAGTCCCAGCGGGCCTATGGCATGGCGTTGAAAATGGTGCAGACTTCCGATGAGATTGAGTCGACCATCAACGGCCTGCGTGGCTGAGGGGGAGGAAGAGCATGACCATCAAAAGTTACGACGAACTCAGTTCACTGGAGCTGGACACCCTGAAGGAGATCGGGAGCATCGGCACCGGAAACGCCGCCACCAGCCTGTCCGCCCTGATCGGGAAACCGGTGCGCATCCAGCAGCCGGAGGTCCGCATTATGGAATACAACGAGGCCATCGAGTGGATCGGCGGGCCGGAGCCCATTACCGCCGGCGTGCTGGTGGGAATGAGCGGGCAGCTCAGCGGCATCATGCTGTCGGTGCAGCAGCTGGATTTTGTGAATCTGGTGCTGGAGAGCATGATGGATAAGACCATTGCGGATTATATGGAGCTGAAGGAGATGGAGCGTTCCGCCCTCACCGAAGTGGGCAACATCATGATCTCCACCTTTATCAATGCCCTCAGCGGCCTGGCGAACCTGGATATTGAGCTGACGGTTCCCGCTTTTACCGTGGATATGCAGGGCGCTATTATGGCCGTGCCAATGGCGGAGTACGGTGGGCAGTCCAATTATATCATGACCATCGGCGGAAACTTCATTTGCAATGGAAAGGATATCCCCTGCCGTTTGCTGTTGTCGCCGGATATTCGGTCGCTGAACTTTTTATTAAGGAAGCTGGGCGTGAACAGTGGAGAGTAAAATCACAGTTGGAATCGCGGATATGAAAATGGCGCAGGGCAGCGGAATGCTGATTACGTATGCCTTGGGTTCCTGTATTGGAATCTGCCTGTACGATCAGAAGATTAAACTGGCGGCGCTGATCCACATCATGCTGCCGCTGAATATGGAGCCGGGCCGGAAGAACACCATGAAATACGCCGACACCGGCATCCGGGAGACGCTGAAGATGATGGAATCCAAGGGGGCTTCCCGGTCCCGCATCACGGCAAAGATCGCCGGCGGGGCCAAGATGTTCGAGATCAGCGGCGGTTCCCTTGGAAACATCGGCCAGCGTAATGTTGAGAGTGTGAAAATGCACCTGAAACGGGAAGGCATCCAGCTTTTGAAAGAGGATGTGGGCGGCTCTGTCGCCCGGACGCTCCTCTTTGATCCCGCGACCGGCATGGCCTGTGTCCGGTGTTACGGCCGGCCGGAGATGATTATCTAACCGGTTTTATTTTGTATGTGATAGAGACAGCCATTGAAAGGAGTGTTCGGAATGTTGTTGGAAGAGGACAAACGGGGAATCTTGTTGGAGTCGGGCACAAACGAGATCGAGGTTATGGAGTTCACCATCAATGAGAGCCTGTACGGCATCAATGTGGCGAAGGTCAAGGAAATTCTGGTTTCCCAGCCCGTAAAGCATATGCCCCACGCCCATCCGGCGGTGGAGGGGATCTTTAAGCCGAGGGACAAGGTCATCACCGTGGTAGACCTGCCCAATTACCTTCTGGGCGTCTCCGGCGAAAAACGGGAAAAGGACCTGTTCATCGTCACGAATTTCAATAAGATTAACATTGCTTTCCGGGTACATACGGTGGTGGGCATCAGCCGCATTTCCTGGACCAGTATCCAGAAGCCGGACAAAACCGTCACCGGCGGAGACGAGGGCATTGCCACCGGCATCGCCCAGTGCGGCGAGGATTTGGTAACCATTTTGGACTTTGAAAAAATTGTGGCGGAGATCGCTCCGGAAACCACAATCCAGATGTCCGAGATTGAGCAGCTGGGCGAGCGGCAGCGGAGCGAGGCGGTCATACTGGTGGCGGAGGATTCTGTGCTGCTGAGCCGGATGATCGAGGAGGCCCTCCATAAGTCCGGCTATGCCAACACCAGAATGTTCCCGGACGGCAGCAAGCTTTGGGAGTATCTCAGCGGCCTTCGGGGCGACCCGAAGCTGGACTCCAAGGTGTCGCTGATTATCACGGACATCGAGATGCCCCAGATGGATGGCCACCGTTTGACAAAGCTGATTAAGGACGACCGGGACTTTAAACATTTGCCCCTGATTATCTTCTCCTCTTTGATTACCGAGGAGATGCGCCGCAAGGGCAAGGAACTGGGCGCCGACGAGCAGATGAGCAAACCGGAGATCGGGCACCTGGTCCAGGTTATTGACCACCTGCTGGAAGAAGCCGGGCGGCGGGAATAAGCGCGGAGGGATATCATGAGCAGTAAATACATCGTAAGGCAACCGATCAAGGATCCCAGCGGGAAAATCTTGGGCCACGAGATTCTCTATCACGGGGAGAACCAGGCGTTTACCGTGGAGAACCCCCAGGCGAAGGAATTTGCCTCCGCTGACACAATCTACAGCTTCCTCACCCAAAACAGCACGACGACGCTGAAGGGCTCCTTGAACTTCATGACCTTCACGACTACGCTGCTGATGAAAAAAACGCCCCGCCTTTTTGACAAGTCGGAGCTGGTAATCCAAATCAACGACAGCGTGATCATTCACCCGCTGTCCATGCACTTCGTCAACCAATTCGCCAAGGAGGGCTATAAGGTTGCGGTAAATGAATTCCAGTTTGCCCCCCGATACCTGGCCCTTCTGGACAGCATTGATTACATCAAAGTAAATATCCAGACCACGCCGGAGCTGGCCATGCACAACATTGTGGAAGTGGCTCACAGCATGCAGAAGAAGTGCGTCATTACCAACATTGACTCAGAGGAACAGTACCGCAAGGCGCTGCTGCTGAAGTCCGACGGCCTGGAAGGGGCTTATGTGGCCGAGCAGATGACCACCCGGGTCCACAGCAGCGCATATCTCCAGTCCAGCTTTTTCCGCCTAATGGTGGCCATCACCCGGGACGAGCCGGACGTGGATGAGATCGAGCAGCTGATTTCCATGGACGCCAGCCTGACCTACAACCTGCTGAAGGTGGCCAACTCCGCCTATTTCGCACTGCGAAACCGGGCCACCACCGTTCACCAGGCCATCATGACGTTAGGCCTGGGGCAGCTGAAGCAGTGGATCTACCTTCTCAGTGCCAGCGTCAGCACCGAATCCGCCGAGGCGGGGACGGAGGAGTTCCTGAAGCGTTCTTTCATGCGGGCTTCCTTCTGCAAAGAGCTGATGAAGTATGCCAAAAATATGCCCATTACTCCGGCGGAAGCTTATCTGATGGGTATGTTCTCCACGTTGAACCATCTGGTGGACGCTCCCTTGGAGGAGATTTTGGAAGAGCTGCCCGTGTCGGAGATGGTGCGGGACGCGCTTACTAAAAAAGAGGGCCGCTGCGGCAAGCTGTATGAGCTGCTGCTGAGCTATGAGGCGGCCAACTGGAATGCCATCACCGCCCTGGCGGAAGAGCTGGGCATTCCCAATCAGATTTTGACCAACGTCTATTTCAACTGCATGGAAAATGTCAATGTCCTCTGGGAGCAGCTGAGCAGTACCGTGGCCGGACAGGGACCGGAGGAAGCGCCTCCGGCGGCCGAAAGCGAATCGTAAGAAAAACGCCTGGAGAGCAAAGGCGGAAAACTGTTTCAGCCCGGCGAACTTGGATTTCGCTGGGCTGAAAAGCACTTAAAACAATTTCACAAATAGGTTGTACATATTTTTGAAATATGGTAGAATAACGCAAACAGATTCCTGCGCCATGAAAAAGAGGAGGCCGGCCGGTGCGCCGGCTGCCTCCTCTTTCAACGTTTGGCTTAATTGTCTTCCCGGGTGTGGTGGGGCGTGAGCATGACTTTTTTACACGCCTGAATCAGCTGAGCGGTGATATCGCTGGAAAAACGGCTCTCATAGACGGTGAGGCGGGGAACCCGCTCATTCTGGCTGAGGACCACGTATTTGGAAGGCAGATGATTCAAAGCGTAAGCGCGGACATCCACCCGGCACTTGTCACAGCAGCAGATGCCGAACATTTTCATGTACTCGTCCGCCTTCTCTTCCACCAGGATTTGCATGACGTTGATATAAGAGGGTTTTTCTTCCTCCGCGGTTTCCTCCGGGGGTTCCTCCGGTACGGCGGGCGCTTCCTGCGGGGGGGCGGCCTGGGCCGGCACGGCGGGCGCCTCCTGGGCGGGAGCCGTTTGGGCCGGCGCGGCGGGCGGCGCCTGAACAGCCTGAGGAGCCGGGGCGGAAGCGGAGGCATCCGTCAGCTCTGCTTCCAGGGCGTCTTTGATCTGAGAGGAGACGGCGGCGTCGGCGGTAATGGAAGAGATGATGGGCGCTACCGGCGCGGCGTGAGCGGGTTCCGCCGGTGCGGCGGTTTCCGCTTGAGGCGCGGCGTTTTCAGCCGGAGTTTCCGCCGCCGGCGCGGCGGCAGCCCGGTTCTTGCTGAGCAAGTTCATCACATGAGCGGTCTTGCTGCTGTTATTGGATGCCATAATAAAATCTCCTTTACATCAGAAAAATCGGAAAGTCAAAACCATTTGGAACGAGAGGCCGGACGGGAAGCCGGAAAAGACGGGCCCGCCACAATGTCCACAATCTTCCGCAGGTCGGCGGCGGCTTTGGTGCCGGGCTGATAGGTCAGGACGCTTTGCCCGTGGGCCGGCGCCATGGCCACGCTGACGCTCCGGCGGACTTTGGTGTGGAATACCTGGCTGCCCAGCTGCTCCGCCACGGACTCCGCCAAGTCCAAAATCTCCCGGGAGAGGGTCAGGCGGCGGTCATACTTGTTCAAAAGGATGCCCAAGACTTTCAGGTCCGGGTTAAAGGACTTCCGAACGGTTTCAATCGTGTCCTGAATCTGGGAGACGCCCACCAAGCTCAGCACTTCCGCCTCCATAGGGACGATAAGGCCGGTAGAGGCGACATACGCGTTGATGGTGAGGATGTTCAGCGCCGGCGGCGTATCGATGATGACGAAGTCGTAATGGGGCTTTACTACGTCCAGCTGCTGAGAAAGCATGAATTCCCGCCGGGGGGCGGTAAACTCCACCTCAGCGGTAGAGAGCATGATGTCTGAGGCGAGAATGTCGCCGTACTCCGTGTGGGAGATGGCCCGCTCGATGGAACAGGAACCGGTGAGCACGTCATAAACGGTTTTGCACTCGCCGATGTCCAGCCCGAGAGTGAAGCCAAGATTGCCCTGGGGGTCCAGATCAACGCCCAGGACCCGCGCGCCCCGCTGCTTCAGGCCGCAGACCAGCGCGGAAACGGTGGTGGTTTTGCCCACGCCGCCCTTTTGATTTGTGACAGTGATGACCTGTGTCAAAGGATTTTCCTCCTTACTGTAAAAACTAAACGGGGACCTCTTATTTTTATTATACTATATGTCGATAAAAAATCATAGAGGAATATCAAAAAAATTCTAACTTGATGACCCCGGGCCCATGGGGCCGGGGACCGTCACCTTTAATTTCAGAAGGGAGTGTAGCATTATGGCAGTCAGCGGTATTAGCAGTTCCAAAAGCATTTACGGAAATCGAAACGTGATCACCGGCCTTGCCAGCGGCATGGACACGGAGAGCATGATCGAAAACGCAATATCCGCGTACAAAAACAAGATTACCTCTTTACAGCAAAAGCGCACGAAGACGGAGTGGAAACAGGAGGCATACCGGAGCATCATCAACAAGATGTCCCTCTTCTCCGAGAAATACACCTCCTATCGTTCCGCGAACAACCTGATGTCCACCAGCTTTTTCAACCAGGCGGTGAAAACCATAGCCAAGGGCAAGAACGCCGATATGGTTTCCGCAATTGGCCGGTCCAGCAGCGATGTGCGCATTGACCGGGTCAAGCAGCTGGCCACCTCCGCGTCTTTCACCCTCAGCGGCTCGGTGCTGGACAAGACAACCTCCAGCTTCGGCAGCAGTTCGGTGAGCGCCTCCGCCGCCGGGACTATGGACCTGGACAAGAGCATTGACATCAGCAGCCTGAACGGTTCTTTGACTCTGGCCTATGGCGGCTCCAGCGACCGGAGCTATCTGTCCATCAACTTTGACGAGACGAAGACCTATAACAGCGCCGAGGATTTGGCCGCCGAGATCAATAAGCAGCTGGAGGGACAAAGCGTCTCCATCGGCACCAAGACTTACACCGGCAAAGAACTGCTGGACAATGTGATTAAGGCCGAGGTCAAAGACGGCAAGATCACCTTCGCGGACCCCAAGGGCAACAACGTCTATGTCAGCCGGGCCAGCGGCACCGCCAAGGACCTGCTGCTTGGCGGACAGGAGCCCAGCAGCAAGGAAAACTCCCAGATCCATGAGCTGACGGTCGGCGCGGGCGCTCTGGCGAAGACCACTATGAGCAGCTACGAGTATTTGATGACCCGGGGCGGCAGCATGGAGATCACGCTGGACGGCGTGACCAAAACGATCAGCCTGCCCACCCCCGATGAGATTATTAACAAGCTGGACACGACGGGCCTCACCGATAAGGAGGTCGAAAGCCTCAAGAAGGCCCTGAAGGACGATCCCCGCGCCCTCACGAAGGCCGACCGGCAGGAGCGGCGGGACAAGGCGTTTGTAGCCGCGTTCCAGGATAAGATTGACGCCGCCTTCGGCAAGAACGCCGACGGCTCTTCCAAGCTCACGGTCAGCAACGCCAACGCGGACGGCAGCGCCGGCAAGGGCGTCCAGTTCCAGTTCGAGGTTGCGCAGAAGGGCTCCACCTTCTCGGTCAGCTCTACGAAGGGCGAGATTCTGGGCTTTGGCGACAGCAAGAAGGTCACCAGCTACCTCAACACCGGCAAGACCCTGGGGGACCTGCTGGGCAAGGATGCCTTCGTGGGCCTGGAGGTTGCCAAGGTGAAGAAAGTGGACGACAACGGCAACGTGATCGTAACCGACGAGGATGCGGTGGACGACAACGGCGACCTGCTGTACTCCTTCAAGATTAACGGCAAGGAAGCCGGGCAGTTCAACGCGAACAGCACCTTGGACGATGTGATCAACACGATGAACAGCAGCAGCGACTCCAGCGTCAAGGTGGGCTATTCCAAGCTGACGAACAATCTGACGTTCACCGCCAAGGACACCGGCACGAACAGCGAGATCAGCTTTGAGGGCCTGTCCGCGAAGCTGTTCGGCGATCCCAAGGCGAACGACACCTATAAGGCCGGCCAGGACGCCATCTTTGAGGCCACTGTCAACGGCACTTCCCTGGGTGAGATTACCCGCAGCTCCAACAGTGTGGAGATGGACGGCATGACCATCACCCTGAAGGGCGCCTTTGGCTATGCCGCGCAGAAGGATGCCGACGGCAACGACTTGCTGGATGAGAACGGCAACATCGTTTTCGACTTTACGAAGAAAGTGAACACGGAGCCCGTCACCTTTGAAACCAGCTCCGACGCCGACAAGATCGTGGACGTTGTGAAGCAGATGGTGGAAGACTACAACGCCATGGTGACGGAGATCAAGAATGCCTACTCCACGCTGCCTGCCCAGCGGTCCAACGGCGCGTATTACGAGCCTTTGACCGAAGAGGATGAGGAGGGCTTGACTGAGAGCGCCATCAAGAACTGGACGGAGAAAGCTAAGGAGGGAATCCTCTTTGGAGACCGGGACCTGGCCACCTTGTACCAGCGCTTGACCTCCGCCGTGTCGATCACCGGCGAGCACGGCGACGCGCTCCGGGCCGCGGGCATCACCGTCAGCTACTCCAACGGCCTGAGCACCCTGGAGTTTAATGAGACGAAGTTCCGGGACGCCCTGAACAAGGACCCCGACGCAGTGCGGGACGCGTTTACCGCCAGCACGGAGGGCGGCGCCAAGAGCAACGGCCTGATGCAGGCGCTGAAGCAGCCGCTGGACCTCTATGGCAAGACCAGCGGCGGCAAGGGTGTGCTGGTGGACAAGGCGGGCTCTCCTTTTGCGCCCAGCACCATGTACAACAATACCATCCAGAAAGAGCTGGACAACATCGACAAGCAGATCGAGAGCTGGCAGGATAAGATGACCGATAAGGTGGACTATTACACGAACCAGTTCTCCCGGCTGGAACAGCTGATTTTGCAGATGAATTCCCAGAGCTCCTATTTCTCCCAGCTGATGGGCGGCTGATATGAATAAGGCGGTGATCCACAGACAATGGATATGAAAGGCTACCAGCAATACAAGGAGCAGAGCGTCAATACCATGACCCAAGGGGAATTGCTGCTGCTGCTGTATGATGAGCTTTATAAGCGCCTGTCCCAGGCGGAGCTCATGCTGGACCAGAAGAATTACCCTGTTTATGAGTCCTCCATTGAGCGGGCCGTCGCCATCGTCGATTATTTGGACTCCACGCTGGACCGGCAGTATCCCATCAGCGGAAACCTGGCTCAGCTCTACGAATATTTTACGTATGAATTGGGCCGGGCAAAGATCGGCCGCCGCAAGGAGGTTTTGACCCACGTAAAATCCATGGTGGGTGAACTGCGGGACGCCTTCCGCCAGGCGCAAAAGAGCGGAGATTCGGGAAAGTAGGGATCGGTATGGAAGCATCAGCGCTCTTAGACGCCCATGTACAGTTGAAACGGATTTACGCCGCGCTGGGCGAGGCCCTGGATTTGACCCGCCAGTTGGCAGAGGCAGTGGACCGGGACGACCGGATTTCGGCGCAGCTGTTGGTTTCCATGCGGCAAGAGCCCACTGAGAAGCTGGTCAGGGCCCACGAGGCCCTGGACCAGCAGCGTCAGGCCATGACCGGCGCCGACGCAAACCGCCTGAACGCCCTTTTGCAGGGCGCGGGGGCAGAGACAGAGGCGGAGGCTCCCCTGGTGGGCCAGGTCGGCGCAAATCAGCGGATCTTGAAACAACTTGTGGACTTGGACCGGGTGGTCAACCGGAAGCTTGCGGGAGAGAAGTCCATTTACCAATGAGAAAACGCGCAAAAGCCGGAGCCCGGCGGAAGCCGGCCGGGCTTCCGCCTTTGCGCGCGTATGGTTGGATGCGGAAACGCCGTTCGCCGGGAAAGGGGAATCCCCTTTTTGGGCAAAGCGGCGACTCAAGATTACGGGAGCGCGGAATATGCCCACGATCACGCTTGAAAACGTAACAAAGAACTATAAACTGGACCGCCGGCAGCAGAAGGAACAAAAGGGGAAGAAATATGAGGTCGGCGTAGAGGACATTGACCTCACGATTAAGCAGGGAGAGTTTGTGTTTCTCATTGGCAGCAGCGGTGCGGGAAAAAGTACCCTGCTGGACCTGATTTCCGGAAAGCTGAAGCCGGACAAGGGGACTGTGTATCTGGATCAGAAAGACCTCTCCAAGCTGATTCCCTGGAGTCAGAACCGGGCGGCCATTCTCTTTGGCCGGGTACAGCAGGATCAGACGCTGATCCGCAAGATGACCGTGGAGGAAAATCTCTGGGTGGCCGCCCAAGTGGGCCGCCGGCGTTTCGAGAGCACGAAGCATGTGGACCTGCGGGTGAAGAAAGTTCTGGGCCTGGTGGGAATGCGGGGCGTGGAGTCCCGGTATCCCGTGGAAATGTCCATTGGGGAGTGCCGCCGGGTGGAACTGGCCAGGGCGCTGATCAACAGCCCGCCCATTCTGGTGCTGGACGAGATCACCGCCAACCTGGACGATGACAACATTTGGGACATGTTTCAGCTGCTGCAGGAGGTCAACCGCAAGGGCACGACCGTGGTCATGGCGACGCATGCCAGCCGGTACGTCAACATTATGCGCCGCCGGGTGGTGACGCTGGTGGATGGAAAGATCTTCGGCGATGTTGAGAAGGGAAGATACGGCGACGTGGTGTAGTCCCGGAGCCGATTAGAATAAAAGACTGATCCATTATAAGAAAACGAGGAGGAAGCAGGAAATGATAAAAAACATGAAGATCAGGAAGAGCCTGATCATGGGTTTCGGGATTACCATCGTCGTGTCCGCGATTATTATCATTGTGTCGCTGGTTTTGATGGCGGTTCAGAAGGGACAGTACACCACCATTTTGAACAGCTATGTCGAGTCCAACCAGCTGGTGTCCGAGTGCCGCATTGACTACAACATTGCCGCCCGAAATCTGCGTGACGCCGTGCTGTCCGGCGACATGTCCAGCGTGGACACCACAAACAGCAAAATCAGCGAGCTGAGCACGGAGCTGACCACACTGGCCAATATCTATCCTCTGGAAGACAAGACCGAGCTGAACGCCTTCATCAATCTGGTGGAAAGCTGGGAGAAGGAGGCCACGAATATCGGCCAGACGGCCCGGACCAGCCAGCAGCAGGCGGCCGAAATGCTTGTCAAAGACTGCACTCCCGTTTTGAATCAGATGGCCGCCGCCGGCAACGCGCTGGCGGATAAGCTCCAGTCGGAGCAGCAAGCCATCATCAAGCGCCAGAGCACGATTTCCAACATCGCGATGATCTGCATCGTGGTGGCTATGATTATCGCTACCTTTGTGGTTCTCCGGCTGGCCCTGATTATTATCAAGAGCATTGTGATTCCCACGGAGAAGGTCCGGGCCGCCCTGGTGGGCTTCAGCGAGGGGAAACTGGATATTCCTGTGGACTATGAGAGCAAGAGCGAACTGGGTGAGATGTGCGACGCTCTGCGGAGCAGCCAGCACACCTTGGACGGCGTCATCAAGGACGCCTGCCGTCTCCTGGAGGAGATGGGCAACGGCAACTTCAACTGCCGCACCGAGGCGGAGCAGCTGTATGTCGGCGAGCTGAACAATATGCTTAAGTCCATCCGGGTCATCAACCGCAGTCTCAGCGACACCCTGGCCCAGATCAGCCTCAGCGGCGAGCAGGTTTCCTCCGGCTCCGACCAGGTGTCCACCGGCGCCCAGGCCCTGGCCCAGGGCGCCACGGAGCAGGCCAGCGCCGTTCAGGAGCTGTCCGCCACCATTGCCGATATCTCCTCCAAGGCCCAGAGCAACGCCAAGCGGAGCGAGCAGGCCATGGAGCACTCCAAAAACGCCGGCCAGCGCCTGCGTGAAAGTGCCGCCCATATGGATGAAATGGTCAAGGCCATGGAGAAGATTTCCAGTTCCTCCGAGGAGATCGGCAAAATCATCGCCACCATTGAGAACATTGCCTTCCAGACCAACATTCTGGCCCTGAACGCCGCCGTAGAGGCCGCCCGGGCGGGCAGCGCCGGCAAAGGCTTCGCGGTGGTTGCCGATGAGGTCCGGAACCTGGCCACCAAGTCGGACCAGGCCGCCAAGGCGACCAAGGAGCTGATTGACAACTCCATTACCTCCGTTCAGGACGGCAGTGAGATCGTAAACCGGGTTTCCGAGTCCCTGGATAAAACGGTGGAAGCCACCAACGAGTCTATGACCGCTCTTCAGGAGATTGCTCAGGCCGTTGAGGAAGAGGCCGAGGCCATTGCCCAGGTCACCGAGGGCATTGACCAGATTTCCAGCGTAGTCCAGACAAACTCCGCCACCTCCGAGCAGTCTGCCGCCGCCAGTGAGGAGCTGAGCAGCCAGGCCAGCCTGATGAAGGATCTGCTGAGCAAGTTCCACCTTCGCAACGACAGCGGGTCCAGCAGCTACAGCGCGCCCGCTTACTCCGATGACAGCGCCGACGTGTCTTACGACAGCGGTTACAGTGCCGGCGGCAGCACCTTCAGCAAGTACTAAGCGATTTTCCGCCGGTTCGCCGGCATGAATCAAGACGCGAGCTGCCAATGGAAGGAACGCAGGATTACTCGCGCCATCCCGCGCTGGCAGTAGAGTCCCCTGCCATGATGCCAGAAGGCGGTTCGGTGCCGCTTTCTGGCATCATTTGCGCCTCTGCGAGACATGAAAAGGAGCGCCTCATTATGAAGGATCTAAGAGCCCAGGAACGGGATCTGATTTTTGCCCTGGATATCGGCACCCGCAGTGTTGTAGGCGTTGTGGGGAGGCCTTCCGGCGGCCGGTTCAAAGCCCTGGACATCGAGGTGGCGGAGCACGGAAGCCGCGCCATGCTGGATGGGCAGATTGATAACATCCACCAGGTGGGCGGCTTGGCCCGAACCGTGACGGAGCGCCTGCAAGAGCGCCTGGGCATCCATCTGGAACGGGTCTGCGTGGCGGCCGCCGGGCGGGCCCTGCGGACCCAGAGCGGCAGCTTCACCATGGATATCAGCGAGGAGAAAACCATCAGCGCCGAAACCATCAGCCGCCTGGAGGCGGGGGCCCTTTCCGCCGCGGAAGAGGGACTGCAAATCGAGGATGAGGTTCGAAAACAGTTTTTTATGGTGGGTTACACAGTGGCCCAGTACCGGCTGGATAACTATCCTCTGGCCTCCCTCCTGGATCACAGCGGACAAAAGGCGGAGGCGGACGTGGTAGCCACGTTTCTTCCCGGCGAGGTGGTGGAGAGCCTTTACGCCGCCATGCGCACCGCCGGCCTCCAGGTTTCCAGCCTGACGCTGGAACCCATTGCCGCCATGAACGCCGCGATCCCGGTGGAGCTGCGGCTTTTAAACCTGGCGTTGGTGGATATTGGCGCGGGAACCACGGATATTGCCGTATGCCGGGACGGCAGCGTCACCGGATATACCATGGCTACCATTGCCGGGGATGAGGTGACGGAGGCCATCATGCGGGCTTTCCTGGTAGATTTCCAGACCGCCGAGGAGATGAAACGGAATCTCCGCCCCGGGGAGGACGCCCACTATACGGATATCCTGGGACTGGAGAATACCGCCGCCTTTGAGGAGATTCACGCCGCCATTCAGGAGCCTATGGGCCGTCTGGCGGAGGCCATCGCCGCTCAGGTGACGGAGCTCAACGGTGGTCCGCCCTCAGCGCTGTTTCTGGCTGGGGGCGGCAGCAAGCTGGACGGACTCCGGGAGAAGGTTGCCGTCAGCCTTGGCATGGATGAACGCCGGGTGGCCATTGCGGGGAATAATTTTGCCAAAAGCGCCTTTGCCGATGACATCGACTTAAACAATCCGGAGTATGCCACGCCCCTGGGCATTGCCGTTTCCGCCGGCCTGGGTCTTTTGAACGACAGTTACGTCATTACGCTTAACGGGGAAACCGCCAAGCTCTTCCGCAGCGGCGTACTGACAGTTCGGGATATTCTGCTGATGAACGGCTATACCTACGCCGATATGCTGGGACACTCCGGAAAGAACCTGGGCGTGACGCTCAACGGGCGGCGTATGGTTCTCCGGGGAGAGCCTGCCGCCCCTGCGATCCTCCGGGTGAACGGGGAAGAGACGGCCATTAACGCTGTGGTCCACGCCGGGGACAGCATCCGTTTCCAGCCCGCCCGCAGCGGCAAGGATGCCGCCAAGACCCTTGGGGAGCTGCTGGGGAAAAACTTCTCCGGACGGGTTCTGCTGAACAACCGGGAGGGAGACTTGAAAGCCCCCCTCCACCAGGGAGATGTGATTTTAACCCTGGAGGGCCCCGCCGGTTTGGTGCCGCCCCTGCCGCCTCAGCCGGAGGAGCCTTCGGAACCGCCGGAGGAGACGGTCCCCGCCCCGAAAGCGGAGGCGGCCGCGCTATCCGTTCCCGCCGGGTCCTTGAAAGCGGAAACAGCGGGGGAAGAGCCGCCGGAAGCGGCTTCCTCCAAGCTGGAGCAGGTAAAGCCCCGGATCCGCAAGCGGGAGGTGGAAATTCTCCTGAATGGCAAGCCCATGGTCCTGCCGCCCAAGGAGAACGGCCAGCCCTATTATGTTATGGACCTTCTGGAGCGCTCCGGCGTGGATTTTGAGAAGCTGGAAGGCCCTGTCCATCTGGCGGTAAACGGAACAGAATGCGGCTTCAGCCAGGCGGTGAAGGACCGGGATTCCATCACCATCCGCTGAGGGATGACCGTTTGAGTATAAGTAGGAGAGTGAAGCGTTGAAACAGGATAAGGCTGATAAGATCATCCAAAAGGCCGAACGCAAGGCGGCCAAAGCCGCTAAGCAGGTGGAGATTGCCGGGAAGAAAGCCGAAGCGGCGAAGCAGAAGCAGGCGGCCAAGGCCGAGAAAAAAGCCGCTCAAGTGGCTAAAAAGGCCGAGAAAAAGGCGGCAAAACACACAAAAAAGGCAGAGCAGGCGACGAAGAAGGCCCAGCTTGCCGCCCAGAAGGCCCAGGAGAAAAAGGCCAAGGCGGCGGCAAAGACCGCTGCTAAGGCTTTGGAGGGCGAAGAAGGCGAAGGCGGCGGCAAGAAGAAAAAGGGAAAGAAAAAGCTGCTGATTATTCTGATACCGGTGCTGGCCGCCGCCATTGGAGTGGGAGCCTTCTTCTTTCTGAAAGGCGGCAAGGAAGAGGAAGAGGCCCCGCCGGAGCCAATTCCGATCCCCATGGAGTATGTGCTGAACGAGATCCCCATCACCGCTCTGCCGGTCATTGGGGACGCGGTGTTGGTGTACCAGGAGGAAGTCCCCCCAGAGCCTCCGGCGGAACCGGAGCCCTCTCCGGAGCCGGAGAAGGATGAGGACGACAAGGACGGCGGCGAAGCGCCCGAAGGAGGCGAAGAGGGAGACGGGGAGGAAGAACCCGCCCCGGAGCCGGAGGAAGAAGAGCCGGGCTTTACGAAGATTTTATACCGCTATGAGGGGCTGCAAAATCCTGTGAGCCTAGTTTCCGCTTACGCGGCGGTGATGAGCACCGAGGACGCGGGATTCTCCGTCGTAGATGAAACGCTGCTGCGGATTGATCCGCCGGAAGAGTATGGGGAAAAGGGCTCCATCCAGCTGGCCCGGAATGTTCCTCAGGCAGAGGACGGCACCGGCGGCGGTGTGCATTCCCTGCTGCTGAGCTGGGAGGGGAACAATTGCTCCGTCCTCCTGGATATGCCGGAGGGCCGGGTTCATGATCCGAAGCCGGAAACTCCCTCCGCCGCTGCTCCCAGACGGGGGTTGGCGGATCTGGAGGCCATTCATCCCTCCAAGCTGGGCCTGTCGGGTGAGTCCATGGATGCCTATGAGCTCATTCCCCAGGAGGGTTCCGTCCGCATTGCCGGGTCTATCTGCATGCGGGTGAATATCTATGGGCAGGGCAATCAATTTGCCGGAAGCTATTTCCTCTCCACAGACGGAAAGCTTTATAAACTGGACGAAGCGGCCAACGCGGTGGTGGAACTGGATTGGGAATAATCCGGGATCAGCCGGAGATTTCCGGGCAGTCCCGCCAAGCGGTAAGCCGTCCGGGCGGAGGCGGTTGTGAGCAGGGGGGCCAGAAGGCTTTCCAGCACGCAGACGGAGGAACGGACGGACAGGGCGTCCTGCCCCGGCGTCAGCGCTTGGGCGGTATCCGGGGCGACCTGAAGGATGTCCAGTCCGTACTCCCGTCCTAAGGCCCGGATTTGCTTGACAGTGACGGACCGCCGGGCCTCTTCATCCAGACGGTGAAAACCAATCACGCCGCTGAAGCGGCCCGCAATTTCCGGAAGCACGCCGAGGCGCACCATAGCCCGGCGTGCTTCCTCATTTTCCAGGAAGAGGCGCTCCGCCAGTTCCGCCGGGGAAGCGGCCGCTTTCACGTTCGTTGGCTCCGGTGGGGAGGAACGCTTTTCAGAGAACCCCAGGGGACGGTTTCCCCCCGCGGTCAGATCTGCGTTTGTGGTGAAGACGAATACGCAGCGGCGGAAATCCAGCTCCCGCCCGCCGGTTTTGTCGGCCTTGCGGGCAGTACAGCGGCCCTCATCCAGAATAGACATGAAAACTTTCAGCACCTCCGGATGGGCTTTTTCCAGTTCATCGAACATAAAGACCGTGTGAGGATTGTCCCGCACGGCTTCAAAAATGGGTTGATCCTCATAGCCTACATAGCCGGGCGGCGCGCCGGTAAGGCGATGGACGGAGTGCGCTTCGGTAAAGGTGTTCAGCTCTGTCCAGACAAACTGCCACTTCTGCCCGCGGCACCGCTCCAGTGCCGGAGCCAGGGCCTTTCCCAGCTCCGACTTTCCCACTCCGGTGGGACCATGTAAAATCAGCGAGAGGGGCCGGGCCGGGGCCTGCTTTTCCGCGTGGCTGTATAGGCGGAAGGCGGCGGCCTCCACGGCGTGATCCTGGCCCAGGACGCGGCGCTCCAGCTCCTTCCGGAGCATCCGGTAAAGAAGGGGCCAAGGGGAAACCGCCGCAGAAGAGGAAGAGAGGGCCCCGGGAGATATTTGAGGGTCCGCTGTCAGCTCCGGGGCCTGGAAAGGCCGGGGAGCCGGCGGTTCCATCTCCCGACGAAGAGAGGACAGGCGGGCGCCCATGGCTTCATAGCTCTCGAAGCGCCAGACACTTCTGGCGAAAAGAGCGGTTAGGACCGGGCTCTTTCCCTGGTAGCTGAGAGCGGGACGCCAGTAGAGAAGATACCCTTGGTTTTGCTTCAAAAAGCCTAGGACGGCTTCCCGGGGGACGCAGCCTTCCGGCATCCGGCAGCCCGGAAACTCACAACTTCGCCCTTGCTGCCCCAGGCCGTCGATACAGCGGCGAAGCGTTTCTTGAACTTCCGGACTGCCGGCGCAAAACTGGGAAAACGCGACACTCATGAATCCTGCCTCCTTTGTGTTTCCCAGTATTTCCACTTTTTTGAAAGTTTAAAAAGCTTAAAATCAAAACCTCCGGCTCAGCCGGAGGTTTTGTCCGCTATAGTCAAGGTAGTTGAAAAGAAGCAGATTTCTCATTTCCATCGGTAAACCAAAGGTTCACCGGGGCGCAAAGCGCCCACCCGTTTTCTGTGAAGTCAGGCACAGAAAGCCGCATAGACGGCTTGCGGCGCTGTTCTACAGCACCGTGCCGGAAGAATCCAAAGGATTTTTTCAACTGTGCCGGCTATGGCAGGGGAGGCCGGTTCATTCAAACCGCGTACCTCTCTGGAGAGCAAAGATTGTCCGGAGCAGACGTTCTTGTTCCCGGGAAGAGACATTGATAAACTGGCAGCCATACTCAAATTTTTTGGAGAGGCTTCCCGGTTTGGAGCGGACCAAAATCCGCTTGACCCGGCAGGTGAGAAAGAAAGGCGCTTCCTCCGGCAGCAGGGTGGTTTCCAAGTGAAAGGCGGTTTCCAGCTGAAAGAGCTTGGAAGTCACCACCCGGGCGCCCACGGCGCTGACGTCCAGGACTTTGCAGGGCAGTTCTTGCCCTGAGAGAGTGCGAATCCGGCCCTCCATACCGGTGTTCTGGCGGAAGGCATCACGGTTCTCGGGATCGCGGATGGACGTGGGAGCGGGCCTGCGTTTCTCAATGCGCCAGAGGTCAAGACCGCTGGCCGTCACGGAGCCGTCCAGGGAGAAGGCGGCGCCGTCATCCTGAACCCCCCGAAGTGTTACCTGCTCGTCATAGACAGGCCGGGGAGGGAATTTGCCCGCTTCCGTCCGGACTTCTAAAACGCCGCCGGGCAGGAGGCGGAGCTTGCCCGTAAAGATCCGGTTCCCGTCAGGAGTCAGTACCTCTATGTCCATACCGTCGTGGAGCACGGGAAAAGCACCGGAACGGGAGGCGGAATCTCCCTGTTTAAAGAGAGACTTGAAAAAAGCCATGGCCGCGCCTCCTTATCACCGTGCCAGTACGCGGTGCAGAATGACCGCCATTTCCGCCCGGCTGATCGCCGTGCCGGGGTTGAGACGCATGGCGCTGTTTCCCCGGACGGCGCCCATTTGAACCAGGGCGGCCACAGAGGGACGGGCAAAGGCGGATACCCGGTTTCCGTCGGTGTAGGAGGAGAGGAGGCCGGTGTCGGCAGCCGGCAGGGACTGGCCCGCGGCTTCCATGGCCCGGCAGATCATAGTCATGGCGCTTTGCCGGGTGATGGGCCGGTCCGGCTGGAAGCGGCCGTTGTTGCCCTGAACGATTCCCAGGTTTTTGGCGGAGGAGATTGCCCCGGCATAGGTGCTGCCGGCCGGTACGTCAGGGAAGCTGGAGGAACCGGTAGTTGGGAACCGGAAGGCCCGGCAGATCATCAGGGTAAATTCTCCCCGGCTGATGGACTGGCCGGGACGGTAAGTGTTGTTGCTGTAACCGTTGGTGATGCCGCTGGCGCGGAGATACTCAATGGAGGGTTTTGCCCAGTCCCAGCCGCTGGCGGTATCGTTGAAGGAAGAGTAGCAATAGCCGTTGGAAATCTGAATCTCCACAGAGCTGGAGTGCCGGGCGCCCTGAACGTCGTAAAGGGTATAGGGAATGGTCAGGGTTCCTTGATATTCCGCCCGGGGAACGTAGCTGATCTGTCCCAGTTCCTGGACACCGTAGCGGGTGGAGGTGCTGACAGGCGTGCCCGTCCGGGAGGAGAGGCTGTAATTCAGATACAGACGCCCCGTGGTGGGCAGGGAGCTGAATTGGACATAGGACAGCGGATTCCCCAGCACCGTCTGACAGACATTCTGAAAGTCCCCGGCCCGGAAGGCGACAGGCGTGGAGCTGCCGGTGTAGAGAATGTTGTAAACAGCGGGGGTGGATGTGCCGCCCTCCACCGTGACCGTCAAAGTGCCGTCAAAGCGGACGCCGCTGTCGTCATAGCCGGTGAAGGGGATGCTGACGGTGCCGGTATACCCGGCGGCAGGGACAAACGTGATATTGGAGAGGGAAGGGGCGCCGTTTCGCCGGTAGTCCGTATTCACGGTGACCCGGGAGCCGGTGGAACTGGCGCTGGCATAGTTGTAATAGAGGACGCCGGCGCCGGAGGAGGGGAGGCTGTTGAAACGGATATAGTCCAGAGTCTGACCGGTGATCCGGCGGCTGGCATCATTGAAGTCCCACGCGCTGAGGGCGACGGACTGATTTCGGGAGGTGTTGTAATGTACGGTTCCCGTGCCGCTGCCCACGTGGATAATGAGGCTGCCGGAGAAAGTGGCCCGGTTGGCATTGGTGGCGGTGAAGGGAATGGTGACGGTGCCGTTGTAATTGGCGGCGGGAACGAAGGTGATGTTGGAAATGCGGGGACTGGAGCTGCGGTAATAGTTTCCGGCGGTAGTGACCTTGGTGCTGGAGCTGTTGGTGTAGTTCAGGTACAGTGTTCCGGCGCTGGAGGACGGAAGGCTTGTGAAGCGGATGCTCTCCAAGCTGGCGCCTGTGGCCCGGAGGCTGGCGTCATTGAAGTCGTTGGCGTTCAGAGCCCGCTGCCGGTTTTGGGCGGTGGAATACTCCACATTGCCGCCGCCGGAACCGCTGCCTCCGTAAACCCGAACGGTAACGGTGCCGTTGTAGGAGGCCCCGGTGCTGTCAACGCAGTGATACGGGATTTCCACATTTCCCACATAACCGGAAGCCGGGACGAAGGTGATGCTGTCAATGGAAGGGCTGCTGGTGGCGTAATACCGGGTGCTGCTGGTCACCTTCTGGGAGTACTGCCCGGTGGGGCTGTAGTTGTAATAGAGTGTTCCCCGGCCGGAGGAGGGGAGGTTGAAGGTGACGTAGCGGATGGCCCGCCCGTTGCGGCCCATGCAGATGGCGGAAAAATGCTCTGCGGCGAAGGAAACGGGCTGGCCGGCTTCCGTCGCGTAGTTTACGTCGCCGGAGGAGGCGGCTTCAATGCGGATTGTGCCGGTGAAGGTGGAGCCGGTGGTGGTCATGGCATTGTAATCCACCACGGCGGTGCCGTCAAAGCCCGGCAGGGGAACGAAGGTCACGTCCCGCAGGGCCATTTGACCCTGCCCGGAGGGCTGGTAATAGTAGCGCTCCGTACCGCCGACGCCGTGTCCCGGAGTTTCGGGGGAGGTGTAGCGGTAGTAAAGGACGCCGTTTTTGGTGGAAACCTTCAAATTGTAAACGCAGTCCAGGGGAGCGCCGGCCTTGCTCTGGGAGCGGGCGTTTAGCTGGCTCAAAATACCGGAGAGGGAGTAAGAGGGGCTGGACCCCATATTGACGGTAATGGCGTCGGCTACATCCTCAGAGACATGGACCTTGAAGCTGGCGTTGAATCCGGTTCCAGCCACGGAGGCCGTAATCACCGCGTCGCCGGGATAGCTGGCGGTGACCCGGCCGCTGACAACCTGGGCCACGGAGTTGTTGCTGCTTTCCCAGGTGACGGATTTATTCCTGGCGTTGCCGAAGAGTTGCGGGGTGACGCTGATGTCCTGGTATTGGTAAAGGTCCACGACGCTGCCCTCCGTAAGGTTCACCGTGGTGCCCTTGCCGCCGGAGGTGGAGCGCTTGAGATAGCTCAGAAGAATGCCGGAAACCTCGATTTCCCGGGCGTCGGGCGAAACCTCGGACCCGCCCGCCCGGACGGTGATCTCCGTCTTCCCGACGGAGACGCCGGTAACGGTGGCGGAGAGGTCCCCGTTGGACCGGACACGGGCAACGGAGGTGTCGGCAGAGGACCAGCTGATCTCCGGGTCCTGGATTTCGGAGGGCGTAATAGAGGCGTTCAGAGTGATGGTCTTGCCGGGGTCCACGTAGCGGTAAGGATCGGTAGAGGGATTGGAGATGGCCACGGCGGTAATCTCCGGCGGCGGAGCCGCCACCACCTGTACGAAGCAGAGGGCCTGAATGGCCGGATTGCTCCGGGCGGTGACCGTTATGGTGGCGTGAGTGCCCACCGGCGTGTTGGAAGGCACGGAAACCACGGCGGAGCGGCTGTCCGTATTGGCCAGAACCCGGACCTTGGTGTCGCTGCTGGACCAGGTGAGGGAGCGGTCCGTAGCGTTGGCGGGCTCCACTGTGGCGGTGAGGGTGACACTGCCGCCGGGGATCACGTTTTGGGTGATGTTGACGCTGGATTCACTCAGCCGCACGGCGGTGACGGGGGAAGGAGGGTCCTCCACAGTGACCGTGCAGATCGCGCGCCGCTGGCTGTTGGCGGCGGAAGTGGCGACAATGTTCGCCTGTCCGGGAGCGAGAGCGGTGATGTTGCCGTCTTGGTCCACGGATACTGCGCTGGAGCTGCTGGTCCAGATCACATCCTGATTGGCGGTGGAGGGGTTCACCGTGGCGGTGAGAGTTGCCGTCTCGTTGACCTTTAAAGTCAGCGTGCTTCGGTTCAAAGTTACGCTTTGTACGTCGGCAGGCTGTGGGACGGACGGGTCCGCTTTAACGGTTATTTGGCAGGAGTCGCTTAAGCCGTTGTCAGATTCGGCAATCAAAGTAAACGTTTCCCCGGCCGCCTCTGCCAAGATTGTGAGGACGACGGAAGGGCCGGTGTTTTGGTTGTTCTGAAAATAGACGTGCTGCGTGCCCTCAATTCTCCAGGTAATGGGCGTTGTTGCGTCACTGGGGGAAATTTGGGCGAAAACAGCGGTATTTGAGTTGCTCGACTTGGTCGCGTCCGAAAGGGAGAGAGACACCAGGGGAATATCCGGATCGTCCGCCGCCGCAGGGACAACCAGCAAAGCGCAGGCCAGGGCCAAGGCCAGCAGCAGCGCCGCGGCCCGGCGGAGGGATTGTAATTTCATAAACAACACTCCTTTATTTCGCGAAGACAAAAGCCAAAGGGCGGGCGGTAACGCCCGCCCTTTGAGGGTTCAGGAATCAGTTGCGGATCAACCGGCCTCCCCAGATGTTGGCGACTTCGTCGTTGGAGAAGTCAAAAACAGGACGGAGAATGGTGACCCGGTTGTTGCCGGAGCCGCTGGTTTCTTCCACCAGCTTCAGCGTCAGGGCCAGGGGCCGTGCGCCGGGGTTGTTGTTGCGGTCGCAGAGGTTCGAGTCGAAGGTGATACCATCGCCCACCCGGCAATTGGTAAACTCAATTTCAAGGTCCATGCAGTCCGGGGGATTATCCCAATCCGGGACGGAGGTCACCTTGTGAACAATGCCAAACTGCCGGTTGCCCGCACTCAGAAGGGAGGTGCTGCTGCGGTAGCGGCTGTCTGTGACGCCGAACATATCGACAATCTGCTGCCGGACCTCGGAGGAAACCCGATAAAAGAGGGCCTCAGTAAAGGAGAGACGGATGCGGCCGCTGTAGAGTTCGGTCAGAGCGGCGGAGCGGTCCTCATCGGTGTAAATCGTACCCTGGGAGATACTGGTATCCAAGCTGTTGATCTGGGGCGGCGTGGTGTCCGTGTTCCGCAGATACCGGTTGGAGCGGAAGGCGTGGCCGGAGGTGCCTTGACACTGGCCCACGGCCACCAGCCAGTATTCCGCGTTGTTCACCAAATACTGGGAGAAGTCCTGAGAGGTTTGCAGGTTGTTCTGGCGGTTCAGGGCCACAGGGCCTACCGCTACGGGGATGGAGCCGCCGGAGGAACCGGAGGACTTGACCACGGTGACAATGGACATGGTGTTGCTGTTTTCCAGGTCGGCGTAGGCGTCGAACAAGGAGCCGGTTTTACCGGCGGGAGCGTCCAGCCGCATAGCCTCCAAAACGGAGGTGGAGGCGTATGGCGAGTCGGCGGTCCAGCCGTTGACACCCACGGTGGCGCAGTCACCCAGTGTCAGGTTGAAGGGAGCCTGGGTAGTGCCGGCGGTGACCAAGGCATACCAGACATCGGCTTCCCGGTTGGACTGAACGGTGCCCCGGGGGCTGTTCAGCGTCACGGTCAGTACAGGCCGGGTGACGGCCTCGGTCTTGAATTTAAAGGCGTAGACCTTGGAGGCGGAGCGGGGAGAGTCGCCCTGAAGGACGAAGTAAGCGATGTACTCCGTACTGGCGTCCAGGCCGCCCTCCGAGTCGCCGGAGGTAATGCTGATGTTGGTCACCCGGCGGCCGCAGTCGCCGTTGCGGATGAAGTAGGACGGGCCCACATAAGTGGTTCCGTTGGTGATGGAAGTGGTGGTGGGGGATGTGGCGTTGCCGGGGGCGGTGGGTCCGCCGGGCAGGTGGAAGCCGTCTTCCGGCAGCAGCCCCCAGTTGCTGGAATTGATGTTGTTGGCGATGTTGTCCACCTTGGTGGGAATTCCGCCGACTTTGGTGACGATGCAGAAATACTTGCACCCGTCCCGGCTGGACATCACGTCGATGCTGACGCCGCTGTCCGTGGGGGTAAAGATGGGATATCCCTCAATGAAGGTGGGCGGATCGGTGTCGGTAAAGGGTTTGGAAACCTGGTATTCCTTGGGCACGCCGATCTCCCGCACCGCATAGTTGCTCTTCTGGTGATCCTCATAGGTTTTGGGGGTCAGGTTCTTCCCGGCCAAATTGGTCAGGGAGTTCAGGTCCCCGGCCACCGGAACAAGGGTGAGCGTCACGTCGCCGGTCCAGGTGCCGGAGGCGGTGGAGTCGCCCCGGCGGGTAATCATGATTCCGTAGTTGCGGATGCTGTTCACATCGTTTAGCTGCTCAAAGTTGGGAATGCCGTTGGTGTCTCCCAAGAGCTGGCTGGTGATGCTGACGCCAGTCCGGGGCTGCTGGGCGTTGGTGGCGATTTCCACATCGCCGCCAATCTGACGCCAGCCGTTGCCGTCGTCACAGTAGAGTTTGAAGGCAAGAGACTCGTCGGCCCAGACGATCAAGTCCCAGAGCACGTCGTCGCTGACGTTTCCGGTGCCCTCGGGGGTGATGCGGAAGTTCATGTCGAAGAGGGTGTTCACCCCATTGCCCAGGTTGCCGGTGGCGCTGCCGGCGCCGATGTGAAGCCGGGCGTCCACAGTGGTGAAGCGGGGCAGCTGGAAACCCTCCCGGTTGCCGGGGCTGTTGAGCATCCGGTTGTGGGCGTCGGAATTGTCGGCGATATTGGAGACGACAAAGTAATAGGTTTCGCCGCTGCCCAAGTTGATGGCCTCATTGTAGGGGAAGGCGATGATCATCTCGCCGCTGCCGGAGGGGTCCCGGCTGACGGTGGCGTTGCGGTAATCAATGACCCAGTTGCTGGGGGTGGAGGAGGCGGTCCGCTCCGGGACCAGCTCCGGCCGCCCGGCGGCGGGAACACGGTAGAGCTTGATGTGGCGTTTCAGCAGCTCGGCAAAGACCAGCTGCTTTTCCGCAGAACCGCCCCGGGCATCGTTATAGGCGTCCTCAAAACTGTCGTAGTGCCACTCGCCGCCTTCGTTCCGGGCCCCCAGCACCACCTCGGAAAAGACCAGGCGAACCGTGGAGTCCGGATAGGGAGAGGTGGGTGTGTCGCCCTCGTTGGTGAATTCCTGGGTGACCGTGGGGGGTTCGTTGTCCAGGGTGTTGATCTCCATGGGCGGCGTCAGGTTCTGAGTGTAGACGCAATAGTTTCCGGCGTTGTCCTTGGCCACGTAGTAGAGGTCATAGGAGGTTTGGGGTTCCAGCCCGGAGACGGTAAAGGAGTAATCGGTCCCGGCCCTGGCCGCCCGGATGGGTCCGCCCCGGCGGATCACGTTGGTGCCGGTGCCGTTTTCGATTTGGATCTGGCCGACGCGGCCGGGATCGTTTTTGTCAATTCCGCTGGCATAGAAGCTGGCGCCCTGTTTCACCACGGCCCAGTAGAGCATACCGGGCTCATCCAGGGAGAAGCTCAGCGTCACCTGACGCGCGGCGATGTTGCGGACGGTGAGATGCTGAATCGTCGGCGGGGTCATATCCTTCGTGGTGAGCTGGACCCGGCGGACGGCGGAACTCTTTCCGTTGTCCGCGTCGTTGAGCCAGAGGTAGAGATCGTAGGTGGTCTGCTCCTGAAGGTGGGAGGTGTTGATGCGGGAAACCAGGAAGGGGGTGTTCTTCTTCAGGTCCACAACGCCAAAGCCCAGGTTCCCGGGCAGGGCCGCCGCCCGGAAGTCCGCCGCCGTGGGGGCCGTAGAGCCCTGGGGCAGGAGGACATAGTACATCTGGCAGTCCTTAGTGGCCATAACCATGATCTGGGCCACCTGCTCGTTGTCGGCGTCCACTGTGAGAATGGGCGCCTGGGGATAGCCGTTGGCAAAGTTGGGGACGGAGTCGTCCGGCGTGGTGAACGCGGCGATCTTTACGGGGCTGCGCCGGCCTCTGGCGTCCTCCAGCAGGGCGGAGATGTAATAGGAGCCCTCTCTCGTCAGTCCGGTCAGCCGGGCGGTGAAGTCCGTATTGGCGGCGTTAACGCTGATGGTGCCGCTGCGGACGATCTTGGGATAAGAGCTGGGATCCATCAGCTCCTCCTCGCCCAGGGAGCCGTCCATCAAGGCGGTGATGGCCCAGTGAATGGTGCCGGCCTTATTGGTGCGGAACACCGCGTTGGCGGAGGTGGGGGCGATATTCCTCGCCCTGGGATAACCCGCCAGAATCCGGGGATCCTCAGAGGATTCGGAGGCGGTCTTGTTGTCCATATTCTGGTTATGAATATTGGCGGTGATGCCGGGACGGACGAAAATGGTATCCGGCAGCATGGAGACGGTAGAGCCGGGGGCGTTGACATTCAGATGGCTGATGCTGCCCTCGCCGGTAACCTGGGTGCCCCGGTCCAGGTTCAGTTCCCGGATAATGGCCTGGATGTCGATGGTCAGGGAAGCGCCCTGGGCCTTTTCATCGATGGTGACCACGTCGGCCACGCCCTGGGCGATCTGAAGCTTGGAGTTGGGGGTCAGGTCGATGACCCGCTTGAGGTTGCCCGCCAGCTGGAACTGAGAACCGTCCACACCGTCCAGCCGGATGGTCTGGAGGCCCAGGCCGTCCTCGGTCCGGTCCTCTACATAGGCGGAGGAACGGACGGTGACGCTGCCAATATTGGTGAGCCCCTCTGCCTCAAGGGAGAGGAACTGCTCGGTGATGCTGTCCAGCTCCAGGGCTTCGGCGGTGACGTTGCGGAGGACGACGCTGTGTTTGCCGCCCTCGGCCTCTCCGCCGCCGCAGATGACGATCTTGCCCAGGACTTCGACGTTTTCAAGTTCCACGTTGCCCAGGCCCACGCCGCCGGTGAGGTAGAGGTTGCCGGTGACGACGGTGTCTTTCAGCTTGACCCCGGGGGTGGTGATGGTCAGGTTGCCGTATACGCCGCCGGAAGTCTGCTCGCCGGGCTCTTGGACCAGAGTGCCCAGGGCGCGGACCAGGAAGCAGGCCAGCTGTCCCCGGGTGATGGGCTGATGGGGCCGGAAGCTGCCGTCCGAATAGCCCTGGATGATGCCCAGCTCCGCGGCCTCCTGCACCAGTCCCCGGCTCCAGCCGCCGATGTCCTGCATATCGGTGAAACTGGAGTTGGCGGCGCCGGCGACGCCCTGGAACCGGAGGCACCGGCCCAGGAGGACGGCGGCCTGTTCCCGGGTCACCAGGGCATAGGGGGAGGCGGTGGTGGGGCTGGTGCCGTTGAAATAGCCCGCCTGGTGGGCGATGCTGATGTCTTCGGCGAACCAGTCGTTGGGGTTCACGTCGGCGAAGGTGTGGGGGCCGACGTCGGTATAGCCGAAAGCCCGGTTTACCATGGTGACGAATTCCGCCCGGGTGATGTTCCGGTCTTCGTGAAGGTTGCCCTGGGAGTCTCCCCGCATGACGCCCCACTCCTGGACTTGCTCCAGGTAGGGGGTCATCCACTCCGCCGCGCGGGCGGGGCGGGCGCAGAGAAATGCGCAGAGGGTCAGGGCAGTGAGAACCAGGGCCGCCAGACAGGCGTACCCTGGTGAGTGAGCGCGGCGTGCGCGGTTTTTGCAAGTCATATCACGATACCTCCTTAATCCGTCAATCCTGAGCGCTGCGGTCTTGCAGCTGGAGGCTGAATACCGCCTCCCGCACCACGACCTCCTCATCTTCGCACATGTCCACGAACTTGGTGGCGTACATGGAGCGGCCGTTTTGCAGTTCCTGCCGGCGAAGGACCTCGCAGCGGAGGATTACCGGCTCCTCCGTCGGCGTGATGACAATCTCCGCCTGTTCGTGAAGTTCCAGATGGAAGTCTGAGTAAAAGGCGATGCCGCCGCAGCTGAGGTCTACGGACTGCACCGGGGCCCGCCCCTTCCAAGCGGAGGTGGGAAGGGAGTAAATGTAAGAGTCGAATTTCACCGGCACCCGCAGGTTTCTCCGGATTTCCGGGTCCAGGGTGGCGATTTTCTCCGCCAGGATCGTGTCCCCCCGCTGGCGGAGGATGCGGCACTGAATCGGGAGCTCTTCGCTGCTGGCGCTGAACAGGGTGATGACTTCATGGCGCATCACGTTGTCCACTTTGTTGTTTAAAATGTTCAGCCGCATGGGCGCGGCGCCGGGGGGAGAGGCCAGCTCGCCGTTGGCCAGGGCGTGGTTTTGGGTGTCCAGAATTAAGTACGTGCGGGTCGATGTCATGTTGTTCCCTCCGTTTCGCTGGGCGGCGTCTGGCCGCCGGCCTCCTGGGGTTTCAAGTTTCCTGTGGGGTCGAAGTGGAGGAAATACACGTAAATCTCCACAATGGCCTGGTAGAGGCTCTCCGGAATCTCCTGCCCCAGCTGGAGCTGGGTCAGGATGGTGGATAGAGAGTTGTCCTCATAGATGGGCACGCCGCAGTCGGCGGCGGTTTCCACAATCTTTTCCGCCATATACCCCATGCCGGAGGCCACAATCACCGGCGCGGTGTCTCCGGGGCCGTATTGCAGGGCCACCGCTTTTTTGGCCCTGGTGCTTCCTTCAGACCTTGACATTGACACTGTTCTTCCCTTCAAAGAGTTTGGGGAACACCTCGGTCAGCGTGACCGGGCGGTCCATGCGGCGGACAGCCACCCGGGTGGGCCGCAGCTCGTTCCGGGCCAGGATTTGGGACACGGCGTCCCCGATCTGCTTGGAAAAAGCGGCCGCCTTGTCCGGGCAGGCGATCTGCACGTCCACGTCGGTCCCCTGGGCGGTGAGGATGACGTCGAACAGGCCCAGGGACTGAACGTCCATTTTAAACAGAAAGCGCATGGTGTTTTTCCCGCCGCCTCCGGCGCGTCCCTGCTCATCTTCGGCGTTGGGGTCCACCCAGAGCTCGGAAAAAAGCATCCTGCCGTTCCACTCCAAAGGAAGGAGATAGTGATTGATGGGCATGTAGACGCTTTCGTTCAGCAGCATGGCGGCGATGAGATTCTGAAAGGCCTGCTGCACCTCCGCGCTGCCCTCTCCCCGGAAGGCCCGGGCGGCGGCGGCGGCCAGGTGGTCGGAAAAACGGATGGCGCCGGAGCTCTCGGCCCCGCCCCCCCGGTTTTTAAGCAGCAGCAGCAGGGATTGGTCGTCGATATTTCCCAGCTGGCCCTTCAAGGTGCCGTAGCCGCTGAGCTGATGAAATCCTTCCAGCAGCTTTTCTACGGAGCCGTTTTCATACCGGGCCACGTTCAGCGCCAGCATGGTCAAAAGGGACCGGGGAGTACCCATGTCGTGGGTCCGTTCCACGTAGGCGGACATATAGGGGAAAATCTCCCTCTGGAGGAGCTGTAGGCTTCCCTGCCGGTTCCCGGCGGCAATGCTGTTTTGCAGCTGGGCCGTCAGGTCCCGGAGCTTCTCCGCCCAGCTGGCGGGCATGGCGTCCGCCATGGACCGGAGGTCCCGGAGGAGGTTGCCCTCAATATGGCTGGTGGAGTCAAAGTCCACGTAGGCCTTTAAAAATTGCAGGATATCCGTCCGGACGCCGTCGGAGGCGGCCCGGTCATAGGCGTTGCGCAGCAGGGCGAACAGGGCCCCGCCGAAACGGGTTCCGGTTTTAAACTGGCCCTGGAGGAAATTCAGGAGCTGGCTCTCATCCATCCGCAGCATCTCCAGCAGCCGGCCCATCTCCTCCGCGATACCGGCGCTGAGGCCGGAAGAGACGACGACGCCCTCCCGTCCCGAAAAGAGGAGGGAGAGGCTTTGCGCCAGGCCAGGCGTGCTTCGCAGGCGCTGGAGGAACGTTTGAAAATTGGAGTCGTACCGGATTCCGCCGTCTCCCTGGAGATTGCTGTCCTGCTGTTCGGTCCGCCCGTCGGCGCGGACGACCTTGCTGGGATCGGGGACGTTTTGAATCTGGGTGTTGTCCGGGGAAACCGTGATGTTCCGGTTGACGGTGGTTTTGTCATAACCGGGTACGGGATTGGTGGCGCCGAGCAGATCAGGCATTCATGACACCTCACAGAAAAAACTTGCCGCTGCTACTTATTTTTTTAGCGCAACAGGTCGATAGTAATGAAAAAGGCTGATAAGGTGGTGTTTTCGTGAGCAACAACGATATCTTGGATATGTATATCTACGAAACCAATACGCTTCTTGAACAGTTGGAGAGCATCGTTCTGGACGCGGAAAAGGAAAATACATTCTCTCAGGACAGCGTCAATGAGATCTTCCGAATCATGCATACCATCAAGGGCTCTTCCGCCATGATGGAATTTGACACGCTGGCCCGGGTTTCTCATCGCATTGAGGACATGTTCTTCCTGATCCGGGAGGGCACCATGTCCGTCGTAAAGGATGAGGACCGCCCGGCGCTCTTCGACGTCATGCTCCACTCCGTGGACTATTTCCGGGAGGAAATGGAGAAGGTAGAGGCAGAGCAGCCCCTTAATGAAGATGTCGACAGTTTCCTTGGAAATATTAATAGTT
Source organism: uncultured Oscillibacter sp. (assembly GCA_910578935.1). Classification (GTDB taxonomy): domain Bacteria; phylum Bacillota; class Clostridia; order Oscillospirales; family Oscillospiraceae; genus Oscillibacter. The sequence goes on along the minus strand of CAJTSM010000004.1, from coordinate 78,755 downwards.
TGATCGCTAAAATTAAGGGGGAAGAAATTCCAGCGGAGGAGCAGAAGGCGGCGCCCGCCCCCGCTCCCGCCGCGGAGACGGCTCCGGCCGCCCCCGCCCCCGCCAATACCACGGAGGGCAGCGCCGACTTCCCCTACGGGCTCCGGGTCTTCTTTGACGAGGGCTGCGGCATGGAGAACCTGCGGGCTTTTATGCTGGTTACCTCCGTTCAGGGGTTCTGCGCCGACGCGGACTTCACGTACCAGCCGGCCGGGGTGGAAAACGACGCCTCATTGTCCGAGGTGGTGATTGACCGGGGGTTCCTTCTCCAGTTCCGCAACAACGCGGACCGAGCCAGGGCCATTCCGGTCGTAATGACCGCCGGGTCCGTCCATTCTTATGAGGAGCAGAATTACGTCGCGGCCCCGCCCCCGGCGGCGGAACCCGCCGCCCCCGTCCAGGAGGCCGCCCCCTCCGCCCAGAAGGCGGCGCCCGCCCCCGCGGCTCAGACCGGCGGCGCCCAGCAGCACCAGGGCGGCCAGAAGGAGAGCCTCATCAGCGTGGGCTTGAGCAAGCTGGACCAGCTCTCCGCCATCGTGGGCGAGATCGTCATCACGGAGGCCATGGTTACCGGCTCCCCGGACCTGAAGGGCCTGCATCTGGACGCCTTTTCCAAGTCCGCCCGGCAGCTGCGGAAGCTGACGGATGAGCTCCAGGACGTGTCCATGTCCCTGCGGATGATCCCGGTTTCCAACACCTTCCAGAAGATGAACCGCATTGTCCGGGATATGTGCAAGAAACTCAACAAGCAGGTGAAGCTCACCCTGGTGGGAGAGAACACCGAGGTGGACAAAACCATCGTGGACTCCATCGGCGACCCCATTATGCACATGGTCCGCAACTCCATGGACCACGGCATTGAGGAGAATGTGGAAGACCGCATTGCCGCCGGGAAAGACCCTGTGGGCGAGATTTTGCTTTCCGCCCAGGACACCGGCAGCGAGGTCATTATCCAGATTTCCGACGACGGCGCCGGCGTGAACGACGAGGCCGTCCTGGCCAAGGCGATCCGCAACGGCATTGCCTCTCCCGATGTGGAATACTCCCACAAGGAGATTTTGAACTTCCTCATGGCCCCGGGCTTTTCCACGAACCAGCAGGTGACGGAGTTCTCCGGCCGCGGCGTGGGCATGGACGTGGTGAAAAGCGGCGTGGAGAGCCTGGGCGGCTCCGTCAGCATCACCAGCGAGCAGGGCAAGGGCATGACCACCATCATGCGCATTCCCCTGACCATGGCGATCATGGACGGCATGGAAGTTTCCGTGGGGGATTCCATCTTCACCATTCCCATCAACAACATCCGCTCCAGCACCAAGACCACCGAAGAGGCCATTCTCCACGACTCCGTCAACGGCGAGATGGTGAAAATGCTGGATGGGTATTACCCCGTCATCCGGGCCCGGGATTTCTACAACCTCCCCGGGGGCGCGGAGAGGATCGAGGACGGCATCCTGATGTGGCTGGAGGCCGGAGACTGCTCCTACTGCCTGTTTGTCGACGAACTTCTGGGCGAACAGCAGATTGTGGTGAAGCCCCTCCCGGCCTATGTCAACAATTTTGACATCAAGAACTATGGTATCACCGGGTGCAGCATCCTGGGAGACGGCAACATCAGCATCATCCTTGACGCGGGCGGCCTTTACGCGGCGGCCCGGAACGGTTAAGCGCCAAAGGAGGGAAACGCTATGAGTAACGAAAACGTCTTATTCCAGATTGAAGAAGACGAAGTGGAAACCATTGCCCCGGAGGACGAGGGGGCAGGGATCCGGAAGTACCTGATCTTCACGGTGGATAATTTGAAGATCGGCATCGATGCCGAACAGGTGGTAGAACTCCTGAACGGTTATTCGGCGACCTACCTTCCTATGATGCCGGACTATATCCTTGGCATTTTCAACATGCGGGGGCAGATTATCCCCATTATGGACATCCGCCTCCGCCTGGGGAAGCCTCCCGTGGAAGAGGGCATCCTGATTGTGATCGACTACAACAACAACCAGCTGGGCATTCGGGTGGACTCTGTGGACCTGATGCTGGACATTCCCGTGGAGAGCATCGTCCCCATTCCCTCTCAGAGCGCCCAAAAGCTGGTTTCCGGCATGTGCACCCTGCCCGACGGCTCCGGCACCATGCTGGTGCTGGACTGTGAGCAGCTGATTGCCCACGGTTACGGTGATTAATCCTCTAAAAGCGGTGAGAAAAAATGAATACGGAAATTAAGACCGGCGGCGCTTTCGGGCCTATGACGATCTCCGACGCGGACTTTAAGCGGATGGTGAATTTCATCCAGTCCAGCTACGGCATCGACCTGAGCCAGAAGAAGCAGCTCATTACCAGCCGTCTTTCCCCGGCCCTGAAAAAGCTGGGCTACGGGACGTTTTCCGAGTTTGTCAACCATCTTCTGGATAAGAAGGAGAACGATGAGGTCACCTTGGTTCTGAACAAGCTGACCACCAATTATACCTTCTTCATGCGGGAGAAGGAGCACTTGGACTATTTTTACAACAACATTATTCCGGAGATTGTCCGCCGGCACGAGCGGGATAAGACCCTGGCGATCTGGAGCGCGGGCTGCTCCAGCGGAGAGGAGCCCTATAATATCACCATGTTCCTCTACGACTACCTGGGCCCCCGGGCCAAGGAGTGGGACACCCGCATCCTGGCCACGGATATTTCCGCTCAGGCCCTGGCCAGCGCCCGCCGGGGGACTTACAACCTGCCGGACACGATCCCGGCGGATTGGAAGCGGAAGTACTTCACCGCCAACCGGGACGGAACTCACACCGTGTCCCCCGCCGTGAAGGACAACGTGATTTACCAGACCTTCAACCTGATGGACCCCATCCGGTTCCGCCGGAAATTCGACGTGATCTTCTGCCGGAATGTGATGATTTATTTCGACCAGCCCACCAAGGACGCCCTGGTTCGCCGGTTTTACGATGCCACCGTTCCCGGAGGCTATCTGCTGATCAGCGCATCGGAGAACCTGAGCCAGAACGCGCCCTATCGCCGTTTGGCTACGGCGACCTTCCAAAAATAAGAAGGAGGTGGTTCCCTCAACATGGAACTGGGGAAAAAGATCCGCGTAATGGTGGTGGACGACTCCGCCCTGGCCCGGAACCTGATTATTCAGGGGCTCTCGGCCCATCCCAGGATCGAGGTTGCCGGTTACGCCATCAATACGCTGGACGCGAAACAAAAGCTGCCCCGCCTGAAGCCCGATGTGGTCACCATGGACGTGGAGATGCCCGGGCAGAGCGGCATTGACTTTTTGAAAGAGTACCTGCCGGACAATCCGGTGCCGGTGATTCTCTGCTCCTCCCTGAATCTGAAAGTTTTCGACGCGCTGAACGCCGGCGCGGTGGACTTTGTCCGCAAGCCGGACGTGCAGGAGAGCAAGGAGGTCTTCCTCACCAACCTTACGCAAAAGGTGCTGGTGGCCTCCATGGCGCGGCCCCGTTCCGCTCCGCTGCGGAGTCCCTCCGTGGCGGTGGCTACGCCAAATCTGGGCGGCGGGCCGGCCCTGGACCGGGTGCTGGTGGGTCTGGGCGCCTCCACGGGAGGCACGGAAGCCACCCTGGAGGTTATGCGCCGCCTTCCGGCGGACATTCCGCCTATGGTCATTGTCCAGCACATGCCCAAGGGCTTTACTCAAATGTACGCCGACCGGCTGAACCGCATCTGCAAGATGGAGGTCCGGGAGGCGCGGAACGGCGACGAGCTTCACCGGGGACTGGCTCTGGTGGCTCCGGCGGACCTTCAGTGCCGGGTGGTCCGCATCGGCGAAAAGTACACCGTTTCCTGCACGCCGGGGGAGAAGGTCAGCGGACACCGCCCGTCGGTGGACGCCATGTTCCACTCTATGGCGGAGGTGGTCCGCTGCAAAATGGTGGGCATCATCATGACCGGCATGGGCCAGGACGGCGCCGCGGGCCTTCTGGCCATGCGGCAGAAAGGGGCCTACACGATCGGCCAGGACAAGGAATCCAGCGTAGTGTACGGCATGCCCATGGTGGCCAACGACATCGGGGCCGTCTGTATCCAGGCCTCCTGCGACAATGTGGCCAATGTGCTGCTCCGGCATTTGAAAACCCTGCATTGAGCATCGTTCCGGGTCCCGCCTCTAAAAGAGGCGGGACCCGCTTTTTCCGGACTGGAAGAACGAGAAACCCTTCGCTTTCCCGATATGAAGAAAATTCTCCCTCTTGTTCTTAACTTTCTTACCGTTTTGCCGATATGAATAATGAAGTGAAAGAACATCAGGCGTTGGCATAAGCAAAGGATGTGAGTTATGATGCTGAGTTCTACCGGTTCCGGCCCGATCTCTTCCATTGGCCGGACGAAAGCCTATTATCCCGCTCAAAAGCGCGGGGCGCCGGCCCAGGCCGCCTCCGGGCACAATTACGATTCCGCTGAGTTTTCCGCCCCCGCGGGCCGGAAAAATTTCCAGATGGAGATGGTCAGCCGTCTTTCCCGGGAGGTGCGGACCGCCAATACGACGGGCGATATCCAGGAACTGCGCCGGAAGGTGTCCGCCGGGGAATACCGGCCGGACCCCATGGCCATTGCGGGGCGGATGCTGCTTATGGTGGAGGAATGAGGCATGGATGAGCTGTATCGTTCCTACCTCAATTTCTTGCGCTCCATGAGCCGGGGGCTGGAGAGCCTCACCGCCTTGAACGAGAAGAAGCTGGCCGCCGCCCAAAAGGACGACCTGATGGCGTTAAATGAGCTTTTGAATCAGGAACAGGCCCAGGCCCTGAACTTCCGGGGCCTGGAACTGACCCGGGACAAACTGCTGCCCCAGCTGGGGCTGGTGGGCGTGCCGCTGGCAAAGGTCCCCGACCACTTCCCCTCCGCCATGCGGGCGGAGGCCGGGCAGGCGGTGGAGGAGCTGAGAAACCGTTATGTTTCCTACCGGCAGGCTGCTGGAAAGACGCGGAAACTTCTGGAGCAAACCCTTCACGAGGTGGAGGGCATAATCGTGCAGATGGGCGGTCCTCCCGCCGGAGGCGGAACCGGCCCCGGCTACCATAAGGATATGGAGAGCGCCCCCCCTCCGTCCATGAAGACGGACTTCCGCGCCTGATACGCGTGAGATCTAAAAGGAGTTTTTAATATGGGCATTGGTACCTTTGGGTCCTTTACACAGGCCCGGCTGGCAATTTATGCCGCGCAGACCGGCCTGAACGTAACAGGCAATAATATTTCCAACATCAACACCCCCGGGTATACCCGCCAGAGGCTGGACCAGGTTAGCCTTTACACCGCTGGCAGCGACCGCTATTACGCCGAGGGTGATGTCCGCACCGGCCAGGGCGCGCTGGTGAAAAGCCTCTCCCAAATCCGCAACCCCTATCTGGATATCCGTTTTCGGGCGGAGAGCGCCAAAGTGGGCTATATGGATTCCAAAATGGAGGGCCTGAAAGAGATCGCCATGATCCTGGACGAAGTGGGGAAGGGCGACATCAGCAAGGGCGAGGACGGCTTTGGCATTCTGGGCCTGGAGTTCAACAAGATTGCCACCGCCCTGCGGGACCTGGTGAGCGAAACCGGACACCAGGAGTATGACGACACCGTCCGCCAGACCGCCAAGAACTTGATTGCCAAATTTAACACCTATGCCTCTAAGCTGGAGGAAGTGCGGGAGAGCACCGTTAAAAAGCTGGACAACGAAGTATCGGAGATCAACAACTACCTGACGACCATCCGCTCTTTGAACGAGGAGATCCGCAAGTGCGACATTCACGGGGACCCGGCCTTGGAGCTCCGGGACGAGCGGAACCGCCAGATCGACGCGCTCTCCCAGCTGATCGATATCAACGTGACTTACAGTGAGGAGGAGATTGCCGCCGGGATGAAGGTGGAGAAGCTCACCATCACCCTGGACAACGCCAATCCGGACAAATCCATCACCACCGACGAGTCCCTGCTGGTCGACGGCATATTCAGCGCCCAGCTTTCCTTTGGGACGCCGGAACTAAACGACAAGTACGACCCGAACCTGAAGCCCGGCGACCCGGGCTATGAGCCGAAGTATTTGAAGGCTGACGGCACCGCCACCGACGACCTGCGGGAGGCGAACATCTTGAAGGATAAGGAGAACCCCCTCTACGGCCTGATGATCTCCGAGCTGAAAAACAAGGTCGGCGATCTCCACGTCAACGGCAAGACCTATGCGGCGCAGACCATCACCCAGGCGGACCTTCCGGCCGGCCTTGCCTTCAATGCAAAGACCAATCAGGGCCTTGTGGAGACGGCGGACCAGCCGGACAAGGGTGATAAAACAATTACGATTTACACCCGGACTTTAAAGCCGAACGCGCCCAATCCGCCCACAGATGCGGACTACACCTATACCAAGCAGGTTTACGAGCAGATTCTCACCAAGCCCGTGGCCCTGGACGACAACGACATCAACGGTTCTCTCCAGGCCCACCGGGAGCTGCTCACCGAAGAGGGCGAGTTCACGGACCTGAATGTTATCGCGAACATCGACGAGGGCGCCGGCGGCAAGCGGGGCATTCCCTATTACCAGAAGACTCTGGACCTGCTGGCCAACCGGTTTGCCCAGGTCCTCAACGACGCCAACCAGGGCTATTTGATGGACCCGGACGGCAACTATATCACCAAGGGCCAAAACGCCGACGGAAAAGACATCGGCGTGGCCATTGAAATTTTGCCGGGAGAAAAGATCAACAAGGATTGGGATAAGATGAGCGCGGCGGCGCAGGGCGCCTTGGAGGCTGCGACGGGCATTACCTACGATAAGACGGCCAACGGAGGCGATGGAAACAGCAAGGAAATCCTTGACGCCTACCTGAAGGCGAACGGCGGCATCTTTTTCCAGGGCGGCGTCCTCTTCAGCAACAACCCCGGAAACGATGATCCCTCTAATATTACCGCCGCCAACATCTCCATTTCCAACACGTGGGATAAGACCCACCTTCTGGTCCGCAGCTTCACCTGTCCCCCCGGCGACCTGGAGCCCGCCTCCGGCCAAAGCGACAACCTCACCCATATGGGCTATCTGCTGGATTTCGCGAAGTTTGATTATGTCCCCACCTCACTGCCCGGCAACGGCAACGCCAGCAGCAAACCCATGTTTACCGGCACATTCTTCGAAATGTGGAACAACATCGGCACGGTGCTGGGCGAGGATCAGACCTATACCAACACCATGCTGAACACCTATTACGAAAACGCCCTGGCCATCGACACGGAACGGGACGCCGTCTCTTCCGTGGACTTTAACGACGAGGCCATGAACCTGATGATGTACGCCAAATCCTATAACGCCGCCTGCCGGCTGATGACCACGATCGACAGCGTGCTGGATAAGCTCATCAACAACACCGGCCTGACGACCTGATAAGAAGGAGGGGAACGCCTGATGATTCCAAGAATGACTACCGTAGGCACGCTGAAAAACTACCGTTATGACCTGAACCGGTCCAACAACACGTTGGGCAAGGCGATGAGCGCCGTTACCACCCGGCGGCTCTTCAACTCTTACGCCGAAGACCCCGCTCTGGCTACCCGCTGCTTCCAGATCCGCCACTCCTATTGGCGGGCCGAGAGCCAGCTGAACGTAAACGAATCTCTTCGCCATAAGTATGATGTGGCCTGGTCGGCCCTGGAAAATATTTCTTCGGACCTGTACTCCCAGGCGGATGACACATCCGTCTCCAGCATCATCCGCAGCGCCAGCGATTCCACCGGCCCGGGCCGCGTGGCTCTGGGGCAATCCCTGACGGCCAAGGCCAAGGACATTGCCCAGACCATGAACGGCCGTTACGGCGAGAACTATGTCTTTGCCGGGGCGGATACTCTGAACGCGCCCTTCACCTGGGGCCCCCAGGTGAACCCCGTGTATCAAGAGGGCGGCACCATGGGGAAATACCTGAAGCCGGACGGCACGGAAACCAATGTGGAGAGCGAAGCGGCCCAGGGCCTTTACTACCGGGGCGTGGCCGTGGATTCCAGCAATCCCCCGGATGTGGAGAAGATGGAGTATTTCCTGAATACGGAGCGGAAGGACATTGACGTCGGTTTGGGCCACAAAGAGGTAAACGGCGAAGTTGTCAGCTCCACCGTGTTCGACTCCAGCCTTCAGGGCGTCTATTACCTGGGCGGCTACGGCACGCAGACCGTGGAACTGGAGGACGGCACCAAGGTGGAGAATATTCCCACCAATGTCATCTCCATTGTCAATGAGCTGGGCCAGATCCTTCAGCGCTGCGACCCCGATACCGGCAACTGGCAAAGCGGAGACAAGCTGCGCTTTGACGCCCTGAGCAAAGCGTTTGAAGACAGCACCAGCTCCTTCCGGGAGCGCTGGACGGAGATGGATACGCAGAGCGGCTTCCTCCGGGACAACAGCGAACTGCTGGAGGACACCACGGATTCCCTGAAACAGCAGTATATGGAGCTGGAAGATGTGGACCCCGCGGCGGCGATTTCCGACTTTATGTTTGCCCGGTACTGTTACGACGCCGCCTTGAAAGTGGGCAACAGCATTTTGTCCCAGAGCCTGATGGATTATATAAATCTTTAAATGCAGCGAATAGATTTATTTTTTAGAAGGGAGTGCGCCATGACCTATGAGACAACTGCTTGAAATCACGAGTGTGCCCATTGAGATCGAGATGCGGACGTCCCGGGCACAGTTGCAGTACACCCGGGGCACAGCCGAATTAGAGATCTCGCGCGACAAAGGAGGGCTGAGCATCAAAAGCCGCCCGATCCAGCTGAACATGGATACCTTTGAGATGCGCCAATCCGTCCTTCCCTCCGCTGCCCGCAGCATTGAGCAGGACGCCCAGAAGGGCCGGCAGGCCGCGTACAGCGCCACCGCCACCCGCGCCCAGGAGGGGGAACTCTATTTAAAAGCCAAGTTTGGTCAGGATGTGCAGGGCCAGATTGCCAAGACCGCCATCAGCACGGAGATGTACAGCCAGCCGTCCATGAAATTCATCCCCACCGAGGCTCCGGAAGTGGACTGGAACCCCGGCGAGATGAACATCCGCTATGAGATGGATAAGCTGAATTTTGACTGGCGGATCAATCAGACGGAGTTTGAATTTATCCCCGGCGACATTGAGATCTCCATCAAGCAGAGAGCGGAGGTTGTCGTAAAATATATCGGCGGACCGATCTACGTGCCTCCTTCCTCCGATCCCAACTATGAGCCGGTGGATGTAAAGGCATGACGGAGATGTTGAAGCTTCAGACCAAGTATTTCGGGGAAGTTGAATATGAGCAAAAGGACCTGATCCGCTTTCCCATTGGGATGATTGGCTTTGAAGAAGAACAGGAGTTCCTCCTCCTGCCTTTTGAGGGCAGCGGCGGCGGTATGCTCTGCCTGCAAAGCGTGAAGACCCCGGCTCTGGCTTTCGTGGTGCTGGACCCCTTCGCGCTGAAACCGGACTACGAGCCGGAGCTGGAGCAGGCGGAGCTGAAGCAGTTCGGCGTGGAGGAAGCGGGAGAGCTTGGCTTTTATGTGCTCTGCGCCGTGAAAAAGCCGGTTTCCGCCAGTACGGTAAACCTGAAGTGTCCGCTGGTGATCCACCCGGAAACCCGAGAGGCCCGGCAAGTCATCATGGAGCGGTATGAAATGCGGCATCCCCTGGCGGAGTTCAGCCGCGGGGAGGGGGCCGCGCCGTGCTGATCTTACAGCGCAAGCTTGGCGAATCCCTGGTGATCGGGGAGGATGTCCGGGTCACCGTCGTTTCGATTGAGGGGGGCCGGGTCCGCCTGGCCGTCTCGGCTCCGGCAGAGGTTTCCATCCTGCGCAGCGAACTGCTGGACACAAAGTTGGCAAACCAGGATTCCGCCGTGGAGGAGTCGGCTCCTGCGGAGCTGCTGGGCCTGCTGGGCGAAATGCCGGTTTCTCAAAAGCAAACAACACCGAAAGGAGAACAAGACCATGGATGATATCGCTCTCGCCGCGATGGATATGAGTTCCGCACGGCTGGAAATGCAGTATTCGCTGTCCCTTCAAAAGCGGGCCATGTCGGATCTGGAAATGCAGGCGATGGGAGAGTTGGAGATGCTGCCGCCTGCTCCCAGCCTTGGCGAGTACATTGATACCTACGCCTAAAAAAAAGAGGCCGGGGCTTTTCGAGCCCCGGCCTTTTCGTCATTTATAGTCAGTACAGCTGAAAAGAATCCTCTGGTTTCTTTTCAACGCGGCGCTGTTTTACAGAGCCGCAAGCCGCACGCGGCTTTTGGTGTTTGACTCCATAGGAAGCTCAATAGCGGCGGACAACGGCGGAAACCTTCCCCAGGATTTGGGCGTGAGTTCCGTCAATGGGAGAATAGCCGTCATTTTCCGGCATCAGCCAGACCTGGCCGCCCCGGAGGGAGAGACGCTTTACCGTGGCCTCATCCTCAATCATGGCTACTACAATCTCGCCGTGCCGGGCGACGGGCTGGCTGTGGACCACCACCAAGTCCCCGGGCAGAATGCCGGCGTTCAGCATGGATTCGCCCCGGACCCGCAGGGCGAAATATTCTCCCTCCCGGCCCCCGGCGTCAAAGGGCAGATAGTCTTCGATGCACTCTTCCGCCAAGATGGGACTTCCCGCGGCTACATGGCCCAGAATAGGCACCCGGTCCCGGGGGACGGGAGACTCGGTGAGGGCAATGGCCCGGCCCTTTCCGGCCCCTTTGGCAATCACCCCGGCTTCCTCCAGGTGCTTGAGGTGGAAGTGAACGGTAGAGGGGGACTTCAGGCCCACTGCGTCGCCAATTTCCCGCACAGAGGGAGGGTAGCCCTGAGTCTGGATGCAGGAGACAATGTAGTCATAGACCTTTTGCTGCATATGAGTGAGCTTCGCCATAACGGGACCTCCTGAACGCCGCAGGTGACGTATGGACACGGCGGTTTTCCACAGTATAACACAGTCCGGCAAAAAAGGCAAACATTTGTTTGAAGAATTCTAAAAAAGATACCGTCTCTCAGGAACCCCCGAGAGACGGTCTTTCAAATGTTGATTCAGCCGAGAATCAGCAGCACCATGGTCAGGATCAGAAAGAGAGCGCCGATCCACTTGGTGGCTCGGGCCAGCTTGGCGTCCATGGTTTTGGCCTTGTTCTTGGCCAGGAAGGAGTCGGCCACGCCGCCGATGGCGCCGGAGAGGCCGGCGCTCTTGCCGGACTGGAACAACACGATCAGGATGATGCCCAGCCCGCAGAGGAGCTGCAAAACAGTGATGGCGATTTTCAAGATTACTCTACCTCCAAGTTGAATCACGCAGAGCGTGAAGCGTGTTTGTCAGCTTTTTATATTACCACAAGTTTTCCCTGTTTTCAAGTGCTATTCGAGAAAATTCCGGGGCAATTCTTTTTTGCCCTCACGCCTCCTCCCGAGTCTGCGCCACGACTTCCGCCAGGGTAAATCCTTCGGCGGTCCAGTCCGCCTCCAGAAGGGGGGTGAGGGGAACAGAGATGTACAGGTTGTTGCCCGCCTCATACGCGCCGGAGGTGACGCCCACCACATGGCCATATACGTTCAGCAGGGCGCCGCCGCTGCTGCCGTGGGAGATGTCGGCGGTATTGACAACGCAGGGGAACGTGTACTGCCGCACCATGTGGTTTGTGGCGCTGACAATGCCCTGACTGATGGCGGGTGTGATGCCCAGGGGCACGCCCAGGGTGTAGATCCGGTCCCCGCGGCGGAGGGCGGGATTTTCGGCAATCTCCAGATAGGAGAAGAAGGGGACCTCCGTCTGCTTCGTGGAAGTTTTGGAAATCCGCAGCAGGGCCAAGTCGGCGTCCGGATCATAGAACAGGACCCGGTCCACCGGAAAGGTTTCGCCGGTGATGAGGGTGGCGGTGGCGCGGACGGCCTCTTCAATGGTGTGGTAGTTTGTCACGGCCAGCCCGTCGGCGGAGACAAAGAAGCCGCTGCCTCCGTTGCTCTGAATCCCGTTTTTATAAGCTTTTTCCGAATAGTAGACGTCCAGCTGGAAGGCGGCGGCCATGTGCCGGTCGGCAATTTGCCGGGCGGTAAAGGTTTCGGGGAACAGGTCCTGAATCTGCGCCTGGCTGCAAACACCTTTTTCCGCCAGCCGCTGTGCGGCGGTTACGCCGTCCCGGTCCGGAAAGACCAGCGCGTCCCGGAGCAGCTGGTACAGGTCCCCCAGGGTAAGGGTTTCATCATAATCCCGGGCGGTAAGGGCGGCTCGCCGGGCAAAGAGGGCCGCGTTTTGATCGGTAAAACCGTCATATCCCAGCAGGCGCAGAAGGGAAGCGCAAAACTCGCCGGTGGGGATGGGGTTGTCCTGATTCCCGGTGACAGTGACCCAGCCCTGTTCGACAGCGTAGTCCTGGGCGCCGGAGGCCAGCTCCTCCTGAGAGGCGCCGCTGAACCGCACCAGCAGTTTTACGGCCTGGAGCCGGGAGACGGGGCTGTTTAAAATTTCCTCAGAGGGAACGGTGTCTATCAGATGAAGCGAGGCCAGGATTTCAGCCGCCTGCCTGGACTCTCCTTCCAGGGCGGCGGCGGAGGGAACCGCGCCCAGAAGCAGGATTAGGGCGCAGAGCAGGGAAACGAGTCTTTTTTTCATGGGATATGCCTCCGTTAAGAATGATCGTCCTATTGTAGCACGGCGGGAGCGGCTTTGCAAGTAGGGGCGTCTGCCCGGGAGTGTCCCGTTGCGCATTTTATAACAGGGCCATCGTGCAGGGGCCGCCGCCTCCGGCGGCCTGCCGGTACAAGGATTGGGCCGCGCATCGGGCCGCCCAGGGGGGCGGCCCCTACAGGAAAAGTCTCCCCATTGGACACTCCCCGTCTGCCCTCTGGACAGGCGGCGGGAGGTCTGGTATAATCAAAATGGTAAACCTTTTCCCCGGGTGCCGGGATATCTATATCGTAAAGGAGAACGCTGAAATGGAACTGAAGGAAATACTTGGAAAGTGCGACCATACCCTTCTGGCCCAGGGAGCCACCTGGGAGGAGATCAAGGCCATCTGCGACGACGGTATGAAATACCGCTGCGCCAGCGTCTGCATTCCCGCAAGCTTTGTGAAACAGGCGGCGGAATACGCGGCGGGCCGGCTCCCGATCTGCACGGTCATCGGTTTCCCCAACGGTTATGACACCACCGCCGCCAAGTGTTTTATGGCCGCGGATGCCGTGGAAAACGGCGCGGAAGAAGTGGACATGGTCATCAACATCGGCTGGGTGAAGGACCAAAAGTGGGACGCGCTCCTGGAGGAGATCAGGGCCGTTAAGGCCGCCTGCAAGGGCAAGCTCCTGAAGGTCATTATCGAGTGCTGCCTCCTCACCGACGAGGAAAAAGTAAAGATGTGCGAGATTGTCACCGCCTCTGGGGCGGACTATATCAAAACCTCCACCGGTTTTGGCGGCGGCGGGGCCACCCGGGAAGACGTGGCCCTTTTTGCCAAGCACGTGGGCCCCGGGGTGAAGATCAAAGCCGCCGGGGGCATCGCAGACCTGAAGGACGCGGAGGACTTTATCAATCTGGGGGCCTCCCGCCTGGGCACCAGCCGGATCGTCAAGGCCGTGAAGGCCATGGAGGGCTGATATGGGCACCCCCCACAACGAGGCCGCCGGGGGCGAGTTCGCCAAGACGGTTCTCATGCCTGGGGACCCGCTCCGGGCGAAGTTCATCGCCGAAACCTTTCTGGAGAACCCCCGTCTGGTGAACAACGTCCGGGGTATACAGGGCTGGACGGGGACCTATCATGGCGTTCCCGTATCCACGATGGCTTCCGGCATGGGCATTCCCAGCATCGGCATCTACTCCCACGAGCTGTTTCACTTCTATGGTGTGGAAACTATCATCCGGGTGGGCACCACCGGGGCCCTCAGTGAGAAGTTGAAGCTCCGGGATGTGGTTTTGGCCCAAGGGGCCTGTACGGATTCCAACTTTGCCCATCATTTTGGGCTGCCCGGGGCGTTCGCCCCCATCGCGGATTTCACGCTGCTGGAAACCGCCGTGGCCGTGGCCAGGGAGCGGGGCTTGAACCCTCCGGTGGGGAACATCCTCAGCTCCGACGTATTCTATTATAAAACCGGCAGCGGCCTGGAGTGGGCCCCCATGGGGGTGCTGGCCATCGACATGGAGACGGCGGGGCTCTACGCCACGGCCGCCGAGGCGGGAAAGCGGGCCTTGACGGTGTGTACCGTCACCGACAATCTGGTCACCAAAGAGGCGCTTCCCCCGGCGGAGCGGCAGAACTCCCTGAGCCGGATGATGGAAATCGCCCTGGAAACCGCCGTCAGAATGGCGGAGAGGTAGGGGAGGAAATTCCGGCGTTTTCCCCAAAAGGAAAACATTTTGCAAATTTCCTTGAAATCCACGGAAGGTATTGTTATAATGGGCTTGGCCCAGTGAGGCCGGACTCTGTTTTCAGAGGAACATATGGAAGGAAGGTTGATACCCATGAAGAAGTTTTTTGCGATCCTGATGACTTTGGCAATGGTTCTGTCTCTGGCCGCCTGCGGCGGCGACTCCGGTAAAAAGGACGACAGCGCTCCCGCCGACGGCGGCAGCCAGCAGCAGGAGCCCGCCTCCACCACCCCCGATGACGGCGGCAGCGAAGGCGGAGCCGACATCCGCGTCGCCATGATTACCGACTACGGCGACATCACCGACCAGTCTTTTAACCAGACCACTTACGAGGCCAGCAAGGCCTGGTGCGAGGCCAACGGCGTGGAATTCACCTACTACAAGCCCGCCGGCGACTCCACCGCCGAGCGCGTGGCCATGGTGGAAAAGGCCGCTGACGAGGATTACAATGTCATCGTCATGCCCGGCTTCGCCTTCGGCGAGACCATCACCCAGACGGCCGACGTCTACCCCGACATCACCTTCATCGCCCTGGACGTCAGCGAGGGCGACGTGGGCGGCACCGTTCCCAGCAACGTGTACTGCGCCGTCTATAAGGAAGAGCTCTGCGGCTATATGGCCGGTTACGCCGCCGTGAAGCTGGGCTACACCCACCTGGGCTACCTGGGCGGCATGGCCGTTCCCGCCGTGCAGCGCTTCGGCTATGGCTATGTCCAGGGCATCGACGCCGCGGCCGGTGAGCTGGGCCTGAGCGACGTGGTCGTGGAGTATGTCTACGGAAACCAGTTCTTCGGAGATCCCGACATCACCGCTTACACCGACAACTGGTATCAGAACCTGGGCGTGGAAGTGGTCTTCGCCTGCGGCGGCGGCATCTGCACCTCCGCCGGTGAGGCGGCCGCTAAGGTTCCCGGCACCAAGGTCATCGGCGTGGACGTGGACCAGAGCTTCACTCTGGACGCCGCTTACGGCGAGGGCGTGACTCTGACCTCCGCCATGAAGGGCCTGGCCGCCACGGTCAACCACATGCTGGACGAAGTGGCCGCTGGAAACTTTGCCAACTACGGCGGCAAGGCCGAGGCCCTGGGCCTGGTCTCCGGCGACGATCCCTCCGCCAACTATGTCCTGCTTCCCATGGATACCACCCAGTGGGGCGACGGCTTCTCTCAGGACGACTACAAGGCCCTGGTGAAGGATATGTTCGACGGCAAAGTCACCGTGTCCGACGACATCTCCGCCCTGCCCGAAACTGCCAACATCCTGGTCAACGACCTGGGCAACATCAAGTAATCAGCCCCCTGCGGTTGAAACGAGGACGGGAATTCCCGTCCTCGTTTTTTTGCCCTTCGGGATCCATCGGGTCTTGTAGAAATTTGCAAAAAATGCTTTGAAATCTCCGCCTGGATATGGTACAATAAACAAGGAGTATTTTCTTCGAAGGAGGAGGTTGTGAAATTGGAACAGAGTTACGCCATTGAGATGCTGAACATCACCAAACGGTTCCCAGGCATCGTGGCCAACGACAATATTACCCTGCAGCTGAAAAAGGGCGAGATCCACGCTTTGCTGGGCGAAAACGGCGCCGGGAAGTCCACGCTGATGAGCGTGCTGTTCGGCCTGTACCAGCCGGAGGAGGGCGTCATCAAAAAGGACGGCCGGGTGGTCTCCATCAAGGACCCCAACGACGCCAACGACCTGGGGATCGGCATGGTCCACCAGCACTTCAAGCTGGTGGAGTGCTTTACGGTGCTGGACAACATCATCATGGGCGTGGAGCCCTGCAAGCACGGCTTTCTCCAAAAGGCGGAGGCCCGGGAAAAGGTCCTGGCCCTCTCCGAGAAGTACGGCCTCCGGGTGGACCCAGATGCCCTGATTGAGGACATCACCGTGGGCATGCAGCAGCGCACCGAGATTTTGAAGATGCTGTACCGGGAGAACGAGATCCTGATCTTCGACGAGCCCACCGCCGTGCTGACCCCCCAGGAGATTGACGAGCTGATGCAGATCATGCGGAACCTCTCCGCCGAGGGAAAGAGCATCCTCTTCATCTCCCACAAGCTCAACGAGATCATGGCCGTGGCCAACCGCTGCTCCGTGCTGCGCAAGGGCAAGTACATCGGCACAGTGGACATTGCCTCCAGCTCCCAGGAGGAGCTGAGCCGGATGATGGTGGGCCGGGACGTAAACTTCGTGGTGGAAAAAGCTCCCGCCAAGCCCGGCGAGGTGGTGCTAGACGTGAAGGGCATGACCGTGGCCTCTAAGCGGCACAAAAATAACGCCGTCAAGGACGTGAGTTTCCAGGTCCGCAGGGGAGAAATCGTCTGCATCGCAGGCATCGACGGCAACGGTCAGACGGAGCTGGTCTACGGGATCTCCGGCCTGGAGCCGCTGAAGGAGGGGACCCTGACCCTGAACGGTCAGGACATTACCAAGTCTCCCATCCGCAAGCGGAACACCTCCGGCATGAGCCACATCCCCGAGGACCGGCACAAGCACGGTCTGGTGCTGGATTACACCCTGGAGGACAACATGGTGCTCCAGCGGTACTTCGAGAGCCACTTCGTCACCCCGGCGGGCTTTTTGAAACGGAAGGCCATCCGGGAGTACGCCGTGGGCCTGATCGAGCAGTACGACGTCCGCTCCGGCCAGGGACCTGTCACGGCGGCCCGGAGCATGTCCGGCGGCAATCAGCAAAAAGCCATCATCGCCCGGGAGATTGACAAGGACCCGGAGCTGCTGATTGCTGTCCAGCCCACCCGGGGCCTGGATGTGGGCGCCATTGAATACATACACAAACAGATCGTGGCCCAGCGGGACGCCGGAAAGGGCGTGTTGCTGGTGAGCCTGGAGCTGGACGAGGTCATGAACGTCTCGGACCGGATTCTCGTCATGTACGAGGGCGAGATCGTGGGCGAGTTCGATCCGAAGGAAGTCACGGTGGAAGAGCTGGGCCTCTATATGGCCGGCGCGAAGAAGAAGGGGGCGTAAGGCATGAAACAAGAAAAAACCTCCCTGCTGCGCAACGGCGCGGTTCAGTCCCTGCTGGCCTCCCTGCTGTGCATTCTGCTGGGATTGCTGGTGGGCTATATCGCCCTGCTTCTCATCAATCCCGCCGGAGCCAACGGAGCGATCCTGGCCATCGTGGAGAACTTCATGACCTATTCCAAGTCCACGGCTCAGCTCCGTTACTTCGGCAGTACCCTGGTGAAGACCGCCCCCCTGCTGATGTGCAGCCTCTCCGTGCTCTTCGCCTATAAGGTGGGCTTATTCAACATCGGTGCGGCGGGCCAGTATGTCGTCGGCACCGGCGCGGCTCTGTACTGTGCCCTGGGGCTGAAGCTGCCCTGGTTTTTGTGCCTGATTGCCGCGATCCTGGCCGGGGCCGCCCTGGGGGCTGTGTCCGGTTTGCTGAAAGCTTACTGCAACGTCAACGAGGTCATCTCCTGCATCATGCTGAACTGGATCAGCCTTTACGCCGTGAACATGCTGCTGACTCTGGTGAAGGAGGAAACCAGTCCCTACACCTACACTCTGGCCAGCACCAACGAAGGAGCCCTTCTCCCCTCCCTGGGACTGGGGGCTCTGTTCAGCAAAAATCAGTACGTGGGCCTGGCCATTCCCCTGGCCATCCTGACGGCGGTTTTAGTCTGGGTTCTGCTTGAGAAGACCAAGCTGGGCTATGAGCTGAAGGCCACCGGCTGCAACAAGTTTGCCGCCAAATACTGCGGCATGCGGGAGCGGAAGAACCTGATCCTCACCATGGCCATTGCCGGGGGGCTTGCCGGCATGGGCGCGGCGATGCTCTTCCTCACCGGGTTCGAGCAGTGGCAGTGCACCCAGTCCGCCGTTCCCGCCATGGGTTTCAACGGCATTGCCGCCGCCTTCCTGGGGGGGCTGAACCCCATCGGGGCCATTTTCTCCTCCTACTTCATCCAGCACATCACCAACGGAGGGGCCTATGTGGACAAGACCATGTACTCCTCCCAGATTTCCGACTTTATCTCCGCGCTGATTATCTACCTCTGTGGCTTCGTCCTCTTCTTCAAAACGGCGCTGAATGCCTGGCTGAACCGCCGGGATGAGAAGAAACAGGCGGCTGCCGGGAAAGGAGGCGACGGGAAATGATCTTGCTGCTGCAATACACTCTGATTTTCGCGTCGGTGCTGCTGCTGGTGGCCCTGGGCGGCTGCTTCTCCGAGCACTCCGGCGTCATCAACATCGGCCTGGAGGGCATCATGGTCATGGGCGCCCTGGGCGGCGCGCTGATGATGAAGTTTCTCCCCGACAGCACTCCCGCCTTCGGCATGATCCTGCTGGTGGTCCTGGCCGCCATTGCCTTGGGCGTCGTGTACTCCCTGCTGCTGGCGGTGGCCGCCATCAACTTCAAGGCGGACCAGACCCTGGTGGGCACCGCCATGAACCTGCTGGGCACGGCGGCGGCCACGGTTTTCGTCAAGGCCATGAACACCGCCGAGAGCGTGGATAACGTCTCCTCCACCATCCAGTACATCAACGCGAAAAAGGCGTTTTTGGTGAACCTGGGCGGCTTTGAGTTCAACTGGTTCATGCTGCTGGCGGCCCTGGCCCTGATCGGGTCCTATGTCTCCCTGTACAAGACCCGCTTCGGGCTCCGGCTCATGGCCTGCGGCGAGCATCCCCAGGCGGCGGACAGCGTGGGCATTAACGTCTACAAAATGCGCTACGCCGGCGTGCTGATCTCCGGTATGCTGGGGGGCCTTGGCGGCATCGTGTACATCACGGCGGGCGTCAGCGAGTGGAAGTTTGAAAACGGCGTGGCGGGCTTCGGCTTCCTGGCCCTGGCGGTTATGATCTTCGGCCAGTGGAAACCCACCCGCATCGCCCTGGCGGCGCTGCTCTTCGGGTTTTTCCGGGCTTTGGGCAACGTGTACTCCGGCTTCGACTTCCTGAAGGCCCTGAACCTCCCGGCGGCTATGTACAATATGCTCCCCTACATCATCTCCCTGGTGGTCCTGGCCTTCACGTCCAAGAAGTCCCGGGCCCCCAAGGCGGAGGGCGTGCCCTACGACAAGGGGCAGCGCTGACGCGCTGCCCCGGGCTGTCACATCTTTTGACAGCTTGTGATTGAAATGGTGCGGAAAACCCTTTTCGGGTTTATCTCCGCGCCAGGAGCCGCCGCAAGCGGCGGTTGCGTTCCGAAACGCGCCTGCGGGCGCAGCCGCGCATGCCCTTCCTTTTCGTGATCGGAGCGGCCCCGGCATACCGGGGCCGCTCCTTTGTTTGCTTAGAACAGATAGAGGCCCACGACGGCCGCCAGTCCCGCCGCCAGCAAGGCCTGGAGAGCCTTGCCGGCGACGCAGTTTCGGATTCGAAGGCCGCTGTTTTCCAGCACCGCGGCTGTTTGGCAGAGAATGGATACCCCTCCCCAGCCCGCGCAGGCGGAGGCTAAGATGAAGCTCACGTGGTCCGCCTCCAGCAGCGGCGTCAGGGAGAAGAGTTCCAGAACGCCTACCAGTCCGGCCCCCAGGGGCCCCTTTAGAGCCGCCAGGGGGCTAGCCAGCACATAAAAGAAAATCACGAAGCCGCAGACGGAAACCATGTTCCCGCAGGCGCTTTTCACCCCCTCCACAAGGGCGGCGGAAAAGGAGGGCGTTTGACAGGGGACAGCCCGGGGCAGACGCTGCCGCCCACAGGGTTTCCCGCTTCCACGGAAGAAAAAGCCCGTCAGCAGAGAAGAGAGGATGTGGATAAGCCAGAGGTAAATTCCCCTGCGGCTGCTTCCGAAAACACCGCTTCCCAGGACGCTGATGAGGAACACCGGGTTGGAGTTGTTGCAAAAACCCAAGAGCCGTTCCGCCTCTTCCACAGTGAGAAGGCCCCTTTTGTGAAGCTCTGCCGCTGTCCGGGCCCCAATGGGATAACCGCCCACCAGCCCCAGCAGCAGGGGGACGGCGGCGGGGCCGGGGAGGCGGTAGAGGCTCATCAACCCCGACAGGCGGGGAGAGGCCCATTCCCCAAAGCCCATGGACACCAGCATGGTGGACGCCGCCATGAAGGGAAACAGGGCGGGGATGACCACCCGGCCGCAGAGAGCCAGGCCCGCCGCCGCCGCGGCCCGGACTTGCTCCGCATCCGCCAGGGACCAGACCAAAAGAGCGCAGAGAAGCAGACAAGCGCCGGTCCGCCAGCGCGGTTTCATAAGCCTCACCTCAAAAAACCCTATGCGAAGGCGGCGGGAATCATGCCGGGACAAGCAGTTTTTTTCCCGCTGCCGCATATGGTTTTTCGAGGTGAAGAATATGGAACGGAATCGCAGAGGCCGGGAGGACGGCGTTTTGACAGCGGCGGCGGAGCTGTTTGACCTTCCGGCGGACGTAGTGGCGGGACTGCCCCGGCTGGAGATGGTGGGGAGCCGCCAGCTATATTTGGAGCACCACACCGGCCTTCTGGCCTATACGGAAGAGCGGATCGACGCCAACACCTCCGCCGGCGTCCTCCGGGTCAGCGGGGAGGGTCTGACCTTGATGGCTATGACGGCGGGAGAGCTGCGGATCGGCGGAAAAATTGCCTCCGTAGAGTGGGTAGGGCCATGCTGACCGGCCTGGTCAACCGCCTGCGGGGCCAGGTCCGGATTCGGGCGGAGTGCGCCTTTCCCGAACGGGTGCTGAATCTCTGCGGGGCGCGGGAGCTGTCCTTCTGGGACTTGGAATGGGAATCCCCCACGGCCTTTACCTGCCGGCTCTCCCGGCGGGATTGGAGGACCCTCCGGGAGGCGGGAAAGAACTTGGACTGCGCGTTTGACCTGGTGGGACTGGAGGGCGCGCCCTATTTTTTCCTCCGTTTCCGGCACCGTCAGGCGCTGTTGATGGGGCTGGTGGGCTGTGCCCTGGCACTGTTTCTGGGCTCGTTTTTTATCTGGGATTTTCAGGTGGAGGGAAACGAGCGCGTCCCGGAGGAGCGGATTTTGCGGGCCCTGGAGCAAAACGGCGTGGGCCTTGGGACCTTTGGCCTGTCCCTGGACGGGGAGGATCTCCGAAACCACATGCTCCTGGACGTGCCGGAACTGAGCTGGATTGCTGTCAACGTCTCCGGCTGCCGGGCCAGCGTTCAGGTCCGGGAACGGACTCCTCCCCCGGTGATGATCGACCGCCGGACGCCCTGCAACCTGGTGGCCCGGCGGGCGGGCCTGGTGAAAAAGGTCCAGACCATCGGCGGCGTTAGCTGCGTCGTCCCCGGCAGCGCCGTGACGGAGGGGCAGATTTTGATCTCCGGCGTGGAGGATACCGATACGGTGGGGGCCCGGGTCCTGGCGGGCATGGGGAAGGTGGAGGCCCGGACGTGGTACGATCTCACCGCTTCCATGCCCCTGACGGCGGCGGAAAAACAGTATACCGGAAAAGAGAGGACCGGGCTGTCCTTGATTTTTGGAACCCGGCGGATAAAATTCTTCTCAAACAGTAGCATTGAAGGGGAGGAATATGATAAAATAACCAACAGGCGTCCTCTGACGCTGCTGGGCGTACCCCTCCCCGTTACTTTGGTGACGGAGAAATGGCGTTTTTATGAAGCCGTTCCCACGGTCCGAACCGCTGCCGAGGCGGAGAAGGCCGCCGAAGCGATTTTGTCCGCTCAGCTCCGGGAGATGGTGGAGCCCTACGGCGAGGTGAAATCCACCCTCTGCTCCGCCCGGCAGAAAGGGGATACGCTGATAGTCACGCTGTCGGCGGAATGTCTGGAGGAGATCGGGGAGACGGCCCCCATATATATTACTTCCGAACTGGAAGGCCGGAAGTAATATGCGCCATGTTTCGCAGCTGCCGCCGTTTACGGCGGCGGGCAAGACGGCTCGAATAACATACGGAAGAAACGGACGGAAGTCCGCGCAAATACGGGAGTGAAGACTTTGGAACAGCGAATCGGCATTGAACGGCTGGAACAGGCCGTCAACATTTTCGGGTCCTTTGACGAGAATATCCGGCTGCTGGAGCAGGAATTTTCCGTCACTGTGGTCAACCGGGACAGTGAACTCCGGGTGGAGGGGGAGGCGGAGGACGTGTCCCTGGCCTGTAAGGCCATCCAGGCCCTCCTGACCCTCTCCAGCCGGGGAGAGCCCATCGCCGAGCAGAACGTCCGGTATGTCATCAGCATGGTCCGGGCGGGGAAGGAGGAAAAAATCGCCGAGCTTGCCGGCGACGTCCTCTGCATCTCCGCCAAGGGCCGGCCCATCAAGCCCAAGACCATCGGCCAAAAGGACTACATTGCCTCCGTGCTGAAAAACACGGTGACGATCGGCGTGGGCCCGGCAGGCACGGGAAAGACCTACCTGGCGGTGGCCGCCGCGGTCATGGCCTTCCGGGACAAGCAGGTGAACCGGATCATTCTCACCCGCCCCGCCGTGGAGGCCGGGGAACGGCTGGGCTTCCTGCCCGGGGATCTCCAGAGCAAGGTGGACCCCTATCTCCGGCCCCTGTACGACGCGCTTTTCGACATGCTGGGGGCGGAGACGTACCAAAAGTACCTGGAGCGGGGAAACATCGAGGTGGCCCCCCTGGCCTATATGCGGGGCCGGACCCTGGACGACAGCTTCATCATTCTGGATGAGGCCCAGAACACCAGCCGGGAGCAGATGAAGATGTTCCTCACCCGTCTGGGCTTTGGGTCCAAGATTGTCATCACCGGCGACGCCACGCAGATCGACCTCCCCGACGGGAAGACCTCCGGATTGAAGGAGGCCATGCGGGTTCTCCGCAACGTGGAGGGCATCGGCATCTGCGAGCTGACCAATGCCGACGTGGTCCGCCACGTCATGGTGCAGAGAATTGTCCAGGCCTATGAGGACTATGAGAAACGGGGAGAGCGGAAGGACCCGGGGAAGGGGCGGAGGAAATGAGGCGGCATTATATTCCCGTTACCGCCAGCGTCCCCGGGGTAAGCGGGAGCCAGATTGCCTTTATCCGCAAGGCGGTCCGCACGGCCTTGGCCGCCCAGGGGGTGGATTTCCCCTGTGAAGTGGACGTGCTTGTCACCAACGACGCGGAAATCCGCCGGCTGAACCGGGAGGCCCGGCAGGTGGACCGGGCCACGGACGTGCTGAGCTTCCCCGCCTTCGACCTCCGGCCGGGGGAATTGCCCGGCCCTGAGGACGCAGACCCGGGGACGGGGCTGGCGCCCCTGGGGGATATGATGATCTCCCTGGAACATGTGGCGGCCCAGGCGAAGGAATACGGCCACTCCAACCGGCGGGAGCTGGGGTATCTGGTGGTGCACTCGGTGCTCCATCTGCTGGGGTATGACCATTTGGATGAGGGGCCTATGAAGGCCCAGATGCGGGAGAGGGAAGAGGCCATTCTGGCGGAGTTGGGGCTTTCGGTTCGCCCTTGCGGGCGGGGGAGTCAGCAGCTATCTTGATAGCTGGTCCAATGCACCCCCCCATTTTCTCTTTTTCTTGCCAGAAGAAAAAGAGAAAACGGGCCGTGCACGGTCCAAAAGAGAAAAAGAAGTATGGGCCCTTCGGGCCGGTTTTTGCTCTTCTATCGGTAGGACACCCTGTAGGGGAGGGGCTCTGTCCCCTCCTGTTCCTCCGGGCCTGCCCTTCTCCCGGCAGGACACCCTGTAGGGGCGGACCTATGTGTCCGCCCTCCCCCAAGGAATGACCCTTCGATCGCTAGAACACCTTGTGGGGCCCGGTCCCCTGACCAGGCCATTCCCTCCGGACGCGCAAGGGGTGCTTCCTCCGGGTTCGCAAGTCTCCAGCCCGCGGCGTAGCTTGAGCGGGGGGAGGTGGTGGTTGATGCAAGGACTGCCCTCCCGTCCCCGCTGCCGCTGATCTGGCGCTTGCGCTGGAGCTGCGTGTTACGGCTAAACCCGGAGGGAGTCCGACAGGCCCTGCCCTGTACGAAGACCTAGAAGGAAGGCGTGGGTGGCGGTGAACTCCTGGGTTCTGGAGAAGCTGCCGCAGGTTTCCGGGGAGACGTCGTCCTTTAGAAGATAGAAGTCCGGTTCGTAGTTCCCATGGGGAATGGAGTCAAGCTGAGGCTTGATGTAGTTGGCGTAAAGCCATTTCATGAAGTCGGACATAGTTTCCCTCCTTTTATAGGACCATTAAATAATAGTTATAACTATAGGATAGCACAATTATATAATTGTGTCAAGAGGAGTAAGCATGGAATTTTTATTAAGGGAGCGGCTGCGTGAGCTGAGGAAAGAGAAAGGCGAAACACAAGTGCGGGTTGCCTCCGATATTGGTATTGCGGAACAGCAATATCAGACCTATGAAAGGGGCTCCAATCTCCCTAATCTGGAAAATATCTGGAAGCTGGCGGACCACTTTGGGGTGAGCATCGACTACCTGGTGGGGCGGGCTGAGGAGAGATAGGGAAAAAGAAAAGGCCCGAAGGGCCCATACTTCCTTTTCTCTTTTGGACCGTGCAATGAACCAGCTGGCATCCTAGCTGACATCTATCCCCCCCGCATGGGCGAGTACCAGCCCCGTTCCAGGATAGCACAATCGACTTACCATAAAAGCGTATTGACCGCTCGGCTGCAACCCAAGCGGTCAACGGAAGTAAAGTTAAAACGTAAGGGCTGACCGCCGTGTGGCAGCGCCCTTCTGTTTCCATTATACCAAACAGAGCCGCTCTGTCAAGAGCGGCGGCTAACCGGGGAGTGTCCCGTTGCGCATTTTATAACCGGGCCATCGTGTAGGGGCCGCCGCCCCCGGCGGCCTGCCGGTACAGGGATTGGGCCGCGCATCGGGCCGCCCAAGGGGGCGGCCCCTACAGGATCAAATCTCCCCATGGGACACGCCCGGCTAACCGAATCCCTCCGTCCAGCATAAGCTGAACGGAGGTGATTCAAATGCTGCTGCTGCAAGACGGCGTCTTAGCGTTCCTGTCCGCCGTAGGCTTAACCACCATTGTCTGGGTCTTTGCCGGAGCTCTGCTCCACGCGGGGGGCCGCCCGGCCATTCCGGGCCTGCTGCTGGTCCTGCCTCTGAAAGGGGAGGCCCTGGCTATGGAGGCCGATGTCCGGGAGCTCCGCCGGGTTCAGGGAGGGCTCCCGGGGGCCAAGATCATCCTGGCGGACTGCGGATTGACCCCGGACGCCCAGGCTCTGGCCCGGTATCTGGCGGACCGGGAGAAAAACGCCGAGCTCATCCCCGCCGGGTCCCTTTTTCCCAATAGAAACGAAGCTAAAAAAACCTGAATCTCACAGAGGTCCGGTGAC
The DNA here is from genome assembly GCA_910578935.1 of uncultured Oscillibacter sp. Classification (GTDB taxonomy): domain Bacteria; phylum Bacillota; class Clostridia; order Oscillospirales; family Oscillospiraceae; genus Oscillibacter. The sequence goes on along the minus strand of CAJTSM010000004.1, from coordinate 53,190 downwards.
GTTTCGGGCCGAGGGACGGCAACAAGGAACTTACGAAAAAGAGAGGAAGTCATGGAAGAACGCATCTGCCGGGAGGGAACCATACATAGCGTCATCTTTCAAAACGCCGAGAATGGCTACACGGTCCTCCGCCTCCTCACGGAGGAGGGGGAGGCCGTCACCGTTGTGGGATGCATTCCCTGCGCCGCTCCCGGCGAGCACTTGACCGTCACCGGCGTCTGGGAGCGGCACCCTCAGCACGGGGAGCAGCTTCGGGCGGCGGAGCTGGAGCGGGGGCTGCCGGAGGACGAGGAGGAGATCTTCAGCTACCTGTCCTCCGGCGTCCTGAAAGGCGTGGGCCCCGCCACGGCCCGCCAACTCGTGGACCGGTTCGGCCTGGAAACCTTTGAGATTCTGGAAACCGCCCCGGAGCGGCTGACCAGCCTCAAGGGCGTCACCGCCCGGCGGGCTCAGGAAATCGCGGAGGGCTTCCGGCAGCATATGGGGCTCCGGCGGCTGATGGCCTTCCTGGCCCGGTACGAGCTGCCGCCGGTGCTGGCCATGCGCCTGCGGCGGCAGTATGGAGACGCGGCCCTGGAAAAGCTCCGGGAGGACCCTTATCTTCTCTCCGCCGACGACTGCGGCGTGGCTTTCTCCGTGGCGGACGAAATCGCCATGAGCATGGGCTTTCAGCCGGACAGCGGCCTGCGCCTTCAGGCGGCGGTGGCCTTCGAGCTGAGCCACAACGAGAACAACGGCCACGTTTTTCTCCCCCGGGAAAAGCTGGTTGCCGCCACGGCTCAGCTCCTCCAGTGCGGCGAGGAGGGGCCGGAGCTGGCCCTGGACGAGCTGATCGGCCGGGGGCTGGTGATTCAGGAGCGGGTGGCCAACGTGGACGCCTGCTATCTCCGGCGGCTGTGGGAGGCGGAGCACTCCGCCCAAAAGCGGATGGAGGCCCTGCTGGCGGCAAAACCGGAGAGCCGGGTTTCCGCCGCCCGGACAGTGGACGAGCTGGAGCAGGCCCAGGGCATCACCTATGCCCCTCAGCAGCGAAAGGCGGTGGAGCTGGCGGCAAAAGAGAATGTGCTGATTCTCACCGGCGGCCCCGGAACCGGAAAGACGACGGCGGTGCGGGCCATTGTGGCCCTGTTCCGGAAGATGGGTCTGGACACGGTGCTGGCGGCCCCCACGGGCCGGGCGGCCAAGCGGATGAGCGAGCTCACCGGCATGGAGGCCCAGACGGTTCACCGCCTCTTGGGAATGAGCTGGAACGAAGAGGCGCGGCAGGTGACCTTTGCCAAGACGGAGAAGGAACCCTTGGAGGCAAATGCTGTTGTCGTGGACGAGATGTCTATGGTGGACCTGCCCCTGTTCTCGGCCCTGCTCCGGGCCCTTCGGCCCGGGACCCGGCTGGTGCTGGTAGGGGACGCGGACCAGCTGCCCTCCGTAGGGGCGGGGAACGTGTTCTCGGACCTGATCCGCAGCGGGCGGGTGGAGACGGTGTTTCTTCGGGAGGTCTTCCGGCAGGCGGAGCAGTCCGCCATCATTCGCAGCGCCCACGCCGTGAACCTGGGCAAGACGCCGGACTTGACCAGCAACCAGGGGGACTTCTTCTTCCTCTGCCGCCGGGACCCGGAGCGGGCGGTGAGCACCCTGGTAGAGCTGTGCAAGACCCGTCTGCCGGAGAAGATGGGGATTCCGGCGGACCAGATTCAGGTGCTGACCCCCACCCGAAAAGGCCCCGCCGGAACGGTGAATCTGAACCGCTGTCTCCAGGAGGCGCTGAATCCCAAGGAAGCGGGGAAGCGGGAGCTGCTGTGGGGCGACCGGCTCTTCCGGGAGGGGGACCGGGTGATGCAGACCCGGAACGACTATGACACGGTGTGGGAGAAGGAAGACGGAACCGTGGGAACCGGGATGTTCAACGGGGATGTGGGAAAAATCGTGAAGATTGACGACTCCGGCGAGTGGCTGGAGCTGGACTTCGACGGCCGCCGGGCGGTCTACGGCGTGGAGCAGCTGAACGAAGTGGACCTGGCCTTCGCTATGACGGTGCATAAATCCCAGGGCAGCGAGTACCGCTGTGTGGTTCTGGCGGCCATGCCCGCGCCAACCTCCCTGATGGTCCGGGGGGTGTTGTACACGGCCCTGACCCGGGCGCGGGAGCTGTTGGTGGTGGTGGGAGACGACGCGGCTATCCGGGCCATGGCGGCCAACGACAAGCGGCAGAGGAGATATTCCGGCCTCCGCTGGCGGCTGGCCAAAGGGGGAGAATAAAAGGAGAAGGACCGCCGGGGGCGGTCCTTGCTTTTTGCCGAATGGTGTGGTATTCTGTCGAGTAAGAAGGCACTGCGCAAAAGGCGGGCGGTTGGCTACATCCTCCGAAAGGAGGTGATGCTTCGTGCGAATCACGTTGCATATCGGGCCCTTTACGGTCACGATTATCGTGAAAAGCAGAAACCGCCACTCTGCCAAGTGACGGTTTCAAGGCTTTGGCTTTGTCTCTCGATAACTGACTCGGGCTAACCGCTTGTCGCAGTGCCTTCTTATGGTTATTATAGAGCACGAAAGACACTTTGTCAACTGCCTTTTATCCGGTTTTATCTGCTCCAGGGATAAAACAAAATATCTAGATTTCAGATACATATACTCATATTCGGTGATGGATATGAGAACTGAAATTTTGAGATACGAACGGATACGAGATTTGAGAATTGACCGCGGGCTGACACAGGCGGATATTGGGAAGCTGCTCCACGTCAGCCAGAACACCTACTCACAGTACGAAATCGGTGAGATTCGATATCCCCTGGACGCGGTCATTACGTTGGCAAAATACTACAACGTCAGTGTGGATTACCTGGTAGGTTTGACGGATGAGACTGCCCCATATCCCCGGAAACGGCAGGCTGCGCCATGAAGCTCATAGACGCTCTGCTGGACCTCCTCTTCCCGCCCAAATGCCCCTTCTGCCGCCAGGTCCAGGATGCGCCGGGCATGTGCCCAGACTGTGGACGGGCCCTCCCCTGGATGGACGAGGCCCACGGACTCCGGGAGCTTCCCGGCGGCCTCCTCTGCGCCGCGCCGCTGTGGTATGAGGGTCCCGTCCGGGAGGCAATCCGCCGCTTTAAGTTCCACGGCGGCGTCTCCGCCGCCGGGCCTCTGGGGGAGCTCATCGCCCAAGCGGCGGCGGAGCGCTTCTCCGGGGAATTTGACGTGGTGACCTGGGTCCCCGTCAGCGCCAAGCGGCTGCGCAGGCGCGGCTACGACCAGTCCCGCCTTCTGACGGAGAACGCCTGCAAGCTCTGGGGCGTGGAGCCGGAGGCCCTGCTCCGCAAGGTCCGGGACAACCCGCCCCAGTCCGGCTTGGAGAGCGCGGAGGCGCGCTGGGAGAACGCCAAGGACGTCTATGAGGCCCAGGGGGACCCTGCCGGAAAGCGGGTCCTCCTCATCGACGATATCTGCACCACCGGGTCCACCCTGGTTTCCGCCGCCGGAGCCCTCCGGGCGGCGGGAGCGGCGGGGGTGGTCTGCGCCGCCGCGGCCTTTCCCAGGCCGGAGGAAGAAAACAGGGGAGAAAAAGGGAAAGAATAGGCTTGCATTCTGGAAGGACTGCCAGTATAATGTACTTTGTAACTTTATGGATTCGCTGGCGGTTTTCTGCCTATTATAAATTGGACAAAAGATAAATGGAGGAATTGCCCATGGCAAAGGATATCGGTATCGACCTTGGTACCGCTTCGGTTTTGGTATTTGTACGAGGCAAAGGCATCGTTTTGAATGAACCCTCCGTGGTGGCTTTGGACAAAAACACGGGGAAGCTCTTGAAGGTGGGGGAGGAGGCCCAGGCCATGCTGGGCCGGACTCCGGGCAACATCATCGCCATCCGCCCTCTGCGGGAGGGCGTTATCTCCGACTACGACATGACGGAGCGGATGCTTCGGGAGTTTATCCACAAGGTGGCGGGGGTGTCCGTCTTCAAGCCCCGGGTGATTATCTGCGTGCCCTCCGGCATTACGGAGGTAGAAGAGCGGGCTGTCATCGACGCGGGCATCTCCGCCGGGGCCCGGAAGGTCTATTTGATTGAAGAGCCTGTGGCGGCGGCGATCGGCGCGGGCATCGACATCGCGAAGCCCGACGGGCACATGGTGGTGGACATCGGCGGCGGCACAGCGGATATCGCCGTGATTTCCCTGGGCGGCGTGGTGGAGTCCGCCTCCATCAAAATCGCCGGCGATCAATTGAACGAAGCCGTGGTGAAGTATATGCGCCGCAAGCACAATCTGCTGGTGGGCGAGCGCACCGCTGAGGAGATGAAAAAGCAGATTGGCTGCGTCTTTCCCAAGGATGAAGAGGAGGTCATGGACGTGAAGGGCCGGTGCCTCCTGACGGGCCTTCCCAAGGTGGTGGCCGTCAGCTCCACGGAGATGATGGACGCCTTTGAGGAGCCGGTGGAGCGCATTATGGAAGCGATCCACTCTGTGCTGGAGCGGACGCCGCCGGAGCTGGTGGCGGATATCTCTACCAACGGCATTGTTATGACCGGCGGCGGCAGCCTGGTGTCCGGCTTCGACAAGCTGGTGACGGCCCGGACGGGCATTCACACCATCATTGCCGACGACGCCATCTCCTGCGTGGCCCTGGGCACCGGCAAGAGCCTGGAAACCCTGAACAGCATGCAGGACGGCACCATGAACCTTAGCCGCCGCAAGCAGATGAGCTGAGCGTAAAACCGCCGGACAGGTGTCCGGCGGTTTCCTTAACAGGAGGTATATATGGACCAGATCGAACGCATTACCTGTATGGAAGCAATTCTGGACGACGCCACGGCGGCGGCGGCAGCCCTGGAAGAGGCCCTGGACCGTTACGCCGCCGTTCAGGAGCGGGTTGGGGAACTGGAAGCTTACTACAGCGGCGGACAATGGAGGCGGGATTTTGAAGACGACTCTGCGGGAAAGATTCCAAAGGATTTGAAACGGGGCGTCCTCTCCGAAGACGCGGTTTATGATCTGCTGGCGGCCCAGAACTATTTGAGAAAACGTTTAAGGGAACTGGGGAAGGGTTAGGGGCTGTTTGAAAAATGCCAAAACACCCAATCGGCGGATATTTTTCCGCTGACGCTTCGTTGATTTCCCTTGAAATCCGCCAGGATTCCTGCGGAAAATCGCCTTGCCCAGCGAAAAAATCTCTCGCCGTTGGGCATTCCGCTATTTTTCAAACAGCCCCTAGGCCCTGTTTAAAAAATGGCAAAACGCCGGCTTAAAGTATCTGTTTCCGCCGGAGCTGCGTTGACCGGACTTGAAATCCGTCAGGATTCCCGCGTGCAATCCCCTTGTCCGACGAAAGAATCTGCCTCTATCCGGCATTTTGTCATTCTTAAAGAGGGCCTAATCCTTTCCCAGCTTTTTCAGCGTTTCCAAGACTTCGCCGAAGTCCTTGGCGGTGGCGGAAGGGTGGGCCCGCAAAAGCCGGAGAGAGCGGTGATAGGGAGCGGAAGAATGGTTTTGTAAGGTGGCCTCCCGGGCCTGGACCCGGCGAATGATCTCCTCCAGATCGGCCCGGCGCTCCTCCAGGTTTTCAGGCGTGGTGTCGGGCAGGGCCTCCAGGTGATCCCGGCAGGTTTCCAAGGCGCCGGAAATCGTGGACAGGGCCTCCAGCTTGGCGGCGGTAAGACGGCGGAGAGAGGCTTCCATCCGCTCCGCCCGGGCCTGACGGCGTTCCGCCAGCTCCTCCTCCACCCGTTGATGGAGGAGGAGTTTTTCAAGCTCCGTCTTTTCCCGGAAGCGGCGGAGGTCGTCCTTGGCAAAGGCGGCGTAGATTTCCGCCCGTTTCGCCAGACGGCGGAATTCCTCATTTTCCTCAGCAGCCTTGGAGAGCAGGTCCCGCAGGTCCAGGGCGGCCTGGACGGAGCGAACCGCGTCCGCGGTGAAAGCCGCGGTGAGCAAAATCGCCAGGGGGTCCACACACAGGGCGGGGACCCGGGACAGCAGGCGGGCGATGGGAGGATGGATGAACCGCACCAGCAGGATGGAGAAGAAGCCCCAGGCGACGGAGCTGGAGAGGCAGATGTGGCCGTTGAGATGGAACTTCTGGTTGGAATAGTCCCAGTAACGGACCTTGAAAATCCGTTCCATCACGTCGCCGGTGACGTATTCCAAAGCTGTGGCGGCGATCATGCCGAAGAGCCACACCAGCCGGAGGTCCTCCGCCACAGGGATGGTGGCCAGCAGGATGATGATGGCGCCGGAGCCGTAGATGGGCAGCAAGGGGCCCTGAAGAAAGCCCCGGTTGACCCAATGCCGCTGGCAGAGGGAGACGTAACAGGACTCCCAGATCCAGCCGCAGAAGCAGTAGAAGAAAAACAGCAGGACCCATTGGCCTGTGGTATAGACGTGCATATGTTCACTCCTTTTGTGTTTCGTCCAGAAGCGCCCCAATGATTTGGTTGGAAACCAGAAAGCCCCGGGGGGTCAGACACCAGCGGGAGTTTTCCCGAAGGGCGTAGCCTGCCGCCTCACAGCGCTTTAAAAACGGCAGGAGGGGGGCGAAGGGGCGGCCAAAGCGGACCTCCCAATCCGCCGGGTCCAAGCCCCGGGTGAGACGGAGGGACAGCATCAGCCACTCCTGCTCCCGGTCCCGGGGAGCCATCGCCTGGGATTCCGACAGGGTCGGTTCTCCCCGGAGGAAAGCCTCCAGGTTCCGATCCCAGGCGTACCGGCGGCCCCGGAAGTCGGAATGGGCCCCGGGACCGAACCCCGCGTACTCTCCCAGGGTCCAGTATTTCAGGTTGTGCCGGGATTCCCGGCCCGGCTTGGCGAAGTTGGAAATCTCATACTGCCGCCAGCCCCGGGCTTCCAGGGCGCTCACGGTTTCCAGGTACATGTCCGCCTGCACCTCGTCTCCAGGCAGGGTGTCCCGGCGGGCGTAGAGGGGGGTGCCCGGCTCTGCCTTGAGGCCGTAACAGGAGAGATGTTCCGGGTTCAGCTCTGCGGCGGCGGAGAGGCTTTTCCGCCAGCGGGGAAGGTCCTGCCCCGGCAGGCCGTAGATGAGGTCTAGGGAGAGGTTGTCAAAGCCCGCTTTGCGGGCCGCCTCCACGGAGGCCCGGACCTGGGCCATGGTGTGGATGCGGCCGATGGCCCGGAGCTCCCCGTCGCCGGCGGACTGCATTCCCAGGGAAACCCGGTTGAAGCCCGCCCGCCGGAGGGCGGCCAGCGCGTCCGGATCACCGGCGGAATCCGGGTTGGCCTCAAAGGTGATCTCCGCGTCCGGAGTGATGGGACAGGCGGCGCGGACTGCGTCCAAAAGGGCAATCAGGCGGCGGGGGCCCAGGTAACTGGGGGTGCCGCCGCCAAAGTAAACCGTGTCCGCTTCGTAACCGGAAAAATCCGTTCCTGCCAGCTGGGTCCGCAGGGCGGAAACGTAAGGGTCCATCTGCGTCTCTCGATGGGGAAGAGAGTAGAAGTCGCAGTAGACGCACTTCTGCCTGCAAAAGGGGATGTGGAGATAAATACCCAGGGGCCGGCTCATCGCATGCACTCCCGGACGTAGTCCAGGGGTACGTCCATGCGGGCGGCAGCCTCCTCCGGCGTCATGCCGCCGTCCAGAAAGCGGCGGCACACCGCCGTCATATGTTCCCCCACTTCGATGATGTGCCGGTCCGGATCATAGAACCGCACCACCCGCTGGCCCCAGGGGTGCTCCTTTACCGGGTGAACGTATTGAATGGGAAGGCTTTTCAGCCGTTCGGCGAACTGGTCGAACCGGTCCTCCTCAAAGTAAACCTCGGCGTCGTTTCCGCCAAAGGAAACCTGGTCCGTTCCGATAAACTCCTGCCAAGTTTCCAGTGTCTGTAGGCAGAGGCCGCCGGTCAGAGTCTTGTTGGCCCCGAAGTCCAGGACCACCCGGAGCCCCAGCACGGACTCATAGAACGCCAGCGATCGCTCCAGATCGGATACCGCCAGCAGGGGATTTTTCAATTCCATACAGGGAACCTCCATCATGTTTGACTGCTCCCATAGTACCATAAGCGCCCGCCGGTTTCAATACCGCCTGTCCCGCGGGAATATTTCCGGCCCAGGAGGCAACACTATGGAAAATACCGAACGAAAAGAGGAAGTTTTCCATGGACATGTCTCCCAAAGAGTACCAGGCGTATGTGAAACAGAAGGCGAAGAAATCCCCCATCGTCAAGGATGTGACCCTGGCCTTTGTGATCGGCGGGGCCATCTGCGTGCTGGGCCAGGCCATCACCAACGGCTGGGCGGCGGCGGGGCTGAACAAAGAGGAGGCGGGCACCGCCGCCTCCTGCACGCTGGTGTTCCTCTCCGCCCTGCTGACGGGACTGAACCTGTACAGCAAGCTGGCCCGCTACGGCGGGGCGGGAACATTGGTGCCCATCACCGGCTTTGCCAACGCTGTGGTGTCCCCGGCCATCGACTTTAAGAGCGAAGGCTTTATCACCGGCATGGCGGCGAAGATGTTTACCGTGGCGGGGCCGGTGATTGTTTTCGGCACAGTAGCCTCCGTGCTGTACGGCGTGATTCTGGAGCTCTTCCGGCTCTGAGTCCCTCTGAGAAAATAAAGATGATTGAGGATGATCACGATCACGATAATGCCGCCCGCGCCTTATGGCGCGGGCGGCACGGCTGTTGAAAAACTGAGAAGACTTCTCCGGCGGGAAGGAAGAGAGTTACGAGAGGAACCCGGGAGGGGTTCCTTTCGTTTTTAATCATAAGTTTTCAGAACTTCCCACGGGTTCTGAAAACTTGCGCCGTCCGCCAAACATGCATGTTTGGCGGGCGGCAGCCGTTTATGAGGCCTTGTTTGAAAAATGTCAAAACGCCGTCACAGAGCGTCTTTTTCCGCTGGGACTGCGTTGATGTTCCTTGCCGGGCGGCAGCCCGCCTGCAAAAAACCGTCTTGTCCAGCGAACAAACTTGCCCGGACCCGCCGCTCCGCCAATTTTTAAACAAAGCTTTAGGTGCCGTTCCGTTTCTTTCGTTGGGCGGCAAAGATGTTTTCGATAATCTTGTCTTGGTCGGCCTCGTTCAGCTCCAGGAACTGACAGCCGTACTGCCAGGGGGCGCCTTCTTCCTCACCCTTGATGACCCGCAGCACTTGGCAGAACATGATGGAAGGGTCCCGGTCCTCTAAAAGCTGGACGTTTAAGAGAAATTTGTCCCCTTCGTAATACCGGTGCTCCGATTGAATCCGCGCTCCGCCTACGCTGATGTTCAGCAGGCGGCAGGGCCGCACGCCTCCGGCGGAGCCGAAGGTGGTGGCGGTGGCCTCCAGGTCCGTGTCCAGGCGGAAAAAGGCCCGGTCGTTTCCCAGCTTGGAGATATTGAGATGGGCCACCAGCCAGACGTGCTTGGGCGCGGGGGTAATCATGCCCTCCATGTACACGGCCTTGCGCAGGCGGTCGTGATAGCCCCGGATGTGGACGGGGAGAGGCTCCATCTCGGAACGGTCCTTCAACAGGGGAATTTCCACCTCGGAATACTGGTGCAGCTCCGCGGTGGTTCCGCTGGGGTACATCAGCTTGGCGACGAACAGCATCTGCCCGTCGGTTGTGGTGACCTCCACCCGCATATGGGAGTAGACGACCATCTCCTCATCCTCCCCGGCTTTCTGGGCGGGGGGAGGCGGGGGCGGGGCGGCCTCCGCCTGCTTTTTGAACAAATTAAACAGTTTCACGATGTCCCCTCCTGTCCGGCGGCCGGTTCAGCGGATGTTTCTGGCTTCCACATAATAGCGCTTATCCTGGGCGTGGCCCATGGAGAAGGTTTTCCGGGGAAGCACGCCGTCGGCCATGACGGTCTTGAAGAGCTGCTGTTTTCCCATGGCGGGCAGCTTGAAGCCGATGCTCTCCGGCTGGCTTCCCAGGCGGTCCGTCACGTCCGCGCCGTGGATGTAGTCGATTTCGCCGCCGTGGTCCTTGACGTAGCCGTCCAGGAAGGCCTGGAGGGTGCCCACCGCCAGCTGGACCCGGGGCTGGGGCACGGTGAGGAAGCCCTGGCCCCCGGCGTGGGTGTAAGCGATGACGTGGCCCTCGCCCCTGCCTTCGTAAGCGCCGGGGTAGTAGGCCTTAAATGCCTCCAGCACCGCCTCCGGCTCCACGCCGAAGACCACGCGGTGGATGGGCTCGAACTGGAGGGCGCCGTCGTGGTTGTTCACCACCTCCACCAGGGCGTACCGGGCGGGGAGGGAGGCCCATTCGCTCTCCGGGGTAATTTTTTTCAGGTCCTCATAGCACTGCTTGGCGGTGGCCAGGGAGTGGTTCCCGTCCCCCACGGCGAAGAGCAGGGGAGGAACGTCCTTCACGCCGTACTTCCAGGCCTGCTCCTCTGCGGAGCAGAGGGCCGCCAGGGCCTCCGCCGTCTGGTCCATCTGAGTGCCGGTGAGCCTCCAGCCGGTGATGGAGCCGCCGCCCTGCTGGAGGGGGAAGCTGTAGAGTTTCTCCATCTCCCCGGAAGAGCGGGTCAGGGGCTCGATGACCGTCTTGTTGGGGTCGTCGATGAGGAGCATGACGTGGGGCAGTTCGATGGGGGCGTCCTTCCGCACTTTGACCCGGGGGGGAATGCGGGAGAGGACGGTGCCTTCCGTTGCCCGGATGAGGGCGCCGGAACCGGGAGTGAAGTCGTACTGCTCCAGGTCCACCATGCCGATGAGGCCATGGCGGATCTTCCCGTCGGACTGGACCCGCTCGATGTAAAGAAGGCTGTCCTCCAGGGTTTCGAACAGGCCGCCGTCCAGATACTCGCTCATGGCGGCGTTGACGGCGGCAATGCGTTCGTCCACATCCGGGGCGTTCAAGGATGCCTCAGGGAGGATGAGCCGCAGAGCGGAGGGGGCGTCCCCTACGGTTTTTTCCACCGCCTGCCAGTACTCGGGCTGAGAGGTGAACTGATCGCAGGCCACCACGGCCCACTTCGTCATGTCCGTGCCCTTTTTGGGCAGGAGAATATCGGCGGGATAAAACCCCAGCTTTTCAAACTTCGAATTCATATCGCGTCTCCCTTCCTAGTGAAATCTGCGCCGGATTTACAGCGCCGCCTTGATGGCGGCCAGCAGATCGCCGAACTCCTCGTAGGCGGGAAGCTCCGGGTAGTCCTTTTTAATCTGCTCGGTGCTCTTGAAGAGGAAGCCCGCCTTGCTGGCCTGGATCATGGCCAGGTCGTTGAAGCTGTCCCCGGCGGCGATGGTTTCATAGCCGATGGACTGGAGGGCCTTGACGGTGGTGAGCTTGGATTTTTCGCAGCGCATTTTGAAGCCGGTGATCTCGCCGCCGGGGGCCACCTCCAGAGTGTTGCAGAAGATGGTGGGCCAGTTCAGCTTTTCCATCAAGGGCTTTGCGAACTGCTCGAAGGTGTCGCTGAGGATGAGGACCTGCGTCGTGGCCCGGAGCTCGTCCAGGAACTCTTTGGCCCCGGGGAGAGGGTCGATCTTGGCGATGGTGGCCTGGATCTCCTTCAGGCCCAGGCCGTGCTCCTTGAGGATGTTCAGCCGGAAGTTCATCAGCTTGTGGTAGTCGGGTTCGTCCCGGGTGGTGCGGCGGAGCTCCGGGATGCCGCTGGCCTCGGAAAAAGCGATCCAGATCTCGGGGACCAGGACGCCCTCCATATCAAGACAGACAATGTTCATAGTCACTTCTCCTTGGTGTTCCATAGTTTGGGAACTGATTTTCTCCATAGTATAGTATACCAGAGTTTCCGGCGCTTGTCACCCTTTTATTTCACTGAGGGGCGTGTCCAATGGGAAGATTTGATCCTGTAGGGGCCGCCCCCTTGGGCAGCTTCATACGCGGCCCAATCCTTGTACCGGCAGGCCGCCGGGGGCGGCGGCCCCCATACGATGGCCCTGTTATAAAATGCGCGGCCGGACACTCCCTCACGGGGGCGTGGACTTGCTTTTTGTGGGATAGTATGCTATAAAAGCAAGGGGACACAGGGAAAATGGTGTATGACAGGCGGCTGGCCGCACCCTTCGGAAGGAGGGGAAGCCTTATGCGGATTACATTGCATATCGGAATCCACACGATTGCGATGGTGGTAAAACGCGGAAACCGCCACCCGGCACGGTGACGGTTTCCTGACGGCTTGTTAGCTGTCAAGCAATTCGAAATTGGGCCAGCCGTTTCCAGGGGCCCTTGCGGTATCTACTATAGACGATTTCATCTCCCCTGGCAAGCGCCAAAGGCCGCTTGCCAATTCCAACAAGAAAGAGGTAACGACTATGGATTTCCAGACCCTCTCCGCCGCGCGGTATTCTCTCCGCAAGTTCGACTCCCGTCCTGTGGAGCCGGAAAAGCTGGATATCATCCTGGAGGCCGGGCGAAACGCCCCCACGGCCCACAACTTCCAGCCCCAGCGGATCTTCGTCCTCCGGAGCCCCGAAGCTCTGGAGAAAGCCGACGCCTGTTCCGGTTCCCACTTCAATCCCCCCTTGATGCTGGCGGTGTGCTATGATCCCGCCGTTTCCTGGAAGCGGGAAACCGACGGCAAGGACCACGGGGAGATCGACGCCGCGATTGCCGCCACGCAGATGATGCTCCAGGCCGCGGACTTAGGTCTGGGCACCACATACATCGGGAAGTTTGAGCCGGACAAGCTCTTGGCAGCTTTCCCGGAGATGGCGGGGACCTGCCCGATTGCCCTGCTGCCCCTGGGTTATCCCGCAGAGGGGGCTCATCCCGCCCGGCTTCATACCGACCGCAAGGCCGTGGCGGAGCTGGTGAAGTACCTGTAAACCCGGTAAGGAGAATCATAAACACATAACAACATAACATAAGGAGGCTGCCCATGGGCAGCCTCCGTTTTTTACCGTCTCTTTCTGGGGCCCCGGTAACCGCCCCGGCGTCCCCTGCCGCCGACGCTGCGGCCATACCGGTAGCGGCGGCGGCTGAACAGCAGCCTCCAGCCCCCCAGAACCACGATGAGAGCGATTGCCACACCCAGGCCCACCTTGGCGGCGGTGGTGGAAAAGAACAGCTTTGTGTCCCGCCAGAAGACCCGGAGGCGGGATGCCTCCACGCCGGTAAAGGCCAGAAGGTCCACCTCCGCCAGCTCTTCTCCATCCAGGGTAATGGTCATGGTCCCCAGTACGTCTCCCTCATGAATGGGGGCCTCTACAGGGTCCGCTTTTAAGGAGACGGTTTTTTCCAGTTCCTCCGGTTCCACCCCCTTGGGCAGCAGCAGTTCCACCGTCTTTGCCGGGCAGAGGGTCACATGGTCTGTGGAGGAGAGGGATACAGGAGCTTCCCCGGCCAGATCATCCTGCTTCAGCACCGTCTGGTAAGCGAAATTGCCGAAGCCCCAGTCATAGAGTTTGTTGGTTTCGCCGAAGCTGTAGGTCCACCAGGTTCCGTCCTCCAGCTGGACCCGCTCCGCCCCCAGGACGACGCACAGGAGGCTGACGCTGGCTTTCTGGGCGGTGGAAACCAGGCAGTGCCCTGCCTGAGAGTGGGAACCGGTCTTCACCCCATGGGCATCGGCGTTCAAATAGCCCCGGGACCGCCAGCCGGAGATGAGATAGTTCGTGTTGTGGAGCTGCCGCTCTTCGGACACGGCGGTGGCGGGGACCACATGATAGCCGGTGTCGCAGATGGTCATAAACATGGGGTATTCCATGGCCGCTTTGGTGATGAGGTACAGGTCCCAGGCGGAGGAGTAGTGCTGGGAATCGTGATAGCCGTGGGGATTCATGAAATGGGTGTTCTCACATCCAAGTTCCTGGGCCTTGGCGTTCATCCGGCTCACAAAACCGTCGACGGAGCCGGAAATTTTCTCCGCCAGAATGGCCCCGGCCTCATTGGCGGAAACCACCATCAGGCAGTAAAGGAGCTCCTCCACCGTCAGGACCTCTCCGGGCTGAATCCCGGCGCTGCTGCCGTCGTCGGCCAGACCCTCCAGAGCTGTGGGAGAGGCGGCGATCTCTTGATTCAAAGTCAGCCGCCCCTCATCAATGGCCTCCAGCACCAGAAGGCAGGTCATGATCTTGGTGAGGCTGGCGGGATAGAGTTCATCGTGTTCGTTAAGGGCATAGACCACTGCGCCGGTTTTCAGGTCCACCAGGAGCGCGGCCTTGGCCTGAACCTGCGGGTCCGGCACCCGCTCCGCAGCCCCGGCGGGCACGGCCATGTGCCCGGCCAGCAGAAGGACCAGGAAAAAAACTGATAAAAAGCGCCGTGTTTTCATGTCCATCCCCCAAAATCTGTGATATAATAACTGCGGAGGCGGCGGCGGTCCGCCGCCCTTCGATGATTTCTCCAACAGTATACCAAAAAAAACGGAGGAACGCAACCATGGAGACGCGCCGAAAAATTGCCCGGGAAGAATGGGTCCTGCTGGGCCTGACGGGGCTGTTCCTGTGCCTGCTTCTGGGGATGTTTCTCCATGACCGGGCGGCGATGAAGTCCCCTACGCCGGTAGAGACGGCCCTGACCGCGCCGGTGGAAGAAGTCCGGCCGGATCCGTCCCCGGTGAACCTCAACACCGCCTCTGCGGAGGAGCTTACCGCGCTTCCGGGCATTGGGGAAGAGCTGGCCCGGCGGATCACGGCGTATCGGGAGGAACGGGGGCCCTTTAAAACCGTGGAGGATTTGACGGATGTCTCCGGCATAGGCCAGGGAAAGCTGGCGGCCTTGGAGGGACTTGTGACAGTGGAGGAGATCGAATGAAGATACTTGTGGTGGACGACGAGCGGACCCTGGTGAAGGGGATCAAGTTCAACCTGGAAAACGAGGGCTATGAGGTGGAGTGCGCCTATGACGGCTCCGCCGCCGTGGAGCTGGCCCGGGAGGGCAAGCTGGACCTTATCATTTTGGATTTGATGATGCCGGAAGTGGACGGGCTGGAGGCGTGCATGCGCATCCGGGAGTTTTCCAACGTGCCCGTCATCATGCTGACGGCCAAGAGCGAAGACGCGGACAAGCTGATGGGGTTTGAGTGCGGGGCGGACGACTACCTGACAAAACCCTTCAACATCCTGGAACTGAAGGCCCGGGTCCGGGCGCTCCTCCGCCGGGCGGCGGGGGTACAGCGGAGCCGGGGCAGCATTTTAACGGCAGGGGGCATTACCCTGAACACGGAGGAGCGCAGCGCCGCCCGGGGAGACACGCATGTGGATCTCACCGCCAAGGAGTATGACCTCATAGAACTTCTGATGCGCAACCCCCGGCGGGTCTACAGCCGGGAAAACCTGATGAACGTAGTCTGGGGTTACAGTTATGCCGGGGATTACCGGACGGTGGATGTGCATATCCGCCGCCTCCGGGAGAAGTTGGAGGAAAATCCGGCGGAGCCGGACCACATCATGACCAAGTGGGGGGTGGGGTACTATTTCAAGGAATGAACGCCCCTATTGGGGAAGCTTGCAGTTTCGTTTCGGCGTGAGTTATATCGCCGTCATTCTGGCGGTGCTGCTGCTGCTGAACACCTATCCTCTTCTGGTGTCCGAGGATTTGGTTTTTCACTCCAAGGCAACCAATCTCCAGAGCAGCGTCTCCGTCATGGTAAACGCCCTCTCCGGCCTCTCTCCTCTTACGGAGGAAAATGTGGCGGACGCCATGGCCGTGGCGCAGGAGACGGGGCTGAGCCGCATCCTGGTGACCGACGGCGCGGGACGGGTGCTCTACGACACCCGGGAAACCGGCTCCGCCGTGGGAAATGTGGCGCTGTATACGGAGATTGTCCAAGCCCTACTGGGCTACGACGCCTTCAACTGCACGTATCAGCGGGGGGCCTTCCGCAGCCGGGCTTCTTCCCCGGTAATGTATCAGAGCCAGATCATCGGCGCGGTGTACGCCTATGAGTACGACACCCAGCAGGCCGCCCTGCTCTCCGGGCTTCAGGAGACGCTGCTGCGCCTCTCCGCGGTGACCGGGGGGCTGGTGCTGGTACTGAGCCTGATTCTCTCCAAGGCTCTGACCCATAAGATCGGCCTGCTTCTCACCGCCATCCGGGAGGTGCGGGAAGGAGCATACAGCCACCGGGCGGAGATCCGGGGCCGGGACGAGATTGCCCAGATCGGCCATGAGTTCAACAGCCTGACGGACCGTCTCCAGACCACGGAGAACGCCCGGCGCCGCTTCGTCTCCGACGCGTCCCACGAGCTGAAAACTCCCCTGGCGGCTATCCGCCTTCTGTCGGACTCCATTTTGCAGACGGAGAACATCGACCGGGAAACCACCAAGGAGTTTGTCACCGACATCGGCCGGGAAGCGGAGCGCCTCTCCCGGATCACGGAGGACCTCCTGCGCCTGACCCGGCTGGACAGCGGGGTTTTGGACCCCCCGGCGGCGGTGGACATCCTGCCGGTGCTGGAGCAGGTTATGCGGATGATGAATCTGGTGGCCCAGGAGAAGGGGGTGGACCTGACCTACTCCGCGGCCGGGGAGTGCGTGGTCCTGGGAACCCGGGATGAAACCCATCAGGTCATTTACAATCTTGTGGACAACGCTGTGAAATACTCCGCCATCGGCGGCTCCGTTCAGGTCTTTTTGGAACGGGTGGGGGAACTGGTGGTTCTCACCGTGGCGGACAACGGCGCGGGCATTCCGGAGGCGGACCTGCCCCGGATTTTCGAGCGCTTCTACCGGGTGGACAAGGCCCGGTCCCGGGCCGCGGGCGGCACGGGCTTGGGCCTTTCCATCGTCAGCGACACGGTAAAACGCCGGGGCGGGGTGGTGGAGGCCGCGAACCGGTCCGGCGGCGGCGCGGTGTTCACCGTCCGCTGGCCCGCTTTGGAGAGGAGGGAGGGACCGTGAGGAACCAGTTCTTGCTGCCGCTGCTGCTGCTGCCTTTGCTGCTGGCGGGCTGCCGGAGGGAGGAGCCCGCCCGGACCGCCTATGAGCTTTATTTCCAGGAGGTGGATTTGACCAGCTCCGCCGGGGAATCTCCTTTGCGCACGGAGACGGTGTACTTATATGATACGGAAACCCGCACGTCCCGCCGCTTGGCGGAAGCGCTGGTGAACGAACTTTTAAAGGGTCCCGCGGATGAAACCCTGAAAAGCACCCTCCCTGCCGGAACGACCCTGCTCTCTATGAGAATTGTGGGGGACCGGGCCAGAGTGGACCTGTCGGCGTCCTATGAAAGCCTCTCCGGTGTGGCGCTGACCCTGGCGGACAGCGCGATCGCCATGACGCTGGCGCAGATTCCGGAGATTTCCTCTGTGCAGATCACCGCGCGGGGCCGGGAGCTGGCTTATCGGGAACGGCAGGTGCTGAATATCCGGGAAGTGCTGCTGACCCCGGAGGAAGATGTGGTCAGCACCGTGGATGTGACGCTCTATTTCTTGAACCAGGAAGGCCGCCTGGTTCCGGAGGAGCGGACGCTGGACCTGTACGAGGGCGACACGCAGGTTTCCGCCGTGGCACGGGCCCTGGAGGAGGAACCTCAAGGCCGGGACCTGCTGAGTCCGCTGCCGGGAGGGTTCCAGGTAAAGTCCGTCTGGCTGGAGGAGGAGATCTGCTATGTGAACCTCTCTTCCGCCCTGCTGGAGGGACTGGAGGAAGACACGCTTCGGACGGCTCTTTTGGCGCTGGAGAACGCGCTCCATTCCCTGGAGGCGGTGGAAGAGGTCCGTTTTTTGGTGGACGGTGAGTTTCGCAGGGACCTGGGCCCCCTTGGAGGCGGGGAGGAGTAAGGTTTTGACCTTGACATCCCGCCTCCGCTCCTGTAAACTGAAAAAGGTAGACCTTTTAGGCCGGCCGCCAATAGAAAGACAGAACGAAGAAACAGGAAGGAGAACCCCCGCCATGAGAACCCCCTCTGACCAGCAGGCACTGTTCCAAATTCGAGGCATTCCCCCCCTGGGCTCCGCCGTCTCCCTGTCCCTCCAGCATCTTGTCGCTATGATTGTGGGCTGCGTCACGCCGCCGATCATCATTGCCGGGGCCATCGGCCTCAGCCAGGCGGACCGGGTGCTGCTGATTCAGGCCTCTCTGGTGATGTCCGCCGTGTGCACCCTCATCCAGCTCTATCCCATTAACAAGTACTTCGGCTCCGGCCTGCCGGTCATCATGGGCGTCAGTTTCGCCTATGTCCCCAGCATGCAGGCCATCGCCTCCACCGGAGGCGGTGTGGGGGCCATCGCCGGGGCTATGATCGTGGGCGGAATCGTGGCGGTGATCGTGGGCATATTTGTCAAAAAAATCCGCCTGCTGTTCCCGCCGGTTATCACCGGCACGGTGGTCTTCACCATCGGCCTCTCCCTCTATCCCACAGCCATCAACTACATGGCGGGCGGCACCGCGAATACATATGAGCTGGTGGTGGAGACAAAACACCAGACCGAGGCCCTGGTCTACGGCTCCTGGCAGAACTGGCTGGTCGCCGTGCTGACCCTGGCCATTGTCATGCTGCTGAACAACCACGGCAAAGGCATCTGCAAGCTGGCCTCCATCCTGATCGGCATGCTCTGCGGCTATGTGATCTCCATGTTCTTCGGCATGGTTTCCTTCGCGGAGGTGGGCTCCGCCGCCTGGTTCTCCCTGCCCCGGGTGATGCACTTCGGCGTTACGTTCGACGTGCCCTCCTGCGTGGCGATCGGGCTGCTCTTCGCCATCAACTCCATTCAGGCCATCGGCGACTTCACCGCCACCACCGTGGGCGGCGTGGACCGGGACCCCACGGACCAGGAGCTTCAGGGCGGCATCATCGCCTACGGCTTCAGCAACATCCTGACGGCCTTTTTCGGCGGCCTGCCTACGGCCACCTACTCCCAGAACGTGGGCATCGTCACCACCAACAAGGTGGTGAACCGGATTGTCTTTGCCATGACCGGCGGCTTTTTGCTGCTGGCGGGACTGTCCCCGAAATTCGCGGCGGTGCTGACCACCATCCCCCAGTGCGTCCTGGGCGGGGCCACCATCACCGTTTTTTCCACCATCGCCATGACCGGCATGAAGCTGATTGCCTCCCAGAGTTTGACGGCCCGGAACACCACGATCGTGGGCCTGTCCGCCGCCCTGGGCGTGGGCGTCAGCCAGGCCAGCGGGGCCCTGGGCCAGTTCCCGGAGGGCTTCACCATGATCTTCGGCAAATCCCCGGTGGTCATCGCCACGCTGATGGCGGTGCTTTTAAACCTGATCCTGCCCAAAGAAAAACACGAAGATAAAGAACATTGAGGTAACCATGGAAATCGAGAATCTGCGCTTTCACTGCCCCGGCCTGGAGGACGGCGGGCGCTTCCCCCTGGACAACACGGGGCGGGGGAAGGATTTGTCCCCGGAGATTGTTCTGGAGAATCTATCCCCCAGAGCCAGGACCCTGGCGGTCACATTAGAGGATTTGTCTCATCCGGTGAAGGGTTTCACCCATTGGGTGATGTGGAATTTCCCCGCCCGGCGGGTCATTCCCGGCGGCATCCCCAAATACGAGCGGCTGGAGTGCGGGGCCGCCCAGGGCATCGCTTACGGCATTCACCGCTACGCGGGTCCCAAGCCCCCCATCTGGGCCCGCCACCGCTACCGGCTGACGGTTTATGCCCTGGACAGTGTCCTGGGCCTGAGCTCCAACGCCCGGAAGAAGCACTTTCTCAAGGCGGCGGAGGGGCATGTCCTGCAAAAGGGGAGTTTGACGGCGGATTTTGGCTGAAGGTCCTATTTGAGAAGAGGCAGGGCGGCGTTCCGCTTTTTTCAAACGGGTTCTAAAACCGGGGAGGCTTTGCCTCCCCGGTTTCATGTTGGGAATGTCCAATGGGGAGATTTTTTCTGTAGGGGCCGCCCCCTTGGGCGGCCTGATGCGCGGCCCAATCCTTGTACCGGCAGGCCGCCGGGGGCGGCGGCCCCTACACGATGGCCCGGTTATAAAATGCGCAACGGGACGCTCCCTTTCGTGTTCTCCCCCTTGCGTTTTTCGACCGAAAGTGCTATACTTTAAATCGCAAAATCATCCCCGCGTCAAAGGAGGGACTCTTATGAATTTTGTCTTTATCTCCCCCAATTTTCCAGAGGCCTACCGCTGGTTCTGCGTCCGCCTTCGGGAGAACGGCGTCAACGTCCTGGGCGTGGGAGACGCGCCCTACGATTTCCTTCATCCGGACCTGAAGTGGGCATTGACCGAATACTACCGGGTGGGCAGCCTGGAGGACTATGACCAGGTTCTCCGGGCCCTGGGGTACTTTACGGGGCGGTATGGAAAAGTGGACTGGGTGGAGAGCAACAACGAGTATTGGCTGGAGCTGGACGCGCAGCTGCGGACGGATTTCAACATCACCACCGGGCCCAAAGCCCACGAGATCGGGAAGTATAAAAGCAAACTGGCCATGAAGGAATACTATCAAAAAGCGGGGGTCCCCTGCGCCCGCTGCGCCCCGGTGACCAGTCTGGAGGCGGGACTGGACTTTGTCCGGGAGACGGGGTATCCCGTTGTCGTCAAACCGGACAACGGTGTGGGAGCCGTAGCCACCTGGCGGCTGGAGGACGACGCCGACCTGCGGCGCTTTTTCCAGGTTCTGCCGGAAACGCCTTACCTGATGGAGGAATATATCTCCGGCTCCGTCGTCACCTATGACGGAATCTGCGGCGCCGGCGGGGAGGTCCTTTTCGCCGCCAGCCATGTCACCCGGAACTCCATCATGGATATGGTGAACAAGCACGTGCCCACATATTATTATGTGGAAAAAGAGGTGCCCGCCGACGTGGAAGCCGCGGGGAAAGCCACGCTGAAAGCCTTCGGCGCGGCCAGCCGTTTTTTCCACCTGGAATTTTTCCGCCTGACGGCGGACAAGTCGGGCCTGGGCAGGACCGGGGACATCGCGGCCCTGGAGGTCAATATGCGGCCCGCCGGAGGGTATACCCCGGATATGCTGAACTTCAGCCAGAGCGCGGACGTATACCGGATCTGGGCGGACATGGTGGCCTTCGGCGAGCTGCGCCATGTGTACAACGGCCCCCACCGCTACTGCGTTTACGCCGGGCGGCGGGATGAGGTCCGCTACGACGTCTCCCTGGGCCAGCTGGAGGCCCGGTGCGGCAGCCATGCCCGGCTGTTCACCCGGATGCCCG
The DNA here is from genome assembly GCA_910578935.1 of uncultured Oscillibacter sp. GTDB lineage: Bacteria > Bacillota > Clostridia > Oscillospirales > Oscillospiraceae > Oscillibacter. The sequence goes on along the minus strand of CAJTSM010000004.1, from coordinate 32,201 downwards.
ACGCCCTGGCGGGGACCATGGGAAATCAGGTGGCCATTGCCTGCTTTGACACCATGGAGGAGGTGGACGCCTTTGTGGAGACGGCTTTCCGCCTGCGGGACGGCGGCTGACGAACCGGAGGCATCCCAGAAAGCTCCCTGGAACAGGGAGCTTCCGCCTGCCGAAAAGACTTTTCGACAGGCTGCTTACGATTTCAGACCTTTAAAAAGTTCTGAAATCGAGTGATTTAAATGGCGCGGGAAACCCTTCTTGGGTTTCCCGCGCACACCCTTCCTTCCCGCTGAATCGGTTTCCGGCGTTTTTTGACAGTCTGAAAGCTCCCTGAAACAGGGAGCTTTTTCCTCATAAAAATTTTGCCCGGGGGGAAACTTTTTGCCCCCGGGTTCCGTCTAACCATCGGAAGCAATCCCAAAAACCAGTTTGACACAAGGAGATATCACATGAAAAAGAAGTTTCTTGCGCTGACGCTGGCGCTGGCCCTAGCCCTGTCCCTGGCCGCCTGCGGCGGCAAGGACGCCCCCGCTCAGAGCGGTACGCCCGAACCCCCTGCGGCCAGCACCCCCGAAGACGGCGAAACCGGCGCCCCTGCGGAGACGGAACAGGACGTGGACCTTGCCGCCTTCTACAACACCCTCCGGGAGGGGAACACCTGGCCGGAGCTGATGAGCCTGACGGAAGACGAAACCGTGACGGAGCTGCTGGACAGCTACTACCCCGGCCTGTCCGGGATTTCCACCAAGCAGTGCGGGGTTTACATTGCCGCCATCTCCGCCGCCGTGGGGGAGATCGCCCTGGTGGAGGTGGAGAGCGCCGAAGACGTCCAGGCGGTGGAAGACATCTTCCAGGCCCGGGTCGACTACCAGGTGGGAGACGGCACGAACCCCGGCGGGGCCTGGTATCCCGAGACGATTGAGGGCTGGAAGACCAAGGCCCGCATCGTCAGCCACGGCAAGTACGTGATGCTGGCGGTAGGGGACGCGGCGGAGGCCGCCGTGGAGAGTTTTGAGGCGCTGTTCGCATGACGGAAAAGGGCGGGAGTGAGGTTCACTCCCGCCCCTTCTGTACCTGCTGCTCTTCGTTTTCCGCCTCATCCTCTGCCAGGTCCTCCAGGGCCACCCGGACGGCCTCTACGACAAAGGCCGTGAAAGTACAGTCCGTGCCATGGATAGCTTCTTCAACTTGTTGGACGACCATGGTTGGAAACCGGACGGATTTTGTAATGGAGACAGGCTCTTTAGAATTGGTTGGAATTTTGAATTTACTCATAGCGCACCTCGCAATACAGATCGAATGAAGTTTGCAATAAAATTGTATTGCAAAAGATGACTTTTGGATGCATTGCAATTTTGCAATAATTAATTATTGCGTTTTTTCGAGATTTAATGTATTATTTTCTGGGGGTGATAAACATGAATGAAATTCCACGCAGTTACCTGCGCCTGTTCAACGCCGCCTCGGACGCCATTGCGCTGATCGACGAAATGAATTTCGGAGCCGCCAAGGAGATGCTGAAAAACGGCCAGATCTGGGCGGAGGAGCTGTACCTTGCGGAAATGCAGGGGGAGCTGACCGGCGAGCAGGAGTTGGAGATTTATCTCCACGCCATGCGGGAGGAGGCAAAGGCCGAAAAGGAGCTGGCGGACCGGGAAGCGGACGAGAGGGACGATAAAAGGCCGGCGGAGTGAAAAAAGGAGGCGGGGCCGTCAGGCCCCGCCTCTTTTCGTGTCAGTCTTCCAATGTGGTTTGCAGGTCGTGGAGGAGCGCCTCCAATTGCGCCTGTTTTTTCGCCGGGCCTTTTTCCCCAATGGCTTCCTTCAAGCCGCGAATAAGCAGCCGCAAAAAACCGCTGAATAGTTGTCCATCTATATTGGGGCCCCTTACAGGTTTTTCAGCACGCCGCTTTCCTCGTTGAAGGCGTTAATCAGCTCGTCCAGGTCCTTGGCCTGAGCGTGAACCGCGTCCCAGGTGCCCTCCGTGTCGTACCACAGGGCGTTCAGATCGTGCATGTCCTTCCCCTGCTGCTCCACCCAGGTGTAGTATTTCAGGTGGTGGACCCGCTTGCGGTCCGCGTAGGTCAGTTCCAGGAGATTGTCCGTCTTGAGGCCCAGGATGTGGAGATGGTGGTCCAGCCGGGCCTCCTCCGCGGTGTAGGCCCCGTGAAGCTCGTTGAGCTCCTGGACCCGGCTCTGGTACATGACGGCGGAGTCCGTGAGGACGGTGCCCACCACGTCCCGGCTGGTGAACTCATAGTATTTCGCCATTTTGATGCAGCAGAGCACGTTGGCGATGCCGGAGATGCCAAGCCACGTCAGCTTCTCCACCAGGGCGGGGTCCAGCTTCAACGTGTGCAGCAGGTAGTCCTGCCCCTCCGGGGTGTTGAACAGGCGCAGGAGCCGCTGGGAGTCCTCGTCGTCGATGGCGATGGCCATGTCCGTGTTTTTCACATTGTGAATCCAGGGGATGTGCTTGTCTCCGATGCCCTCGATCCGGTGGCCCCCGAAGCCGTTGTTTAAGATGGTGGGGCACTGGAGGGCCTCGCCCACCCCCAGCTTCAGGTGGGGATAGCGCTCCTTCAGGAGGTCCCCGGCGCTCATGGTTCCGGCGGAGCCGGAGGTGAAGCAGGCGCCGGCGAAGCGCTCCCCGGGCCGCTTGACGGCCTCAAATACGTCGGCCAGGGCGGCGCCGGTGACGTTGTAGTGCCAGAGGGGGTTGCCCATCTCCTCGAACTGGTTGAAGATCATGTACTGGGGGTCCCGCTTGAGCTCGTTGGTCTTGTCGAAGATTTCCTTCACGTTGGACTCGCAGCCCGGGGTGGCGATGACCTCGGCCCCGATCTCGTGGAGCCAGTCGAAGCGCTCCTGGCTCATCTCCGCCGGGAGGATGGCCACGCCCTGGGCCCCCAGCAGCTTGGAGTTGAAGGCGCCGCCCCGGCAGTAGTTGCCGGTGGAGGGCCAGACGGCCTTGTGTTTGTCCACGTCGAACTGGCCCGTCACCAGCCGGGGGGCCAGGCACCCGAAGGAGGCCCCGACTTTGTGGCAGCCCGTGGGGAACCACTTGCCCACCATGGCGACAATGCGGCAGGGAACGCCGGTGAGCTCCGGGGGGAGCTCAATGTAGTTGGGGACCTCCTGAAAGAGGCCGCCGGACGCCTTGGCCTCGTTCTTCCAGGTGACCCGGAAGAGGTTCAGGGGGTTCACGTCCCAGAGGCCCACGTCCTTGAGCTTGTCTTTGACCTTGCCGGGGATGAGGTCGGGATTCTGCATCTGGGCGATGGTGGGGATGAGGATGTTGTTCTCCCGGGCCTTTTTCAGGTTGTGTTCCAGTCCCTGGCGGTTGATGGTGAGATCGATCATGTCAATTGCCCTCCTGTTTATTCATATCAATGTAGGAATACAGGGTGTACTTGGAGATGCCGAAGTATTTGGCCACCTTGTCGCCGGACTTGGTGATGAGGAAGGCCCCGTTCTGGCTGAGGAACTGAATGGCCTTCACCTTGTCGTCCTTGTTCATGACGGCGGCGGGCTTGCCCACCAGCGCCACGGACTGCTGAATCAGCTCGTCCAGCAGGTCGCTGACGTTGGTGATGCGCTCCGGCTCGGAGGGGACCTCCTCCCCGGTGGAGGTCAGGTCGTGGAGGGCCTCCTCCATCAAAATCAGGCGGGAGATGTCGTAATTGATGGCCAGTATGGCGGAAACCTTCCCCTTCCGGTCCCGGATGTAGACCGTGGAGGATTTTAAGATTTTGCCGTCCGGGGTTTTGGTGAGATAGCAGAGGTGGTCCTTGGGCTCCGGGTCCTGGGTGCGGAGCTGTTCCATCACCACGTTGGACGCGCCGTCTCCCACCTTTCTCCCGGAGACATGGCCGTTGGCGATGAAGACGATGGAACGGTCGGGATCTTTACTGAGATCGTGGATGGCCACCTCGCAGTTGGAACCGAATTGGGCGGCAATGCCGGCGGCCACCTGACGGAGCAGCTCAAGTTTGCTGTTTTCCGTGTGTGATCCCCCCTTTTTGCTCGTTTTTTTATGGAAAGCCACTGATTCACGCTATCATCATACCACGAACTTTCGGAGAAATCAACATCAATTCAAAAAATTTTTTTGGTTTTCAAAAATTTTGTTTGACAACGGGAAATCTTGTGATATGATAAGGCTGTAAGGAACAGACGGTGAAAACGCGAAGCCGTCAAAATAAAAATAAAATGGAGGTCTGCATCATGGATTTCGAGAAGATCAAGTCTGCGGCGGAGGGCTACAAGGCGGAGATGTCCCGGTTCCTGCGGGACATGATCTCCCATCCCAGCGAGAGCTGTGAGGAGAAGGAAGTGGTCATGTGCATCAAGGCCGAGATGGAAAAGCTGGGCTTTGACAAGGTGGAGATCGACGGCCTGGGCAACGTCATCGGCTGGATGGGCCAGGGCGAGAAGATCATCGCCATCGACTCTCACATCGACACCGTGGGCATTGGAAACATCGACAACTGGGAAGCGGACCCCTACAAGGGCTATGAAACCGATGACATCATCTTCGGTCGGGGCGGCAGCGACCAGGAGGGCGGCATGGCCTCCGCCGTGTACGGGGCCAAGATCATGAAGGACCTGGGGCTGATCCCCGCGGGCTACAAGATCATGGTGGTGGGCTCCGTCCAGGAGGAAGACTGCGACGGCATGTGCTGGCAGTACATCGTCAACAAGTACTTCCAGGGTCCCGAGGACGCCCGCTCCAAGATTGAGTTCGTCATCTCCACCGAGCCCACCGACGGCGGCATCTACCGGGGCCACCGGGGCCGGATGGAAATCCGGGTGGACGTGAAGGGCGTTTCCTGCCACGGCTCCGCTCCCCATCGGGGCGACAACGCCATCTATAAGATGGCCGACATCCTTCAGGACGTCCGGGCCCTGAACGAGAACGGCGACGGCCCCTCCAACGCCGTCAAGGGCCTGGTGAAGATGCTGAACCCCGAGTTTAACCCCGAGCACTACGAGGACGCCCAGTTCCTGGGCCGGGGCACCTGCACCACCAGCCAGATCTTCTACACTTCCCCCAGCCGCTGCGCCGTGGCGGACAGCTGCTCCATCTCCATCGACCGGCGCATGACCGCCGGGGAAACCTGGGACTCCTGCCTGGAGGAAATCCGCCAGCTGCCCAGCGTGAAGAAATACGGGGACGACGTGAAGGTTTCCATGTACATGTACGACCGTCCCGCCTGGACCGGCACCGTCTATGAAACCGAGTGTTTCTTCCCCACCTGGATCAACAAGGCCGGCGCCGCCCACGTCCAGGCCCTGGTGGACGCCCACCACGCCCTGTGGGGCGCGGAGCGCATCGGCCACGCCGACCCGGACCAGAGCAAGGACGCCATGCACCTGCGCACCGGCCGTCCCCTGACGGACAAGTGGACCTTCTCCACCAACTGCGTGTCCATCCAGGGCCGCTACGGCATCCCCTGTGTGGGCTTCGGCCCCGGCGCGGAGTCTCAGGCCCACGCCCCCAACGAAATCACCTGGAAGCAGGACCTGGTGACCTGCGCCGCCCTGTACGCCGCCGCCATCCCCCTGTACAAGCCGGAGAACAAGACCGCCGACGTGACGGAGTTCCGCCAGAGCCTGACGGACAACGACATTAAATAATTTTTCGGGGAACCACCTGTAGGGGACGGTCCCCTGGCCGTCCGGCTCCCCCGGACCGCCGGATTGTAACCGGGGCGTCCCGCGGAAAACGGACCGTAAATCGAAAACGGGCCGCCGGGGGCGCCGGCCCCTACGGTTTGCCAATTAAAAATAATATTGAAGGAGATTTTCGATATGTCTAAGACCATCGAGCTGGCGCAGCACCTGGAAACCCTGCACATCAACAACATGTACAAGTCCGATTTCTACTGGACCTGGGACAAGACCGACGAGGAGCTGGACGCCATCTTCACCGTGGCCGACGCCCTGCGGGATCTCCGCGAGCGGAACAAGTCCACCCGCATTTTTGACTCGGGCCTTGGCATCTCCATCTTCCGGGACAACTCCACCCGGACCCGGTTTTCCTTCGCCTCCGCCTGCAACCTGTTAGGGCTCACCGTCCAGGACCTGGACGAGAAGAAATCCCAGATCGCCCACGGTGAAACCGTCCGGGAAACCGCCAACATGGTTTCCTTCATGGCGGACGTCATCGGCATCCGGGACGACATGTTCATCGGCGAGGGCCACAAGTACCAGAAGACCTTCATGGACGCCGTGAAGGAGGGCTACCGGGACGGCATCCTGGAGCAGCAGCCCACCCTGGTAAACCTCCAGTGCGACGTGGACCACCCCACCCAGTGCATGGCCGACATGCTCCACATCATCCACCAGTTCGGCGGCGTGGAAAACCTGAAGGGCAAGAAAATCGCCATGACCTGGGCCTATTCCCCCAGCTACGGAAAGCCCCTCTCCGTGCCTCAGGGCGTCATCGGATTGATGACCCGCTTCGGCATGGACGTGGTCCTGGCCCATCCCGAGGGCTATGACGTCATGCCCGAGGTGGAGGAAATCGCCAAGAAGAACGCCGCCGCCACCGGCGGAAGCTACAAGAAGGTCGCCACCATGGAAGAGGCCTTCCAGGACGCGGACATCGTGTATCCCAAGAGCTGGGCTCCCTTCGCCGCCATGGAGGAGCGGACCAAGCTCTATCAGGCCGGGGACAAGGCGGGCATCGACGCCCTGGAGCAGAAGCTCCTGGCCCAGAACGCCCAGCACAAGGACTGGACCTGCTCCGAGGAGATGATGAAGAAGACCCGGAACGGTTCCGCCCTGTACCTCCACTGCCTCCCCGCCGACATCACCGGCCTCAGCTGCCCGGAGGGCGAGGTGGACAACAGCGTGTTCGACCGGTATCTGGTGCCCCTGTACAAGGAGGCCAGCTATAAGCCCTATGTCATCGCGGCCATGATTATGATGAGCAAGGTCAAGGACCCCGTGTCCGCCCTGATGGCCCTGGACGCCGCCGGCAAGCGGAAGTTCTTCTGAGATGAAAGGGGGGATACAATCCCCCCCCTTTCCCCGCAAGGGGGACGCCGCATCCGTAAGGCGGCAAAGCCGCCAACGGCTGCGCAGTAGATTCCCCCTCACCAGCGACACCGGTCACTGGCGCCGCCGCCCAAGGCGGCTGGAGTATTGGAATTTTTGTGACGCGCATGCCGTCGCAAAATGATTGAAATTGATTTCTCCGCCCCGGCGGAGAAACCAGGGGCATCCCCCTGGACCCCCGTGTGGGGGCCGCATCAATTGTGAAAAAGAGGTTTCTTATCATGGGTAAACGTATCGTAGTCGCTCTGGGCGGCAACGCCTTGGGCAATAACCTGCCGGAGCAGATGGCGGCGGTGAAGCAGACCGCCAAAGCCATTGTGGACCTGATCGAACAGGGCCACCAGGTAGTCATCGCCCACGGCAACGGCCCTCAGGTGGGCATGATCCAAAACGCCATGACCGAGCTGACCCGCTCGGACCCGGAGAAGTATATCCCCTGCCCCCTGTCCGTGTGCGTCGCCATGAGCCAGGGCTATATCGGCTACGACCTCCAGAACGGCCTGCGGGAGGAGCTGCTGGACCGCGGGCTGGACAAAGGTGTGGCCACCGTTCTCACCCAGGTGGAGGTGGACCCGGACGACCCCGCTTTCCAGAATCCCACCAAGCCCATCGGCGCTTTCATGACCCGTGAAGAGGCCGACGCCCTGGTGAAGGAGCGGGACTACAAAGTGGTGGAGGACGCCGGGCGGGGCTACCGCCGGGTTGTGGCCTCTCCCAAGCCGGTTTCCATCGTGGAAATCCAGTCCATCCGGGACATGGTGGAGGCCGGGCTGGTGGTTGTGGCCTGCGGCGGCGGCGGCATTCCCGTCTTTAAGACCGAGGGGCACCACCTCAAGGGCGCGGCGGCGGTTATCGACAAGGACTTTGCCAGCGAGAAGATGGCCGAGCAGCTGGACGCCGACGTGCTGATTATCCTCACCGCCGTGGAAAAGGTGGCGGTAAACTTTGGAAAGCCGGACCAGAAGTGGCTGGACAGCCTGACCCCGGAGGAGGCCCGGCGCTACATGGACGAGGGCCAGTTCGCCCCCGGCTCTATGCTCCCCAAGGTCCAAGCGGCGGTGCAGTTTGCCGAGTCCCGCTCGGGCAGGACGGCCCTCATCACCCTGCTGGAAAAGGCCAAGGCCGGCATCGCCGGGGAAACCGGCACTTCCATCTCGCTTTGAGTTAGATCCGACCAACAACGCCCGCCGGTTTTCCGGCGGGCGTTGTCTGCAAAAAAGTCATGCTGTCTGATACCGTATCCTGGAAAAGTTCCTGTCATTTTTGACGAGAGCGGCCCCCAAAAATCTCTCCCATTCGTGAAATCGTCCAGAAAATAAGGCGGATTCAATTTTTTTGTTGCGCTTCGCCTGCCGGACATGTATAATAACGACTCAAGACAGGCGGAGTCCTCTTTCCAGGAAACCGCCGGGGGCCGCCTTGCGCGGCGGAGGGAACGCCCTATGATGATGCACGCTCTGAACAGCATTCTGGGCCTGTACATTATTCTGGTTCTGGTACTGGTAGTTTTGCCGCCGAAACCGAATAGTGCGTTTGGTCATGCGCGAAACAAGGGCGTGACGGGCGGTTTCCTCCAAAGAGCAGCGTAAACCGCCGGTCCCCAAAACCGGAACTCTTGCAAGTCCGTGACCCGACGAGGGGACACGGGCTTTTTTACGTTTATACCGAAAGGAGCGGTTAAGCATGGAACTGACAGGCGCGCAGATTTTAATGGAGGGTTTGGCTCGGGAGGGCGTGGAGCGGGTCTTCGGCTATGCCGGGGCCACGATCTGTCCGATAGCCGACGCCCTGCGGGAAGACCCCAACATCGACTACACTCTGGTCCGTACGGAGCAGAATGCCGGGCACATGGCCTCCGGCTATGCCCGGGTAACGGGGAAGACCGGGGTGTGCATCGTCACTTCCGGCCCGGGAGCCACGAACCTCATCACCGGCGTGGCGACCGCCTATATGGACTCCATCCCCCTGGTGGCCGTCACGGGGCAGGTGCCCTCCAACCTCCTGGGACGGGATATCTTTCAAGAGGTGGACATTACCGGGGCGGTGACCCCCTTCACGAAACACTGCTATCTGGTGAAGGACGCGGCCCAGCTGCCGGTGGTGCTGAAGGAGGCGTTCCATATCGCCTCCACGGGCCGGCCCGGCCCGGTGCTCATCGACATCCCCGTGGACGTGCAGGAGCAGCTGGTAACCGACGTGGTCTTCCCGGAGGAGGTTCGCATCCGGGGCTACAACCCCAGCGTCCGGGGCAACGACAAGCAGATCGCCAATGTAGCCATGGCGATCGGTCTGGCCCAGCGGCCGGTGATCTGCGCCGGAGGCGGCGTGTTCCTGGCCCACGCCGAGGAGGAGCTGCGGCAGTTTGCCGGGGCCACCGGTATCCCGGTGGTGACCACCATGATGGGCCTCTCCCTTCTTCCCACGGAGCACCCGTTGAACATGGGCATGATCGGGGCCCACGGAAACAACACGGCCAACAAGGCCCTGGTAAAATCCGACCTCCTCATTATGATCGGCACCCGGGTGGCGGACCGGGCCATCGTCTCCCCGGACGAGATTCAAAAGCGGATGGCCAACATCCACATCGACGTGGACCCCGCCGAAATCGGGAAAAACATGCAGTCCACCCTGCCTCTGGTGGGCAACGCCAAGGTGATTCTCCGGCAGCTCATGGAGCGGGGGGCCAAGGCGGACTGCGGCGAGTGGCGGGAAATGCTCCAGGACCTCCGCCGGACAAACCTGGGCCGGGGCTATCCCACGAAGGACGGGTACGTCTTCCCGGGCCGCCTGCTGCGGCTGCTGGGAGAACGCTTGAAGGAGGACGCCGCCGTCTGCGTGGACGTAGGGCAGAATCAAATCTGGGCGTGCAAGCATCTGCGGCTCAAGGGGGCCCGGTTCCTGACCAGCGGAGGACTGGGGACCATGGGCTATGCCATCCCCTGCGCCGTGGGCGTGAAGACCGCCCAGCGGTCGCGGCAGGTGGTGGCCGTCTGCGGCGACGGCTCTTTCCAGATGTCTATGAACGAGCTGGCCGCCGTGAAGGCCGGGGGCTTTGACCTGAAAACCGTCCTCTTCCGAAACGGCGTTTTGGGCCTGGTGAACCAGATTCAGGGCAAGGAGCCCTACCACGGGCCCTTCGGCGTGCGGCTGGACGGGGACCCGGACTTCGCCGCCGTCGCCGCCGCCTACGGCATCCCCAGCATGACCCTCCGGGACGAGGGGAAGGTGGAGGAGACGCTGGACCGCTTCCTGGGATCGGAGGGCCCGTGCCTCCTCATCGTGGAGGTAAGCCCCGATTGGAAGACCACGGACTGAACAGGAGGACGGAAGGATGAAACAGACGATTTCCATTTTGGTGGAGAACCGGGCGGGCGTTTTAAACCGGGTGGCCAGCCTCTTCTCCCGCCGGGCCTTCAACATCGATTCCCTGGCGGTGGGGGTGACGGACGATCCCTCTCTCTCCCGGATGACCATTATTGTGGATAACGGAAACAGCGTGGTGGAGCAGGTGGAAAAGCAGCTGAACAAGCTGGTGGAGGTCATCAAGGTCCGCACCCTGGACGAGGGAAACATGATCGGCCGGGAATTAATGATTATCAAGGTCAGCGCCAACAAAAACAACCGGGAACACATCATGACGATCTGCAACATCTGCGGGGCCAAGGCGGCGGACATCTCCCCCACGTCCATGACGCTGGAGATCTCCGACACGCCGGACCGGGTGGACGTGTTCGAGGATATGATGCGGCCCTTCAACATCCTGGAGGTGGCCCGGACCGGAGTCATCGCCCTGCAAAAGGGTGGGGGAAAAATGTAACAAAAATATGGAGTAACGTACCAATGGATAAAGTACAGAAAAAAGCCTTGACGGAAGAGTGGAGAAACCGCCGCCCGGAGATGGGAGTCATCTCTCTGCGGTGCAGGGAGACGGGAGAGGCCTTCTTGGGAACCGCCAAGGACACGAAGGCCGGGTTCAACAGCATCCGGGCCAAGCTCTCCGGGGGCCTGCACCCCAACAAACGCCTCCAGGAGCTCTGGAAGCAATACGGCGAAGCGGGTTTCGAGTTCTCCGTAGCTGCCGTCCTGGAGTACGAGGACCCTCTGGAGGACCATTCCGAGGAACTGGAAACCCTGCGGGAACTGTGCCTTGCGGAGGACAAAAGCGCGGCGAAAATATGGAAATAAACCGCCGGAGGAGGAGAGAGCGCCTATGAAAATCAGAGCCACAGCGGCCATCATGGAGTGCCTGTTGGAGCAGGAGGTGGACACCGTCTTCGGCTATCCCGGCGGCACAATCCTGAACGTCTATGATGAGCTGTACCGTTATAAAGACAAGATTCACCACGTACTGACCGCCCACGAGCAGGGGGCGGCCCACGCGGCGGACGGCTACGCCCGGTCCACGGGAAAAGTCGGGGTGTGCTTCGCCACCTCCGGCCCCGGGGCCACCAACCTGACCACCGGCATCGCCACGGCGTACCTGGATTCCTCTCCGGTGGTTTTTCTCACCTGCAATGTCACGGAGGCCACGCTGGGCAAGGACGCCTTCCAGGAGGTGGACATCACCGGCATTGCCATGCCCATTACGAAGGCCACCTTCCTGGTCCGGGATGCGGCCACCATCCCCGCTGTCATGCGCCAGGCCTTCGCCGTGGCGGCCAGCGGGCGGCCCGGGCCGGTGCTCATCGACTTTTTGAAGGACGTGACCTTCCCCAGTGTGGAGATTGAATACGAGTTCGTTCCCTGGCGGGAGAACCGGGGCTGCGCCGGCATGCGGGAACTGAACCGGGATCATGAGCTGAAAAAGCCCACGCCGAATCAGGAGGACGTGGACATTCTCCTGGATATGATCACCGTGGCGGAGCGGCCTTTTGTCATCTGCGGCGGCGGCGTGGTGCTGGGCCGGGCGGACAAGGAGTTTAAGACCTTTGCCGAGAGGCTGGACGCACCGGTTGCCATCAGCCTTATGGGCGGCGGCGGTTTCTCCGGCAGCCACCCTCTGACCACCGGCATGATCGGCATGCACGGGTCTAAGGCGTCCAACACCGCCTGCGGCGAGTGCGACCTTCTCATCGCCGTGGGCTGCCGCTTTTCCGACCGGGTGGCCCTGAACCCGGCCACCTTCGCCAAACAGGCCAAGATCGTCCAGATCGACATCGACCGGGCGGAGATCGACAAGAACGTGCTGACGGACCACCACATCATCGGTTCCGCCCGGCGGGTGCTGGCCATGCTGAACGAAAAGTTGCCTCAATACGACCACAGCGCCTGGAAGGCCCACATTCTGCCCCTCCGGGCCCCGTCTGTGGCGGAGGCCAGCGACCACCTGACCCCCCAGCAGGTGCTGGAAACCATCCGCATCCAGATGCCGCCGGACGCCATTGTGGCGACGGACGTGGGCCAGCACCAGATGTGGGCCGTCAAATACCTCCACTTCCAGTATCCCGGGCAGATGCTGACCTCCGGCGGCTTCGGCACCATGGGCTTCGGCCTGGGAGCCGCTATTGGGGCCCAGACGGCCCACCGGTCCAAGCGGGTCTTCCACATCACCGGGGACGGGTGCTTCCGCATGAACTGCCACGAGCTGGCCACGGTCCAGCACTACGGCCTGCCCATCATCACCGTGGTCTTCAACAACGGCACGTTGGGCATGGTCCGCCAGTGGCAGAGCCTCATCTACGGCGGGCGCTACTCCGAAACCACCCTGGACCGGGGGCCGGACTTCGTGAAGCTGGCGGAGGCATATGGAATCCGGGGGTTCCGGGTGGAAACTCCGGCGGACATGGAGAGGGCGCTGGCGGAGGCTCTGGGGACCTGGGAGCCCGCGGTCATCGACTGTATGCTGGACATCGACGAGATGGTCCGGCCCATGGTGGCCTCCGGGTCCGAGATCACGGATTTCCTGCTGAGCGAAGGAGGAGAGTCATGAGAAAGCAATGGGATACGGAGAAGAAGCTCTACACCCTCTGCATCCTGACGGAGGACACTCCCGGGATTCTCAGTCAGGTGGCCCGGCTCTTCTCCCGGAAGGGATACAATATTGAGTCCATCGTCTCCGGGGCCACGGACCGGCCCCACACCGCCCGCATCTCCATCGAGCTGCTGGCGGACGAGCTGGTGGCAAACCAGCTGGCCACCCAATGCCGCAGGCTCTTGGGGGTCCAGGCGGTGAAGATCTTTGACGAGGAAACCTGTATCCGCCGGGAGATCGCCCTCATCAAGGTCCGGGCGGCGGACCACGGCACCCGGGATGAAATCATCCAGATGACCAACATTTTCCGGGGTCACATCATCGACGTGGACAAGGAGTCTTTGACGGTGTGGGTCTTCGGTTCCCAGAGCAAGAACGCGGCGCTGATTCAGATGCTGGAGGATTTCGGCATCCTGGAGATTGCGAAAACCGGTACTATCGCCATCGAGAGAGGGCGGAGCACAATATATGACGAGAGCAAATTGAAGGAGGAATATGAATATGGCAAGAATGTACTATGAGAAGGACTGCGACCTGGGCAAGCTGGACGGGAAGAAGATCGGCGTCATCGGCTATGGCTCTCAGGGCCACGCTCATGCCCTGAACCTGAAGGAATCCGGCTGCGACGTGTGCGTGGGCCTGCGCCAGGGCTCCAAGAACTGGTCCAATGCCGAGGCGGCGGGATTGAAAGTCCAGACCGTGGCGGATACCGCCAAGTGGGCCGATATCATCATGATCCTGGTGAACGACGAGGTCCAGGCGGATGTCTATAAAAAGGATATCGCCCCCAACCTGGAGGCGGGGAACATGCTGATGTTCGCCCACGGTTTCAACATCCACTTCAAGCAGATCGTGCCTCCTGCCGGGGTAGACGTTTCCATGATCGCGCCCAAGGGCCCCGGCCACACCGTCCGGTCTACCTATGTTGCCGGCAAGGGCGTGCCCTGCCTGGTGGCCGTGGAGCAAAACGCCACGGGGAAGGCCCTGGACCTGGCCCTGGCCTATGCCGCGGGCATCGGCGGCGCGAGAGGCGGCGTGATGGAAACCACCTTCCAGGATGAGACGGAAACCGACCTCTTCGGCGAGCAGGCCGTCCTCTGCGGCGGCGTGGTGGAGCTGATGAAGATGGGCTTTGAAACCCTGGTGGAGGCGGGCTACGCCCCGGAGAACGCCTACTTCGAGTGTATCCACGAGATGAAACTCATCATCGACCTCATCAATAAGGGCGGCGTGGCCATGATGAACTACTCGATCTCCGACACGGCGGAGTACGGCGAATATGTCTCCGGTCCCCGGATCCTCCCCTATGAGGAGACGAAGAAGAACATGAAGGCCGTGCTGACGGACATCCAGGACGGAGTGTTTGCCGGAAAGTGGATTGCCGAGAACAAGAACGGCCGGACCTTCTTCAACGCCAAGCGCCGCCAGCTGGCCCAGCACCAGATGGAAACCGTGGGCGCGGAACTGCGGAAAAACATGCTCTGGGGCGACGATACAGACCCGGATACGGCGTCCAACTGAAAAAACCGGAGAGGCCGGGGCGGGGCCTGTCTTTTAAGCAGTGTTCCCAGCGGGAACAGGCCCCGTCCCCCTCTCATAAACCGCCGCCTCCTGGGAGACGGCGGTTTTTTCAAAACGGAAAGGACTGACAACATGAACCGACTTCTACCCCATCTCCTGCTCTACAGCGATTTAGGGGAGGACAGCATTCTGGTCCGCCTGGCGGAGATCGTCCAGGACTGTAGGGACGGCGGCGCGAAAGAGCCCCTGCTCCGGCGAACCTATGCGCAGGTCAAGCGCATTCTGGACCTCTCCACAATCTGCGGCTTCGATGAAAACCTCTGGCAGTGCTACCTGACCTGGGTCCTCATGACCAACGACAACTCCTTCACCCGGACCTGCGAACGGGTGGGAGCCACAGAGGGCGGCAGCGTGAACCACTTTGCGGAAAATGACTTTGCCGCCTTCCACCAGCTCTTTCACTATGATTTTTCTGAGCTGGAGCAGTACCTCCTCACAGACTGTTTCACCATCCTGACCAACTACCACGCCATCCCCAAGCGGGAACGGACCTATAACCGGGACGTCAGCACCCAGGTGCGGACTCTCCGGAAACGCCTCTCGGAGGCAAAGGACGGGCATGAGATGTTCTGTCTTGTGACAGACTATTACAAGCAGTACGGATACGGCGTCTTCGCCATGAACCGGGCCTTCCGCATCCGGCGGGAGAAGGCGGAGCTGGAGTTCCTGCCCATCAGCAATGTGGACGGCGTGCGGCTGGAAGATCTCTTGGGCTATGAGCGGCAGAAGGCGGAGCTCCGCCGGAACACCGAGGCGTTTTTGTCGGGGAAGCACGCCAACAACGTGCTCCTCTACGGAGACGCGGGCACCGGAAAATCCACCAGCGTTAAGGCCCTGATCAACGAGTACTACGACCAAGGGCTCCGGATGATCGAGATTTACAAGCACCAGTTTGGGGAGTTGTCCCATATCCTGGGGTCGATCAAGAACCGGAATTACCGTTTCATCATCTTCATTGACGACCTCTCTTTCGAGGAAAACGAGGTGGAGTACAAGTTCCTCAAGGCCGTCATCGAGGGCGGCGTGGAAACAAGGCCGGAAAACGTGCTGATCTACGCCACGTCCAACCGGCGGCACCTGATTCGGGAAACCTGGAACGACCGCCAGGACATGGAGCACCACGGGGATATCCACCGCTCCGACACCATGGAGGAAAAGCTGTCCCTGGCGGCCCGGTTCGGCGTGACCATCAACTACAACGCCCCCAGCCCCAAGGAGTTCCAGGCTATCGTCAAGGCCCTGGCCCAGCGGCAGGGCATCCGGATGGACGAAAAGGAACTGCTGGTGAAGGCCAACGCCTGGGAGGTCCGGCACGGGGGGTTCTCCGGACGGACGGCGCAGCAGTTTGTCCATTACCTGGAGGGCCTGGAGGAGTGAAGGTGCTGGTAAGCGCCTGCCTGCTGGGGGAGAACTGCAAGTACAGCGGCGGGAACAATCGAAATGAAACGGTGCTGGCCTTTCTCAAGGACCACGAAGCGGTCCCCGTCTGCCCGGAGGTCCTGGGGGGACTGCCGGCGCCCCGGACCCCGGCGGAGATCGTGGACGGCGCGGTGATTGCCCGGGACGGGGAAAACGTGGACCAAGCCTTCCGCCGGGGGGCGGAGCTGGCCCTGGACATCGCCCGGCGGGCGGGGGCGGAGCTGGCGGTTCTCCAACCCCGGAGCCCCAGCTGCGGCGTGAGGCAGGTTTACGACGGCACCTTTTCCGGCCGGAGGGTTCCGGGAATGGGCGTCTTTGCCCGGCTGCTGGCGGAAAACGGCTTCCGCCTTTTGGAACCGGAGGACCTGGAGAGCCCGTGATTGGGGATTGCGAAGGGATGGGCTTTGTGGTACAATAACCGGGACGACTTCCCGCCGGGACGGCGGAATACTTGGAAAGAGGGCGGCGCTTCATGGTGGACTCCAAATGGCTTCAAACTTATCGGGAGGAAATCGAAACCTTCTCCGGAAAAATTCAGGATTTTCAAGAGGGCAGGCTGGATAAGAAGGATTACAAAGGTTATTCCGGCGGTATGGGCAGCTATGCCCAGCGGGACCCCGCGAAGCATATGCTCCGTCTGCGGATGCCTGCCGGTCGCTTGACGGTGGAGCGTCTGAAATTTCTGGCGGATACGGTGGAAAAATACGGCGTTCGGCGGCTGAAGCTCACCACCTGCGAGACGGTACAGCTTCATGACCTTGCGGCGGAGCAGGTTCCCGCCATCATGGGAGAGGCCGTCGGGGTGGGCGTGATCTGCCGGGGCGGCGGAGGAGACAATCCCCGGAACGTGATGTGCAGCCCCCTCTCCGGCGTACAGAAGGGGGAGGCGTTTGACCCCTCCCCCTGGGCGGCGGCGGTGACGGACTACCTCCTCTCCATCTGCCGGGACATTCACATGCCCCGGAAACTGAAGATTGCGTTTTCCAACGGTGTGGACGACTCCGTCCACAGCGCGTTTCGGGACATGGGCTTCCAGGCCCGGGAGGACGGGACCTTCTCCCTCCGCATTGCCGGGGGGCTGGGGGCCATGGGCCACCGCATGGGCGTGCTGGTAGAGGAGGCGGTGAACCCCCAGGATGTTTTGTATTATGTCAAGGCCATGGTGGACACCTTCTGCCAACACGGCAATTATGAGAACCGGGCCAAGGCCCGGACCCGCTTCATGCAGGACACCCTGGGACCCGAGGGGCTGAAGGCGGCCTTTTTGAAAAACGTGGAGGCCGCGAAGGCGGCGGGCGGGTTGGAGCTGCCCCGGCTGGAGGCCTTGGCCGATGTCTGCGGAGGAGACGGGACTCTGGACCACCCCCGGGCTATCCCCCAGAAGCAGCTGGGGATGTACGCGGTGAAGTACCACCCCATCGGCGGCGTGCTGCCGGTGGAAAAGCCCGCCCAGTTGTATGCCGCCATTAAGGACCTGTGCAACGCGGAGTGCCGGGTGGGGCCGGATGAGACGCTGTATATCATCAACCTCCCCGCCGCCGGGGTGGAAAAAGTGCTGGCCGTCACGGAGGACGGCGCGAAGACGGAGTTTGAGTACAGCGTGGCCTGCATCGGTGCGACGGTGTGCCAGCAAGGCATTCGGGACAGCCAGGGACTGCTCCAAGCCGCGGTCAAGGCGGTTCGGGAGGCGGGGATTCCCGACGGGGCCCTGCCGAAAATCACGGTTTCCGGCTGTCCTTCCAGCTGCGCCGCCCATCAGGCGGGGACGATCGGCTTCCAAGGGGGCGTGCGGCTGGAGGACAAGAAGCCCCAGCCGGCGTTCCGGATCTTCCTGGGGGGCAGCGACGCCCTGGACAAAGCCCGCTTTGGAGAAGCGGGGGCGGTAATCCTGGAGAAGGATATCCCCGCCCTGCTGGTGGAGCTGGGGAAAGCGGCGGCCGCAGCGGGTCAGAACTGGGCCCAGTGGTCCGAGAGCCATCGGGAGGACCTGAACGCCATCGTGGAGAAGTACGCTTAAGAAGATACGATTTTTAACGGAGAGGAGGCGGGCCTGGAGTCCGCCTCCTTGCTGTTGACGCGCCGAAGGGGCGGGACTCCGCGCCCGCCCGTTTGGAAAGGCCGGAGGAGCGGGCCGGGGCAGAGCCCGGCTTCATAAAAAAGAGGGGAGAATATCCATGAAACGCCTGTGCCTGCTGGCTGCGCTGCTGTTTTTGACCGCCTGTGGGGGGACTTTGCCGGAAGGGGCCGGGGCCCCGCCTCCTCCTTCTGGAAAGGCCGTGTCTTTTACGGACGACCTGGGCCGGGACTTTTCGCTGGAGCCGCCCCAAAGGGTGGCGGCGATGATCGGCAGCTTTGCCGATATCTGGTGCCTGGCCGGGGGACGGGATACCCTGATTGCCGCCGCGGGGGATGCCTGGACCTCCTTTGACCTGGGACTGCGGGAGGATGCGGCGGACCTGGGGGCCGTGAAGGAGCCGAATCTTGAGGTGCTCCTGGCGGCGGAGCCGGATTTGATCCTGGCCAGCGTCAACACCGCCGCGGATCTGGAGCTGAGGGATACCTTTGCTCAGGCGGGAATCCCCGCCGCCTATTTTGAGGTGGACTGCTTTGACGACTACCTGCGGATGCTGGAAGTCTGCGCCCGCCTCACCGGACAGCCGGAGCGGTACGAGACTTACGGGACCGCCGTCCGGGAACAGGTGGACGCCGCTGTGGCCCGGCAGGATGGCAGCGCCCCCAGGGTGCTCTATGTCCGGGCCAGCGGCAGCAGCTGCAAAGCCAAGGGCAGCGAAGGAAGCGTCCTGGGGGAGATGCTGGCGGACCTGGGCTGCGTCAACGTCGCCGACGGCGGCGGCCTTCTGGAGAATCTGAGCATGGAGGGCATTATCGCCGGGGACCCGGAATATATTTTTGCCGTCCTCCAGGGGGCGGATGCCGCCGCGGCGCAGAAATCGCTGAACGCGGCGCTGCTGTCCAATCCCGCCTGGAGCGGCCTTAGGGCGGTGAGGGAGGGACGGTTTATCACCCTGGATCACCGGCTCTACAACCTGAAGCCCAATGCCCGCTGGGGGGAAGCTTATGAAGGACTCGCGGATATCCTTTACCCGAACTGAATATATCCTCCCGGCGCTGGCGGCACTGGCGGGCCTCTCCGCCCTGATGAGCCTGTGCCTGGGGGCGGTGGCTGTGAGGCCCGGAGAGGTTTTGGCCGTTTTGCTTGGAAGAGGGAGCGGTCCGGCGGTGCCGGTCGTGCTCTATGCCCGGCTGCCCCGGACCTGCGGCTGTCTTTTGGCGGGAGCGGCGCTGGCGGCGGCGGGGACCGTGATTCAGGGAGTGCTGGGGAATCCCCTGGCGGCGCCCAACGTCATCGGCGTCAACGCCGGGGCGGGACTCTGTACGGCGGTTTGCGCCGCCCTCTGGCCCGCCTGGACGGCGGCGGTTCCCTTCGCCGCGTTTCTGGGGGCTTTTGGAGGTGTGCTGCTGGTGCTGCTGATCGCGGAACGGACCGGCGCGTCCAAAATGACGCTGGTCTTGGCGGGGGTGGCGGTCAGCGGCATGTTCAGCGCCGGGATCGACACGGTGCTGACCTTCTTTCCCGACGCGCTGAACGGATACACCGACTTTCGGGTGGGAGGCATGGCGAACCTCTCCATGAGCCGGGTGGCCCCAGCCTTCTGGGTGGTGCTGGCGGCGTTTCTTCTGGCGCTGTCTCTGGCGGGAGAGCTGGACGTGCTCCTTTTGGGGGAGGAAACCGCCCGGAGCCTGGGGCTTCCGGCCCGGCGGCTGCGGCTGGTTCTGCTGGCTCTGGCGGCGGCGCTGGCGGGGGCGGCGGTGAGCTTCGCGGGCCTTTTGGGCTTTGTGGGCCTGATCGCTCCCCATATGGTTCGGCGGCTGGTAGGGGAGGACAGCTCCGCCCGGCTGCTGCTGGCGGCGGCTTTAGGAGGGGCGGCGCTGCTGACGCTGTGCGACATTCTGGCCCGGACGCTGTTCGCCCCCTACGAGCTGCCGGTAGGGGTGGTGTTGTCCCTGCTGGGCGGGCCGTTCTTCCTCTGGCTGCTGCTGCGGCAGAGGCGGGGAAGGGGGAACAGCCATGCTTGAAGTGAAAAATCTTGCGGCGGGCTATCCGGGCCGGACCGTGCTGGAAGGGGTATCCCTGGCGGTCCGGCCCGGCCGGGTCCTAGCTTTGCTGGGGCCCAACGGCTGCGGGAAGAGTACGCTCCTGC
Source organism: uncultured Oscillibacter sp. (assembly GCA_910578935.1). Lineage (GTDB taxonomy): Bacteria > Bacillota > Clostridia > Oscillospirales > Oscillospiraceae > Oscillibacter. The sequence goes on along the minus strand of CAJTSM010000004.1, from coordinate 11,952 downwards.
GGACCATATCCGGCCTTCTACCGCCTCTTGGCGGGGAGATTCTGCTGGACGGAAAGGCTCTGGGGGACTACAATTCCCGGCAGGCTGCCCGGAAGATCGCCTATCTGCCTCAGTCCCGGACGGTACCCCGCATCACGGCCCGGCGGATGGTTCTCCACGGGCGGTTTCCCTATCTGTCCTATCCCCGGCGTTACAGCCGGGAGGACTATGAGGCCGTGGACCGGGCCCTGGAGGCGGCGGACGCCTTGGCCCTGGCGGACCGGCCTCTGCCGGAGCTGTCCGGGGGACAGCGGCAGAAGGTGTATCTCGCCCTGGTCCTGGCCCAGGAGACGGAAACCGTCTTGATGGACGAGCCCACCGCCTTCCTGGATGTGCGGCACCAGCTGGAGGTCTTAGCCCTTTCCCGCCGCCTGGCGGCGGAGGGGAAGGCCGTGGCTCTGGTTCTCCACGACCTCTCTTTGGCCCTGACCATGGCGGACAGTGCGGCCGTGCTGGGAGAGGGCCGTCTGCTGGCCCTGGGCGGGCCGGAGGAGATTTATCAGAGCGGAGTATTGGCCCGGGTCATGGGCGTCCGTCTGGACCGGGTTTACGGACCGGGGGGCTGGCGCTATTTCTGTGATCTGGCGGAGGAGGACTGACATGGGGTACTTTCCGTTTTTTATGGACTTGGAGGGCCGGGAGGGGCTGGTAGTGGGGGGCGGGACCGTGGCGGCGCGAAAGCTCCAAAAACTCCTGCCCTACGGACCCCGGCTCACGGTGGCCGCGCCGGAGATCCTGCCGGAAATCGAGGCCGTGCCGGGGCTGACGCTGCTTCGCCGGACCTTTGAACCCGCCATGCTGGAAGGAACGTTTTTTGTGATTGCCGCCACGGACAGCCGGGAGGCCAACCGGGAGATTGCCGCCCTCTGCCGGAAAAAGGACATCCCGGTGAATGCGGTGGACGACAAGGAGGGGTGTACGTTCCTGTTTCCCGCCCTGGTGAAGCGGGGAGATTTGACCGTGGGCGTCTCCACCGCCGGGGCCAGTCCCAGCGCCGCCGCCTGGGTGAAGCGGAGGGTTTCGGCGGCGGTCCCGGAGGGCTTTGGGGCGCTGCTGGCCTATCTGGCCTCCCTGCGCCCTATGGTCCGGGAGAGACTTCCGGAGGAAAAACGCGCCGCCGTGTTTTCCCGGCTGTTTTCCGTCTGCCTGGAGAGGGGCTTCCCCCTGGAGGAGGCCGCGCTGGCGGCGGTGCTGACGGGTACGCCCAGGGCTGGGAAAGTCTATTTGGTGGGCGCGGGCTGTGGGGCGGCGGACTTGATTACCGTCCGGGGACTCCGGCTGCTGGAGCGCTGCGGCGCGGTGGTCTACGACGGCCTTCTGGCCCCGGAGCTGCTGGACGCGGCCCCGGAGGGGGCGGAAAAAATCTATGTAGGCAAGCGGCGGGGACGGCACTCCGCGGCTCAGGAGGAGATCAACGCCCTGCTGATTGCCAAGGCCCGGGAGGGAAAGACGGTGGTCCGCCTCAAGGGCGGGGACCCCTTTGTCTTTGGCCGGGGCGGGGAGGAAGCCCTGGCCCTCCAGGCCGCCGGAATCGAATGGGAGTATGTCCCCGGCGTCACCTCCGCCGTGGCTGTCCCCGGCAGAGCGGGGATTCCCGTCACCCACCGGGGAGTGAGCCGGGGATTTCATGTGGTCACCGCCCACACGGCGGATTCAGCGGACGGAATGCCGGAGTGTTTGGAGGATTTGGCCCGCCTGCCGGGGACCTTGGTGTTTCTCATGGGATTGTCCCAACTGGAGAAGATTGCCCGCCGTCTGATGGGGGCCGGGCTGCCGCCGGGAACGCCCGCCGCCGTGATCTCCGGCGAAAACGCCCCCCGGCCCATGGCGGTCCGGGGGACGTTGAACGACATCGCGGAGAGGGCGCGGGAGGCCGGGGCGGAGGCCCCCGCCGTCATCGTGGTGGGGGGCACGGCGGGGATGGACCTGAAGGCCTAGCCGCCGTAGCCGTAATGCCTCCGCTGGGTGAAGAGAAACAGGGCGGTGACAAACAAGGTCAGCGCTTCCGCCGCCGTCACCGCCAGCCAGATGCCGTCCAGCCCCAGGAAGAGGGGCAGGACGAAAATGGCCGCCGTCTGAAACAGCAGGGTCCGCAAGAAGGCGATGGCGGCGGAGATTACGCCGCTCCCCAGAGCGGTGAAGAAGGCGGAGCCGAAGATGTTGAAGCCCATGGCCAGGAAGGACAGAGCGTACAGCCGGAAGCCCCGGGTGGTGAGGGCCAGCAGTGACCGGTCGTAGCCCACGAAAATCCGGGACAGGGGGCCCGCCAATCCCACGGCGGCGGCGGTGAGCCCGGCGCAGCCCGCCAGCATGAGCAGAAGGCTTTTCCGGAGGAGACTCCGGAGTTCCTCCTGATTTCCCGCGCCGTAGTGATAGCTGACCACGGGGCCCGCGCCGATGGAGTAGCCCATGAAGACGCCGATAAAGATGAAGTTCACGTACATGATGACCCCGAAGGCCGCCACGCCGTCTTCTCCAATCAGGAGCATCAGCTGGAAGTTATAGAGGATGCTGACCAGGGAAGTGGAGAGATTGCCCATCATTTCTGAGGAGCCGTTGGAGCAGGTCTGAGCCAGCACCCGGCCTTCAAACCGGGTTTTGCTCAGCTGGAGAGGGGTCTTGTTGGGCAGAAGAAAGTACACCAGGGGCACTACGCCTCCCACGAAAGAGCTGGCCACCGTGGCGATGGCCGCTCCGGCCACCCCCCAGGGCAGAACCCCTACCAGCAGCCAGTCTCCCAGCATATTGGTGAGGCCCGCCGCCACTGTGAGCCAGAGGCCCAGCTTGGGCCGCTCCGCCGCCACCAGAAAGCTCTGGAACATGTTTTGCAAAATGAAGGGAATTAGGGCCAGGGAGAGGATGCGCCCGTAGAGCACGGCCTGGGCCAGCATCTCCCCCTCCGCCCCCAGGAGGATGCAGAGGGGGTCCATGATAAGCTCGGCCAGGACTGTCAGGACCAGACCGGCGATGATCCCGGTATAAGTGATGAGGGAGAAGTAGCGGCCGGCCCGGGGCAGATCCCCCTCCCCCATGGTCCGGGCCACCACGGCGCTGCCGCCGGTGCCCAGCATGAAGCCCACGGTGCCGAAGATCATCAGGGCGGGCATGATGAGATTCACCGCCGCGAAGGCGGTTTTGCCTGCGTAGTTGGAGACAAACACGCCGTCTACCACGCCATAGATAGAGGTGAAGATCAGCATGACGACGGTGGGGAAAGTGAAGCGCAGGAGCTTTCCATGGGTGAAATGCTCGGACAAATGGATGTGCATAAGGAGTTCCTTTCTCTGTATCTCGCGCCCGCCGGAAAAGCTCCGGCGGGTCTATATTTTGGGGATGGAGGCCGCTGCCTCCTGGAACAGGGAGAGCCATTTCCGGGTCAGGCGGAGCATGGTTTCCAGCTCCTCCGTTCCCATGCGCCGGGAGGCGGCTTCCTCGGCGTTTTTGAGGGGGACAATTTTTTCCTGAATGAGGGCGCGGCCCATTTTGGTGGGATAAACCCGGACCTCCCGCCCTGGGCCGGGAAGGAGGAACAGGAAGCCGTCTTTCGCCAGCTTCCGCACGGAGGAGTGGACGGTTTGCTTGGTGAGGGCGAACTGGCGGCAGATATCGGTCTGCGTGCAGCCCTCCCCCAGCTCCAACAGGGTCCACAATACCAGCAGGGCGCTGTCGGAGAGCTTTTGCCGGACGGCCAGCTCGTGATAAAATTCGTCAATTTGGTGTTGGAGCTGAAGGTATTCCTGAAATAGGCGGTATGCGTCCATAATTTTTGGCCCCCTATAGTATGATATCGGACTTGCAGAGGATACTATAGTCTGATTTCATACCAAAGTCAACCGTCAATTTAGACAAGAATACTGAGCAGTTCCTTGTGGGATATGTAACAAGAGGCCCGGTTTCCGGGCCTCTTATCACTTGGCGGCGGAGATGCAGAGGGCGTGGCAGATGGAGGGGATGGACTCCCCCTGGAAGCTGGAGGTGGGGGAGAGCAGGGCCCCGGTGGGGGCGAAGACAATTTTTTTCCATTTTCCCTGCCGCATCCCGGAAAGAAGATAGCCGTTGAGCACCGAGGCGGAGCAGCCGCAGCCGGAGCCCCCGGCGTGCATGTCCTGCTTTTCCCGGTCGTAGAGGAGGAGGCCGCAGTCCTGGAAATGCTCCCCCATGTCGATGCCGTCCTTGGAGAAAAAGTCCCGGACGATGGCATGGCCCAGCTCCCCCAGGTCCCCGGTGACGACCAGGTCGTAGTCCTGGGGTTTGGTTTTCGTGTCCTGGAAGAAGGCGGAGAGAGTGTCGTAGGCCGCCGGGGCCATGGCAGCGCCCATGTTGTTGGCGTCGGCAATCCCTTTGTCCACGATTTTTCCGCAGGTGACGTGGGTGATATAGGGCCCCGGGCCCTCTGAGGCCAAAATAGTGCATCCTGCGGCGGTGGCGGTCCACTGAGCGGTGGGAGTACGCTGGTTGCCGTAGGGCACGGGCATCCGGTACTGCCGCTCCGCCGTGCAGAAATGAGAGGAGGTCATGGCGGCGGCTTTTTCCGCAAAGCCGCCGTCAATGGTCATGGCCGCCAGGGACAACGACTCCCCCATGGTGGAGCAGGCCCCGTAGAGCCCGTAGAAGGGCACGCCGAATTCCCGCAGGCCGAAGGAGGACCCAATGCACTGATTCAGCAGGTCCCCGGCGAAAATATAATCCAGGTCGCCCGGCTTTAATTTGATCTGGTCCAGGGCCCGTTGAAGAACCCGCTTTTGCATCATGGACTCCGCCTTCTCCCAGGTTTTTTCCCCGAAGAAGGAGTCCTGGTCCAGCTCGTCAAAGTGCTCCCGCAGGGGGCCCTCCCCCTCCAGCTTGCCGCCGATGTTGGCATAAGAGATGACGGAGGGGGGATGTTCCAGGGCAATGGTGCGGCGTCCGATCCGTTTATTGTTCATAGCGCGCCTCCTTGTGACGGTGGTGTTCCCCCTAGGATGCCCGGGAGCGGGATGCTTTATGCGGGAGAGGCGGCAAAAGGTGCCCTCTTTTGTTCCGGCCCTTGCGGGAAGAGGAAGGCTTTGCTATAGTGAGATACGACAAACCCCAGAGGGGAATGAAACGAAAGGGAGTGTGCCGTGATGAATTATGAAATCAAGGGTGAGCCGATGCCTGTGGTGATCTGCAATCTGAATGCCGGAGAAACCATGATTACGGAGAAGGGCTCTATGGTGTGGATGAGCCCCAATATGGAGATGCAGACCTCCGCCGGGGGCAGTCTGGGCAAGGCCTTTGGCCGGATGTTCTCCGGGGAATCCATGTTCCAGAATCTCTACACCGCCAAGGGCGGGCCGGGGATGATCGCCTTTGCCTCCAGTTTCCCCGGAGCGATCCGGGCGGTGGAGATCGGACCGGGCAAGTCTATCGTGTGCCAAAAGTCCGCCTTCCTGGCCTCGGAGCAGGGGGTGGAGCTGTCCGTTTTCTTTCAGAAAAAACTGGGCGCGGGATTCTTCGGCGGAGAGGGATTCATTATGCAAAAACTCTCCGGCCGGGGGCGCGTCTTTTTGGAAATCGACGGCTCCGCCGTGGAATATGATCTGGCGCCGGGCCAGCAGCTGATTGTGGACACCGGAAATCTGGCGATAATGGACGAAACCTGCTCCATTGATATCCAGTCTGTAAAAGGGGTGAAAAACGTCCTCTTTGGCGGGGAGGGCATGTTTAACACCGTGATTACCGGACCGGGCCATGTGGTTCTACAGACCATGCCGCTGAGCGCCTTTGCCGGGTCCATCGCCTCGGTGCTGCCCAGCAAGAGCTGAGTGAAACGAAAAAGAGCTCCGGCGGAAGCCCGCCGGAGCTCTTTTTCGTTTCACTCAGCCTGCCGGATGCTCTGCCCGCAGAGCTTCGCTCCGCCCAGGGCTAAGGCGAAGACGAACCAGAAGATGCACATCACCCGGGGATAGTTCCAGATATAGTCCGCCAGACCGCAGACCAGGGCCCCGCACAGGGCGGCGCAGGCGGCGGCGGTGATGGTTTTGGCGGCGCCGTCCGCACAGTGCCGGACGGCGTGGGCCGCCCGCTTCACCCCCCAAAGGGCGGAGCCCGCAAAGCCCACGAAACCTAAGATTCCCATCTCCGCCCAGACCTGGAGGTAGATATTGTGGGAGTGGACGAAGGGAGTCCGGGCGTGGTAGAAGTTCAGCAGCTTCACGTACCGCTGGACGGCGGCGGTGCCCAGGCCCGCGCCGGAGAGGGGGCGGCGGGCGATGACCTCCAATCCCGCTTTAAACAGAGGAAAACGGCTGTTGGTGGAGGAGTCGGAGGCGTCGAAGATGGTGAGAATGCGGTTCCAGATGCTGCCCGGAAGGAAGGGCACCGCCAGGATGCACAGGGCAAAGAAGAGGGGCAGCAGTTTCGGCTTCCACAAGAAGAGCATCACCACCATGGCGCAGGCGACACCGATCCAGGCGGCGCGGCAGTAGGTCATGCCCAGAGCGGCGGCCCCCAGGACAAAGGCCGCGGAAGCCGCCAGCTTGGAAAACAGGCGCTTAGAGCACAGAATCAGGGCCAGGGTCAGGGGCAGCAGCAAAAGCAGTACTTCGGCAAACGTGTTGGGATTGTCAAAGAAGGAGAGGACCCGGCTGGGCATATCGGCGTTCAGATCCATGTCCACATAGGACTCGTTGACCTCCAGGCCGGAGAGGCGCTGGAAGACGGCATACAGGGAGGAGGCGGCCACACAGCCGGAGGCCCCCGCCGCCAAACGTTTCAGCTCTTCCACGGAGCGCAGGGCGCTGACCGTCACCAGGACGCAGAGGGCGGCGGAAATGTGGTAGATCAAGAAGCGGGTGGAGGCGTTCCGAGTCAGGGAGAAGACCACCCCCAGGACGACCGCCCCAAAGAAAAGGACAGGGAAAAAACCGACGGTTTCTATATCCAGACGGCGGTTTCCCCGGCCCATGGCCCCGGCGTGAAACAGGAGCAGAAGAAGGGCAAAGGCCATGAGGGTGTATGCGTTGTTCCAGTATTCATAGGGAATGACCCACAGCAGAAGAATCAGCCAGCCCTCGGCCACGGCGGTTTCGTCTCCCAGGCGAAAGGCCAGCCGGGCGAAAAAGCTGTCCTGAAAAGTTCCCTCCAGAAGCAGGTAAAATTTCCGCAGAAGCCGCCCCGGCAGATTCACCAGCCGGGACAGGAGGTTGCAAACCCGGCTGTCCGGCCAGGAACGAGCCACAGCTCCTTCCCGGCACAGGGGACGGAGGACGGCGCTTTCGTCAATTTGACGGTTGCACCAGGCCCCGGCCCGGACGGCCAAGCGGTGAATCCCGCTGTCCTGGTAAACAGCCAGGAACAGGGCCAGGAGGCGGCAGAGATAACTTTCCTTCAGAAGCGTCATGGCGTTTCCCCTCAGATCCGGTTTTTTAAACGGTAGAGCTGGGTCAGGGTAAAAAAGTGTTTCCCCCGGACCAGATTAGCCACCATCTGCTTGTTGGGACTGAGGCCCGCGGGAACCACTTCCCGGATGGCCTTCTCCATTTCCGGACGGCGGCAGAACTCCTTTACGGCCTTTTGCCGCTGGCGGATGGACTTGGGGTTGTCTCGGGCGTACTCGTTGCCCACGGCGATGAGCAGGCCCGCCCAGTTGGAGCTCTCCCGCCACTGGGGGCGGGAGGATTCCAGGCCGTATTTGGCGACCAGGGCCTCTTTCCGCTCCATGAAGCGGGAGAAGACCTGGGAGAAGTTTTCCATATAATGATGCGTCGCGGATTCCCCGTGAAGGAAATAGCGGTACAGGGGCTGGTCCGTCACCGCCAGGGAACGGGCGTTGCAGAAGTACTCCAGGACGAACAGCTCGTCCTCCAGATAAGGCCCGTCAAAGGTGATGCGGGCTTTGCGGATGATTTCCGCCGAAAAGAGGTAGCAGACGCTGTAGCCGTTGAACACCGGCTGCGTCAGCCGGTCCCCCACCAGGGGGTCAATCAGCTTTTCCCGGATTTCCCTCTCGCCAAAGATTCCGGCGGGAAGCTGGCTCTGTACGCTCTGCTTCCCGTCGGGAAACAGGTAGGTGAGGCCGCAGGCGGCGGCATCCGCGCCGGACTGCTCCCGGAGATTCCAAAGGGTTTCCAAGGCCTGAAACTCATAACAGTCGTCAGCGTCCAGAAAGGCGACGTAATCCCCCCTGGCCTCATTGAGTCCCAGGTTCCGGGCTTCGCTGACGCCCTGGTTGCGCTTGCGGTGGAACACCCGGACCCGGCTGTCCTTGGCGGCGAACTGGTCGCAAAGGGCGGCGGAGCCGTCGGTGGACCCGTCGTTTACCAGAATCAGCTCCCAATCGGAGAAGGTCTGGCGGGCAATGCTGTCGAGACAGCGATGCAGGAATTTTTCCGCCTGATAGACGGGAACGATGACAGAAATACTGGGCATAGGAATCCTCCATGGGCCGGCCTCCGCCCCTGAGGAGACGGCGGTTTCCGGAATATAGCGCCATTATACGCCAATATTTCCGGAAGGTCAACGGCTTTTCCCTGAGCCGGGGAAGGATAGTCAGGATTCTCCAGGCGGATTGTCCCCGCTGTCCTCTTCCAGAAAAAGTTCTTCTGCTTGCCGCTGGGCCTCCAGCAGAGATTCCCGCAGCAGGGCAAGGGTATGCTCCGCGTCGGTAACGGCGTTGAACAACAGCAGATACTCTTTGGAAAGCACGGTCATGACAGATCTTCCTTTCTTTAATGAAACACAAAATGTAGCTGGGTGCTGCCGCTATCATACACAATATTCGGGAAATAACTTGTCTGAATTTGTCGAGAGAACCAGGAAAATGAAAAAGAGCGGAATCTTGACGGGAAGAAGGGCGTAGAGTATGCTTAAAGCGGCGAAAAAACGGACTTTCCACCGGAGAAGCGAGAAATGACGGAAAGGAGCCGGGCCGGATGGCCCCGGCGGATCGGAGGAATTTATGCCGGAATATGAAAACCGAACCAGGCGGGGGCTGAGCGCCGCCCTGCGGGCGCTGCTGCGGGAAAAGCCGCTGGACCAGCTCCGGGTCCGGGAGTTGACGGAGCGGTGCGGACTCCGGCGGCAGTCTTTTTATTATCATTTTGAGGATGTCTATGGGCTATTTGCCTGGTCCGCCCGGCAGGAGCGGGCGCTTTTGCTGCGCCGCTTGGCGGACTGCGTGACTTGGCGGCAGGCGCTGCTGGACCTGCTGGACCGGGCGGCGGAGGAGCGGGCGTTTTACCGGGCCGTGCTGGACCGGGACGGCCAGGCGGGACTGAGGGAGATGATTCCCCTGGAGGAGGTGCTGGAAGCGGTTCAACTTTATTACCGAAACCGCTGCGGCGTGGCGCCGGACCGGGCGGCGGAGGAACAGGAGCGCCGCTGTGGCCAGGCTGTGCTGCTGTCGCTGCTGGAGAGCTGGGTCCGGGGAGGAGCGGTCCTGCCGCCGGAGGAACTGGCGGACGCCCTGGAACGGGCGGCGGAACGCAGCGCGGCGGGCGCCGTTTGGCAGACGCTGCGGGAAAAGGGGGAGTGGAACTGGACGCCGTGAGGGCGGAGCGCGAGCAAAGAGGACGGGTTTTCCCGTCCTCTTTTTTTTCACGGGGTGGAAGCGGGATTCTACAAGTTTTGACAATTAATACAATTATGTCCAAAATTAGACGTTTTTTGCAAAATTGTCCCTTTGGTGAAAGCGCTTGCCAATTTATAATCAAACCATAACAGGAAGTGATGCTGTGAAAAAAGTTTGCTACACCGTATTGCTGCAAAGCCAATTGGGCCCCAGGGCGGGAGAGCTGCTGCTTCAGGAGGACGCCGGGAATGTGTCCGGGGAACTGCGCCTGCTCAGCCGCCGGAACCGCTTTTCCGGCAGCGTGCTGCAAAACGGAAAGTATCTAATCTCAGGCGCCCTCCGGTCCCGTATGGATCAGGAACCCTACGACGCTATTTTCACTGTGCGCCAGGGCCGCCTCACCGGCGGACTGGTAACTCCTTATGGATGCTGGGACCTCACCGGCGTGGAGGTAACCGGCGTTTCCCGAGAGGCGGAACACCCTGCCGCCGCAGGCAACTAGGCCTTGTTTGAACAATGTCAAAACGCCGTCACAGAGCGTCTTTTTCCGTTGGGACTGCGTTGATGTTCCTTGCCGGGCGGCAGCCCGCCTGCGAAAAAGTGTCTTGTCCGGCGAAAAATCTGCCCGGACCTGTCATTCTGCCGGTTTTCAAACGAGGCCTGAAACGCCGGGGCAAACGATAAAAGGAAGAAAATTCCAAAAGTCCGTTTTATTTGCCGTACAAAAATAACGCAAGGCCGGCTGGGGAGGGAAGCGCAATGGAGAAAAACCGCCGCCTGGACGAAGGAGCCCTGCGCCGCCTCCTGGAGCGGGAGCAAAGCGGGCCGGAGGCCGTGGTCCTCCGGCTGGCCTGGTTACAGGGATTGACCCGGGAGGAAATCGCCGCTCTGACCTGGGATCAAGTTTCTTTTCTGGACGGCCGGCTGGAGCTGCCGGACCGGATGGTCCCCTTGGACGGGGAAGTCCGCGCCTTCCTCTGGAAGCTCCATGAGGCAAAGGAAGCCCGGGAGGAGCCGGGGGACCCCCATGTCCTTCTTTCCGCCCGGGAGCGTAAGCCCATGCGTCTGGAATCCGTCTCCCGGATTGCCCGTCAGGCGCTGGACCGGGGCGGGCTTCGGGATGTGCGGCTGCTGGATCTGCGCTATGACTGGATTATCCGCTGTCTGGACCGCATGGACTGGCCGGAAGCCGCCCGGATCAGCGGCGTGGAGGTGGCGACGCTCCAGCTCCGTTTTTCCGCCAGCGCTCCGGCCCGGAAAGCCCCCAAGCCTCCGCCCGCCCAGCTGGACGAGTTCAAGCTGTGGAAGCTTCTCCAGGCGGAACGTGATACGGCGGCCGGCCTGGCGATGTGGCTTGGCTGGCAGCTGGGCCTCCAGGCCCAGGAGATGATTTCCCTCACCTGGAAGCAGGTGGATTTTCAGGAGGGGATTCTCCGCCTGCCGGACCGGAGCGTATCCATGACCAGCGCCGTCCGCCGGATTTTAGAGGAGGAGCGGCGGCGGCGGAAACCCGGAGAAGACCCCCACGTCCTTTTGACGGAGCAGTCCCGGAAGCCGCTGGACCTTCCGCGGCTGTCCCGAATCACCCGGACCGCCTTGATCCGGGGCGGGTTGGAACGGGTGACCCTCCGGGACCTGCGGCGGGACGACGGCCGGGACGCCGAAGATGAGCGGGTCCTCCAGCGGGCGCTGGAGAGGGGGTTTGTTTCCCGGGGCGATGTGTCGGAGCTGCTGGGCCTGTCCAAGACGGCCACATATTCCCGGCTCCGGCGCTTGACGGAACTGGGACGGCTGGTCCGGGTGGGCGGCAAGTATTACCTCCCCGGCACCGTGGTGCCACCGGAACAGCATCGGGAAACCGTTTTAAAGTATCTTGCCCAGGAGGGGTTTGCCTACCGGCAGGATATCGTAGATCTCCTTCATATTCAGCCCAAGCAGTGTACGCTGCTGCTCCACCGCATGGTGGAAGAGGGTACGCTGGTTCAGATCGGGCAGAAGTATTTCCTTCCCCAAAGGGAGGAGCGGAAAGTCGAATAGGAACTCTCGGGAGCCGGGGGCGGGGGGGCGCTGCGCTGCGCCAAAGGGACCTGCCCGCGGCTTTCGTCCGCTGCGGCCGGAGGACGGAAAATTGGGAAAATCTGGGCTGCGTTACTTCCTTCCGGCAAATCCGGCTAGGCTATCGGACGGCAATTTTCAGTTCGGTTAAAAGGCCAGAAAAAGCCTTGTCAGGGCTTTTTTTTCCTGTTAGATTGCATTTGCGGACGACGGACGGAAGGGGCCAATTCCAGGCTTGATGTGGGATGAGGCTAGCCCCGACACGAATCCTGGAGGGGGCGTCGGATGTTCGGACGGACCGTAATTTTTAAAGGAGGAATGTTCAA